>NZ_AGSX01000043.1 GCF_000235745.1 Stutzerimonas stutzeri SDM-LAC | reverse complement strand
CACCGAACCCTGCCGGGAGCAGGTAGGGAATGCGGCCGACGTGGTCGATGTGCACGTGGGTGGCGATCAGCGCCTTTATGCCGTCCAGCGGGAACTCAATAGCGAGGCGATCAGCGCCAGGTTCATCAGGGATCGATGCATCGTTGCCCTGGAACAGGCCACAGTCGATCAGCAAGCTAGTGGCGGCATTAATGAGCAGTTGATGGCAGGAGCCGGTTACGCCGTCCTTGGCACCGTGATGTTCTATTTGTGGATAGGTCATGGTTATTCCTTTAACAACGTCACCAAGGCGCCCGTGACAGACTAGCCACGAGCCCGCTGAAAAATAAGCGGGGATTCTACCGAGTTTCGGAGAGACTGAATTGCCAGCAGCGTTCCGACGGATGGATGGTCAGGTCGCAGGAACGGGGCGACGGAGGTTTCGCACCAGCGCGATGAACAACCCAAGCATACCGCCGAGCACCAACGCGAGCGCAACGATGAGCGCCTTCTTTGGCTTGATCGGATTGGTCGGCTCTACTGCAGCCTGGTCGATGGATACCAGCTTGAGCGACTCGGTATCAAACTGCAGGGCACGCAGGCGTGCGGCCTCTTCTCGCCAGGCCGCGAGGTCTTTCAGAAACAGGTCTTCGTTTTCGCGGCTGTTGAGCACTTCGATCTGGCGGTTGTGCTCGAGCAGTTTCAGTTCGCGGGCGATTTGTGCAATGCGCGGCTCGGTGAAATCGTCGGAGCGGCGAGCCAGGAGTGCTTTGCGCTCGGCCTCCAGTGCGTCACTGCCCATGAAGTAAAGCGGGATCTGCTGGTTGTTCACCTCTGTGCGGATCACGCTGCCTTGGCTGGTGATCTCGGCGGCGCCAAGCGATGAGGGGGTGGTGGGCTTGGTGATGCCCAGCGACGAAGCAATGCGAATGGCTTCGTTGAGTTGGTTGATGCGGTTTTCGCGCCGTGTTTTCAGTTGTTGGCGCAGCGCAGCCAGTTCGTCGCTCAGTTCGGCACGTTTGAGTGCATCCGCCTCGGTCAGCTTGGCTATCTTGATTTCCTTGGTGGCATCGTAGTGCTCACGAGCGGCGGCCATTTTTTTATCCAGCTGGCTGAGCCGGTTGCTGATCAGCGTATCGAGGTCTGCGGCGATCTGCTGGCGGACGTTGGTCAGAGAGTACTGGACGAAACTGTTAACGACCTCTACCCCGTCGAGACCTTGCGGGTAGGTCAGCTGAATACCCACGAATGGCGTGGTGCCTTCGACCTTCTTCGCGTCGGGCTGCAGCAGTTTGAATGATTTATCGTTGAATGCCTCGAACGCTTGCTCCAGGCTGCGACCGGGCTGGGCTAGATCAGCAAACAAGGGCTGGTTGTCCCGAAAGAACTCAAGGCGGTTTTCGTAGGAATCCAGCGCGATTCCGACTTGGGCCAGTGCCTGCTTCGGTGACAGCTCGTAGACGCCCAGGTGGTTGAGCTCATCGAGGTCTTTGATGGCGGCTGGGCGCAGCACGCTTTGGACGGTGTAATACGGCGTTGCGAGCAAGGCGTACACGAGTCCGAGGACACCGACCAATGCAGTGACGGCGGTGATTAGCGTTTTTTGCTTCCATAGCGCGCTGACGAGCTGAACCAGATCAATCTCATCGTGCGTAACGGGGGTCAAATTCTGCGGGGAGGCTACAGCGTTCACGTCGAATTCCGTCTCATCAGTGTGCAGCGCGGCGAATGCCGGCGCCCGGTCGCGACCACAAGAAAACGGAAATGTTCCGTAATGTTTTGCGGGCCGCCATTTTGCCACCCAGATCACAAAAAACAAGCGGGACGGCGTGCATTAGAGCTGACGATGTGTCGCAGGTGACGCGCGGTATTTTAGGCGGGGGAACTGCTTGCAGATCGGGGCTGAGCGCGAATAGCTTCACCCGAAGGTGGGCCTCCTACAGAAGCGGAGGAGGTTGGCGGGCTGCGTACGGGTGCATCTCGCCGAGACGGGTTTAGCGTATTTTGAGCTGTGGCAACTGCCACGGGGGCTGAGCAGCCTTATCGAACAGCTAGGGCGCACCATTTGGTTATGGCTCGCCCGTGTAGACCAGTTATGGAGGAGCGCGGTCATCACACTAGTGGACGGCTGAAATCAGCGAAGGGCGAGGTGCGGCTCCTGATTACGCGTTATGAGGCTACGCACCAATGCAACAAAGACGCCGAGCATCCCACCAAGCACCAGCCCCAAGGCGAGAATCATGGCTTTTTTCGGCTTGATGGGGCTGAGTGGTTGCAGCGCCGGCTGGTCCAGGCGGACCAGTCGTAGCCGTTCCGTGTCGAGCTTGATGCCTTTCAGGCGAGCCGCCTCTTCGCGTAGCGCAGCGAGGTTCTGCAGGTAAACGTCTTCGCCTTCACGCTCGTTCATAATCTCCACTTCTCGATTCGTTTTGAGCATGGCCAGTTCCGACTGGATCTCGGCGATGCGGGGCTCGATAAAGTCGTCCGAGGTTCGCGCAGCGAGCGCGTCACGCTCAGCGGTCAACGCTTCGGTACCCATGAAATAAAGGGGCATCTCCTGATTAGTCACTTCGGTGCGAATGACCTGGGTGCCATTACGAGGCGATTCGGCCATGCCCGAGGGGCTGGTCGGTGTGCGAATCCCCAGCGACTCAGCAATGCTGATCGCTTCATTGAGCTGTTGGATGCGGTTTGTTCGGCGGGTCTTGAGTTCGGCACGCAACGCGGTGAGCTCGTCCTGCAACTCGGCGCGCTTCAAGGCATCTGCCTCCAGAAGCGTTGCAATTTTCGCTTCCTTGGAAGCTGAATAGCTAGCACGCTGAGCCTCCATATTCATGTCCAGGCTCGCGAGTCGGTTCCTGACTAGGCTTTCCAGGTCGTCCGCAATTTCACGACGTTCGAGTTCGAGCACATACGCGACGAACCCGTTGACTACCGAAGCACCCTCCATGCCTTGGGGATAGGTCAGCTCGAGCCCAACAAAGGCACTGCGATTGTCCTTTCGCTTTGGGTCCGGGAAGAGCACTTCAAACGCTTCTTCGTTGAAGTTCGCAAATGTCTGTTCGAGGGAGTCGCCGCGCGTTTCGATCTGCTGGAAAAGATCTTGGTTGTTCAGGAAGAAGTCGAGCCGGTTGTCATAGGAGGACAACCCACCGGCTACTCGGTTGATAGCCTCTTCTGGGGTGAGCTTGTAGATGCCGGTCTCATTAAGCTGGTCGAGACTGCTTTGCGGAACGGGGCGGAGATAGGTTCTGGTCTGGTAATACGGTGTCGCGAGGAAAGCGTAGGCGGCCGCGATCAGCGTAACGATTGCCGTAATAGCAACGATCAGAAGCTTCTGTCGCCAAAGGGCGCGAAACAGCTCGACGAGGTCGATCTCTTCAGCCGAGGAGGTTTGATGCTGAGCGTTCATTCCCTATTTCCTTATTGTCGTTACGCTTCAGTGCAAGAAAGCGAACCGGGATTAGTACGCAACTCCGGCGACAAGTTCAGCAGTGCAAATGCATTTTGAAAATTTTTGATAGGCCAGAATCGGCCAACTGGCCCGTACGGGCGGGCCGTGTCGCCAATCGCGGGAAAGTGGGAATGTAGGACGCCTGCAGCACACCTATGGCCCGGTTCGCCCCACCCGGCTCTATTGTGTAATCGGCGTATGTGCCGTAGTCCCACCGAAGCGGCTCAACACCAACAGCAACCCACCGGACAGAAACAATGCCGGCAGGCTGGCGCCAATCTCAGGCCAGGCGCTGGCAAGCACGTGATAGACGACCACACCGCATCCCCAGGCCAGCAGCGTTTCCCAGCGCAGGATCGCAGCCGTGGCCTGCAGCTGTCCGCGCCGACGCAGCAGGTAGTGATCCACCAGCACCACGCCGAACAATGGCGCGAACACCGAGCCGATCAGCAGCAGGAAGTTCTGGTATTTTGCCAGCGGCGCGAACCAGGCAATCAGGGTGCAAAGGGCGCCGATCGCCAGTGCCAGCCGCTCGACCTTGAACGGCAGCAGAATGCCCACTGACACTGCCGCCGAATGGATGTCGGCGAAGGCATTTTCCGACTCATCCAGCAGGATCAGCAGCAGCGGAATCCCCAGTCCGGCGCCGGCCAGTGCCAGCAACAATGCATTAACCTCGCCGCTATCGGCAAACGCCAGGGTGTAGGCGACGCCAAGGCTCATCAGCCAGACGTTACCGATGAAGAAGCCCAGCACCGTGCCGCCGAACACCCGACCCGCCGCCTTGCCGAAACGCGAATAATCGGCAATCAGTGGAAGCCAGGATAGCGGCATGGCAATGGCGATATCGAAGCCCAACGCAAAGGGCAGCGAGCGGTCGCCTTGACGTGCCCAAAGTGCATTGAGATCGGCCTTGTCGAACAGGTTCCATGTCAGCCAGACGCAGGCGCCGAGCAGCAGCCAGATACCCCACTTGCGCAGGATTCGACGTACAAACGTGAGTGGACCGGTAATCGCCAATAACGTCGCCAGCGCACCGAAGAACAACGTCCAGAGCATGGGGCTGATCAGCCAGCTCTGCTCGCCGAATGCACGGGTTGCCAGCAGGCTCGCCGCGTCGCGCATGACGATGATTTCGAACGCGCCCCAGCCGATCAACTGAATCAGGTTCAGCAATGCCGGCAGCACTGCCCCGCGGTCACCCAGCGTGCGCTTCAGGTTGGCCATTGACGACAAGCCGGTATCGCTACCGATCACGGCCACCGCGCCGAGCAATATCACGCCGACCGCTGTGCCGCTGACGATTGCCAGCAAGGCGCCCTGCATGCCCAATCCAGGCGCCAGCAAGGCGCCGAGCTGCAGCACCATCAAGCCGACGCCAAGGGAAAACCACAGGGAAAACAGATCACGTCCGCCGAAGACGCGATGTTCGGCGGCGATGCGCTGATGGGGGGAATAACGACCATGAATGTTCAAGGTTTGTCTCAAAGGAATTGTTGTGGAACCCGGCAGAGCCGGGTGTATTTCGCGGAACGCCGGAAGCGCTGGTGGCGATTCCATCCTACAGAGCTGGCAGAGCCAGAATTGTAGGAGCGGCCCATGGCCGCGAACCAGCCGCCATGTAGAGCGGATGTCGCTTTATCGATCCACCGAACAGCGTCACGGTGGATGTAAAAACGACATCCACCCTACGAGGCTGCGGTTTTGTAGCTTGGATTAGCCGAAGGTAATCCGAGGATACGCGGCAAACCCGCCGCCCCTCGGTCGCCCCGACGCCATCCGCCGCGCCGCATCAAGCATCCTTCATCGCGCGGTAAACGACGGAAGCGCCTCCTGGCGATTCCATCCTGCGGATCTACGGAGCTTCGGCGGGATGCGCCGCCCTGCGGTTACAAAACCACGACCTCCGTAGGGTGGATCACGCTTCACCGATCCACCGAACGAAGGCGTCATGCGGTGGATGTGAAAAGCGACAGCCACTCTACGGAATCATCATCACACCTGCTTGTAGATCACCGAGCCTTCATCCTTGAAGCGCGAAGACTGCTCCTTGAAGCCGGCTTCGATGGCCTTTTGCTCGTCGGTCAGGCCGTTCTCCGCCGCGTATTCACGCACCTCCTGGGTGATCTTCATCGAGCAGAACTTCGGGCCGCACATGGAGCAGAAGTGCGCGACCTTGGCCGAATCCTTGGGCAGGGTTTCGTCGTGATAGCTACGCGCGGTGTCCGGGTCCAGGCCGAGGTTGAACTGGTCTTCCCAGCGGAATTCGAAGCGCGCCTTACTCAAGGCATTGTCGCGGATCTGGGCGCCCGGGTGGCCCTTGGCAAGGTCGGCGGCATGCGCGGCGATCTTGTAGGTGATGATGCCGGTCTTGACGTCATCCTTGTTCGGCAGGCCGAGGTGCTCCTTCGGCGTGACGTAGCAGAGCATGGCGCAACCGAACCAGCCGATCATGGCGGCACCGATGCCGCTGGTAATGTGGTCGTAACCCGGTGCGATGTCGGTGGTCAGCGGACCGAGGGTGTAGAACGGCGCCTCATCGCAGCATTCCAGCTGCTTGTCCATGTTCTCCTTGATCAACTGCATCGGTACGTGGCCCGGGCCTTCGATCATGCACTGCACATCGTGCTTCCAGGCGATCTTGGTCAGCTCGCCGAGGGTTTCCAGCTCGCCAAACTGCGCAGCATCGTTGGCATCGGCGATCGATCCCGGACGCAGGCCGTCACCCAGCGAGAAGCTGACGTCATAGGCCTTCATGATTTCGCAGATTTCCTCGAAGTGGGTGTAAAGGAAATTCTCCTGGTGATGCGCCAGGCACCACTTGGCCATGATCGAGCCACCGCGGCTGACAATGCCGGTGACGCGTTTGGCGGTCAGCGGGACGTAGCGCAACAGCACACCGGCGTGGATGGTGAAGTAGTCAACGCCCTGCTCGGCCTGTTCAATCAGCGTGTCGCGGAACAGCTCCCAGGTCAGGTCTTCGGCCACGCCGTTAACCTTCTCCAAAGCCTGATAAATCGGCACGGTACCGATCGGCACCGGCGAGTTGCGGATGATCCACTCGCGGGTTTCATGGATGTGCTTGCCGGTTGACAGGTCCATGACGGTGTCAGACCCCCAGCGAATGCCCCAGGTCAGCTTGGCAACTTCTTCTTCAATCGAGGAACCCAGCGCCGAGTTGCCGATATTGCCGTTGATCTTCACCAGGAAGTTGCGGCCGATGATCATCGGCTCGAGCTCGGTGTGGTTGATGTTGGCGGGGATAATGGCGCGGCCGCGCGCCACTTCGTCACGCACGAATTCGACGGTGATTTCCTTCGGGATCGAGGCACCGAAGCTCTGCCCGGCATGTTGCTCGGCAAGCAGGCCGGCGGCGCGGGCTTCCTGCAGCTTCAGGTTTTCGCGGATGGCGACGAACTCCATCTCGGGCGTGATGATGCCCTGACGCGCGTAATGCATCTGGCTGACGTTCTTGCCCGGCTTGGCGCGGCGCGGATTGCGCACGTGGGCAAAGCGCATCTTGGTCAGCTCGGCATCGGCCAGGCGCTGCTGGCCGAACTGCGAGGTCAGGCCGTCGAGCAACTCGGTGTCGCCACGGTCGTCGATCCAGGCCGAACGCACGTCGGCCAGGCCTTTACGCACGTCAATGGTCACGCTCGGATCGGTGTAAGGACCGGAGGTGTCGTACACCAGCACTGGCGCGTTGATCTCGCCGCCGAAGTCTGTAGGGGTAACGTCGAGACTGATCTCGCGCATCGGCACGCGAATATCCGGGCGTGAGCCCTGCACATAGATTTTCTGAGAACGGGGGAAAGGCTGGATCGACTGCTGGTCGACCTGGGCCGATTCACTCAGGTTTTGTTGTTCTGCACGCATCAGGCTGGCTCCTCGATAGTTGTCGGAGCGAACCTGAAAAACACGGCGGATGAAGGGCATCGGGGCGCGCCGGAACTGGCGCCGAGAGAGCTGGCCGAACGACCGGCGAGCACATCTTGTTCCCTACGCAGGCCTTAACCTGATCAGGTTCAACGGGATCCGGAACTTTCCGATCTCAGCCTTCGATTCAAGGCACCCCGACAAGAACGGGGCCGAGTCTAATCAAGACTGCTTGGGAATACCATGCCGACAGCGCCATGCGCGACTGACGGGTCACATTCATGCCCGGCCAGCCTGCTGCTGCATCCCGACCGACAAAGGTCCCGAACGCCCTGTTCAAGCGCCTTGACCGACCGCATGACCGCGCATAGCCTTGCCCATCACTTCGCTTCAGGGAAAGACGCACATGCTGCGCAGACTCACGTTGGCACTCGCCGTGACCGCCGCCTCGTCCGGGCTGACCTGGGCTCAGACAGCGCCTCCGCTTTCCGCTCGAACCGACCTGGTCAGCGTCTACCGGCAGGCCGTCGAAAACAACGCCGACCTCGCGGCGGCGCGCGCTCAGTTCCAGGCGATTCAAGAGGTCGTGCCGCAGGCGCGTGCCGGCCTGTTACCGAACCTCAGCGGCGGAGCGGAGCTCAGCAATACGCGCACCGACGTCGATACATCCATGGGGTCGCGCTCACTGTCGCGCAGTGGCACTGTCTACCAGGCGACCCTCAGCCAGCCGATCTTCCGCCCTGAACGTTGGTTTCAGCTACAGGCAGCCGAGGCCATCAGCGAACAGGCCGCGCTGGAATATTCGATTGCCGAACAGGATCTGATTCGCCTCACCGCGCAAGCCTACTTTTCCGTATTACGCGCCCAGGACAATCTCGCCGCGGCCAAGGCCGAGGAGGCGGCGTTTCAGCGTCAGCTGGATCAAGCCAATGAGCGCTTCGAAGTGGGCCTGTCTGACCGTACCGATGTACTCGAAGCCCAGGCGGGCTTCGATACCGCGCGCGCCAACCGACTGCTCACACAGCGGCAGGTGGACGATGCATTCCAGGCGCTGTTTACCCTGACCAACCGCGAATATTTGGCGCTGGAAGGCATCGAGCACAGCTTGCCGGTGCTGCCACCCATCCCCAACGACGCGAGTGCCTGGGTCAACACCGCCACGCAACAGAACCTCGACCTGCTGGCCAGCAACCAGGCCGTCAACGCCGCAGAGGAAACCCTACGCCAGCGCCGTTCGGGTCATGCACCAACACTCGACGCCGTGGCGCGTTACAGCAAGGGCGACAACGACAGCTTGGGGTTCACCAATACAGGTAGCGAAGCGGTGACCGGTATCCCTCGCTACACCGGTGATGTCGAGCAGCGCAGCATCGGCTTGCAGCTGAACATTCCGCTGTACAGCGGCGGGCTGATCAGCTCCCGGCGCCGCGAAGCTTTCCACCAGTTGACCCAGACCGAGCAACAGCGCGAAAGCTTGCGGCGCCAGGTGGTCGAGACCACCCGCAACCTTTATCGGGCGGTGAACACCGATGTGGAGCAAGTGCAGGCACGGCGGCAATCGATCGTTTCCAACCAGAGCGCCCTGGAAGCCACCGATATCGGCTACCAGGTCGGTACACGTAACATTGTCGACGTGCTCGACACGCAGCGGCGCCTGTTCGCTTCCGTGCGCGACTACAACAATGCCCGCTACGACTACATCATCGACAGCCTGCGCCTGAAACAGGCCGCTGGCACACTCAACCCCGGTGACTTGGAAGATCTGCAGCGCTATCTGAAAACGGACTACGACCCGGACACTGATTTCCTGCCGCCGGACCTGTCCGAGAATTTCGCCCGCCCGGTGCGTATCGAGTAGCAGCGGCGGCGCGGCAGGCATGCGACGCACCCTCAGTACAAGTCTAGGAGCGGCATGGTTGCAACCCAGCGCTTTGGCGCGGGACGCGCCTTAGCGTTGGAGCAGCTGATCCAGCCCTGCCAACAACCGCCCCAGCGCGCCCTGATTGTTTTTCAGCACCGTCAAGCCTGCATCGCGCGCGCGCCCGGCGCGCTCGGGGTCGCTCCAGAACCCCTCAATTGCCGACGCCAGCTCAGGCGCGCTGCCGATTTCAACGAGCGCACCGGCATCGCGGAGCTGTGCGGCGATATCGAGAAAGTTGAATACGTGCGGCCCTGTCACGACCGGCTTACCCAACGCAGCGGGTTCGAGCAGGTTGTGCCCGCCCGTCGGCACCAGGCTGCCGCCGACAAACGCGACATCAGCCAATGCAAACAGAAACAGCAACTCGCCCATGGTGTCGCCAAGCAGCACTTGAGTCTCGGCCTGCGGCGGTTCTGCAATGGATCGGCGAACCGTGCTGAAACCCTGTTTGCTGCACAGCTCATACACCGAGCCGAAGCGTTCCGGGTGGCGCGGCACGAGGATCAACAACGCATTGGGCTGTTGATCCAGGATCAGCCGATGCGCCGCAAGCAGAATTTCGTCTTCACCGGTATGAGTGCTGGCGCCGATCCAGATTGGCCGCGACACAGCGCCCCACTGTTGACGGAGCTGCGAGGCGCGCGCCGGCAACGCCGGATCAATGGTCAGGTCGAATTTGATCGAGCCGGTAACCTGCACACTGGCCTCACGCGCCCCGAGCTGTAGAAAGCGCGCAGCCTCGGCGCTGGTCTGCGCAGCGATCAGGCTTAGTTCGGCCAGCATCGGCGCGGTCAGCCGGGCGAAGCGTGCATAGCCACGCGCCGAGCGCTCGGATAAGCGCGCATTGGCCAGCGCCACAGGGATGCCCCGCTGCGCACATTGATGAATATGGTTCGGCCATAGCTCGGTTTCCATCACCACCGCCAGCTTCGGCTGCAAGCGTTCAAGAAAGCGCGCCGCTGACCACGGCAGGTCGTAAGGCAGATAGCAATGCTGCACCGTATCGCCAAACAGCGCCTTGATCCGCTCGGAGCCGGTCGGAGTCATGCAGGTCACGGTGATCGGCAACTGCGGATAACGCTCCCTGAGCGCGCGAATCATCGGCGCCGCGGCGATGCTTTCGCCGACCGACACCGCATGCACCCAGATGCCGCCAGGCTGGAAGTCCGGCAGACCGATAGCGAAGCGCTCACCGATACGCGACCGATAAGCCGGGGCCCGACGGGCGCGCCAGAACAGACGAGCAACCACCAGAGGCAAAGCGAGATGGAACAGTACTGTATAGAGGGCACGATTCATGGGCGCGGAGCTTAGCAAAGCGGCGGACACAACGGCCACAGCGAAGCACGGCGCTGCATCCGGCAGCATTGCGCCGAACTTGTCCGCACCGGGGGAGCCGAATGAGCGCAGCACTGATCTGCTCCTCATGCAACCGGAGTTCATATGACTGGCTATATCTATCTCGCCATCGCCATTACCGCAGAGGTGATCGCCACCACATCCATGAAATCGCTGGCCGGCTTCAGTCGCCCACTTCCGCTGTTTCTGGTGATCGCGGGCTACAGCCTGTCGTTTTGGATGCTCGCGCTGGTGGTCAAAAGCATTCCGGTGGGCATTGCCTACGCCATCTGGGCAGGCCTTGGCATCGTCCTGGTAAGCATCGCCGCAGCGGTGATCTATCAGCAGAAGCTCGACCTTCCGGCGGTACTCGGCATGGCGCTGATCGTCGCCGGCGTGGTGGTCATCCAGTTGTTTTCCGGCAGCAGCGGACACTGAGCCGTATCCGCTGATGTTCAGGGGTGAGCGGTTATACTGCGCGCCTGATTTCTCTACGAGGCCCGTCCATGTCCGAGTCACTGAGCACCGATGTTCTGATCGTAGGCGGTGGGGTCGCCGGTCTGTGGCTGAACGCCCGTCTGCGCCGCCTGGGCTATTCGACGCTGCTGGTGGACAAGGGCGTGCTCGGCGGCGGACAAAGCGTCAAGTCGCAGGGCATCATCCACGGCGGGACCAAGTACGCACTGAGCGGTGCGTTGACCGGCGCATCGGAAGCCATCGCCGACATGCCTCGGCGCTGGCGCGAAGCGCTCGAAGGTAGCGGCGAGCTGGATTTGACCGGCGTGCGGCTTTTGTCCGATGCACATTACCTGTGGTCGCCAGGCACCCTGACCGGCAACCTCACCAGCTTCTTCGCCAGCAAAGCCGTCCGCTCCCGTGTCGGTCAGGTGAAGGGGGCCGACTTGCCACCAGCGCTTCAGGACCCGCGCTTCAAAGGCAAAGTCTACCGCCTCAGCGAACTGGTGCTGGACGTGCCCAGTCTGATCCAGCGACTCGCGGATCTGTCGGGCGCAGGCCTGCTGAAAGCCGAGCGAATCGAGCCGCTAAGGGAAAACGGCGAGTTGACCGGGCTGATCGTCGACGGTCGCTCGATCAGCGCTCAACGCATTGTATTGACTGCTGGCGCGGGCAATGCCGAGTTGCTGAACGCGATGGGCCTTGCTCAGCCGGCAATGCAAAAGCGCCCATTGCACATGGTCATCGTCAAGGCGCCAACATTGAAGCCGCTCTACGCGCACTGCCTGGGCGGCGGTTCCAAGCCGCGGATCACGGTAACCAGTCACCCCGCTACCGACGGCGAATGGGTGTGGTACCTGGGCGGCGATCTGGCCGAAGCAGGCGGGGTCGCGCGCGACGAGGCCGCACAGATTGCTGCCGCGAAAAAAGAGCTGGCGGAGCTGGTGCCCTGGATCGATCTGTCGGCAGCAAAATGGGCGACGCTGCGCATTGATCGAGCCGAGCCGGCCCAGTCCGCGCTGGCCAGGCCGGACAACGCTTTCCTTGCAGAACAGGGCCGCCTGCTCGTCGGCTGGCCAACCAAACTGGCGCTGTCCCCGGACTTTGCCGACCGGGTTGAAGCCGCGCTGGGCCGAGACGGCATCCAACCGCAACCAGTGACGCCACTGCCTGAACTGCCACGCCCCGCTATCACCGGGCCGTTCTGGGAAGGACTGGTCTGATGGAAACGACCCTTCACGCCTTGCATCGCTCATTGGGCAGTACCGGCTTGAATGTATCGCCATTGGGCCTGGGCACGGTCAAGCTGGGTCGAGATCAGGGCGTGAAGTACCCCAACGGCTTTCGTATTCCCGACGATGCACAGGCGCGCCACTTGCTTGATTTGGCGCGGAATCTCGGCATCAACCTGATCGACACAGCGCCCGCCTACGGTGTCAGCGAAGAGCGCCTGGGCCCGCTGTTGCAGGGCCAGCGCGACCATTGGGTGGTGGTTAGCAAGGTTGGCGAGGAGTTCATCGACGGCCAATCGCACTTCGATTTCTCGCCGGCTCATACGCGATTCTCCGTGGAGCGCAGCCTCCAGCGGCTGAAGACCGACCGTATCGAACTGGTGCTGGTGCATTCGGACGGGCGCGATCTGGAAATCCTCCAGCACAGCGGCGTTTACGAAACCCTTGCCGAGCTCAAGCGCGAGGGCAAGATTCTGGGCTATGGCCTGTCCGGTAAAACCGTCGAAGGGGGCCTTTTCGCCCTAGAGCAGGGAGACTGTGCGATGGTGACCTACAACCTCAACGAGCAGGCCGAGCGGCCAGTGCTCGACTACGCTCAGGCACACGCCAAGGGCATCCTGGTCAAGAAGGCGCTTGCCAGCGGCCATGTTTGCCTGACGCCGGATCAAGACCCCGTACGGCTCAGCTTCGAACTGTTGTTCAGTCACCCCGGCGTCGGCGCGGCCATCATTGGCACCATCAACCCGCAACACTTGTCAGCTAACGTACGTACCGCCGCATCCGTTTTATCCCAACAACAATAAATGGCCAGACGGCCGCCGACTGTCAGGAGGAGCCGAATGCCGCGTGTACTGATCCGCAAGAACCCGACCGCCTTCAAGACGCTGCCGCTTAGCGTCGAAGCCAGTCCGGAAAGCCTGCGCTACCAGAGTCTCGGCCGCCCGCTGAACTTCAGTGAAATGCTCGAGCGCCGCCGCCCTGTTGCGGTCGAAGATCCAAGTCGCTTCAACATCGAGCTGGCCAATCTAGGTGTCTCCGTACGCCTGACGCTCTGCTGGCAGGGCCAGGAGTACTGGGCACTGGTGCGCCAGCAGCGCCAGGATCGCGGCGACGTGGTACTCAAGCTGATTTCCGGCTATGTCCCGGCCCATGAGCTCAGCCTCCCTCTGCTCACCGCGATTCAGGAAGTTGCTGAAGAATGTTTGCTGGAAACGCCTGAGGGCTGGCTCGCCGGGCGCTTCGGGGACACATGGCTACCGGCTCCCTATCAGGGCAGCTTGCGCTATCGCGAGGCCGTGCATTTCAACCTGGCCTCGCTTTCCGGCTCGGCGAGACCGGTTCAGTGCGGCCAGATGACCTTGATGGAGCGCCCGCGAGCCTATGTTCATCTGCCCACAGCTTCACTGCAGCTGGTGTACGACATGCGCCTCGAATTGCCGAAGGAGACCCGAGAGCTCAGCCTGTTCCATGTTGATGAACGCATGGAAGACGGCAAGCTCGTCGCTGAACTGTCCCGCAGCAGACCCGACCTCTATCTGGTCCCGCTGCTGCAAGGCCGCCCGACCGCCGCGTTGTTCACCTTGCGCAAAGGCCAGCCCGTTGCGGCCAGCACCCGTGGGGTCTGGCTTTCGGAGAGCTTTGCGGGTCAGGATGCCTGGGTGGTGCGAGAAGAGCGCATTACCTGGCGCGACTGGATCAAGACCATCGCCGTAGCGGCATCCGGTTGAGTTGAGCCGGAGGGGGCTGCCCAGCCGAGGTCAGCTGGGCAGCGGCTACGCTTATCGCTTGCGAATTTTCTCTACGATGGCGGTGGTAGAGCTGTTCTCGACCAACCCCAACACCTTGACCTCGCCGCCATAGGCGGTCACCAGATCGGCCCCTACAACCTGATCGACACCGTAGTCGCCGCCCTTCACCAGTACATCCGGCTTGACCTCGGCAAGCAAATTCTCCGGCGTATCTTCAGCAAAGCAGACGACCCAATCGACCGCACCGAGCCCAGCCAGCACCGCCATGCGCCGATCGACCGAGTTGATTGGCCGACCTGGACCTTTCAGACGGCTCACCGAACCGTCGTCATTGACCGCCACGATCAATCGGTCACCTTGGGCGCGGGCCTGCTCCAGATAGGTCACATGCCCGGCGTGCAGGATGTCGAAACAGCCGTTGGTGAAGACGATCTTCTCACCTTCGGCACGGGCATCTTCTATCGCGGTGAGCAGCTGTTCGAGCGTCATCACCCCGCGCTCGGAACCCTCCTCGCGCTGCACGGCGCGACGCAGTTCCGGTGCGCTGATACAGGCAGTGCCCAGCTTGCCGACAACAATACCCGCGGCCAGGTTGGCCAGCGCCACCGCTTGCGGCAGCTCCTCTCCAGCAGCAATGGCCGCCGCCAAGGTTGAGATAACGGTGTCGCCCGCGCCGGTCACGTCGAACACTTCACGCGCACGCGCCGGCAGATGCAGCGCCGAATGACCGGGGCGCAGCAGGGTCATCCCATGTTCGCCGCGCGTCACCAACAAGGCGCCGAGTTCGAGATCGTGCATCAGCTCTGCGCCCTTGGCGACCAGCTCGGCTTCGTCTGCGCAGTGGCCGACGATGGCCTCGAACTCACCGAGATTCGGCGTAATCACCGAAGCGCCGCGGTAGATTTCGAAATCCTTGCCCTTGGGATCAGCCAGCACCGGTACATTCCGCTTGCGCGCGAGCTGGATCAACGCCTGATGATTACGCAGCGCGCCCTTCCCATAGTCGGAAAGGATCAGCACCTTGACGCCGCTGAGCAACGATTCGACCTGCGCAAGCAAGGCGGCCGGATCGGTTTCGAACGGTTCCTCGAAGTCCATGCGCAGCAGCTGCTGATGGCGACTCATGACCCTGAGCTTGATGATCGTCGGCTGATGCTCGATGGACTGGAAATGCGTCTTCACGCCGGCCGCAGCGAGGCTGTCAGTCAGGCTCTGCCGCGCTTCGTCAACTCCAGTAACGCCAACCAAAGCAGCAGGCGCACCCAGCGCAGCGATGTTCAGCGCCACGTTGGCGGCGCCACCCGGCCGGTCCTCTACTTGCTCGACCTTGACCACCGGCACCGGCGCTTCCGGCGATATCCGCGAGGTGCCGCCATGCCAGTAACGATCGAGCATAACGTCGCCAACCACCAGAACGGAGGCTTGGTCGAAACGGGGCATGGTGAGTTTCATCAGAGCTCCGGGTAAGGAAAAAAACGGTGCAAAGAATACCAGCATGAAGCGGGCCGGTTCATTCAAGTCTGCGGTCAGCGATTGCTCGCCGTGAGGCACCATCACATCAGTCAGGCTTCGTCATCATCCTTGAATTGCTTGGCATGCAGGCTGGCGTAGGCTCCGTTCGCCGCGATCAGTTCGGCATGGGAACCGCGCTCGACGATGAGGCCTTGCTCCATCACGAGAATAAGATCGGCCTTCTCGATGGTGCTCAGACGGTGAGCGATGACCAGCGTGGTGCGCCCCGCCATGGCATGATCCAGCGCACCCTGGATATGGCGCTCGGACTCGGTATCCAAGGCTGAGGTCGCCTCATCCAGAATCAGCACTGGCGCATTCTTCAACAGTGCGCGTGCGATCGCCAGACGTTGGCGTTGACCGCCTGACAGCAGAACGCCGTTCTCTCCGACAGGCGTCTGGTAACCCTCAGGCATCTGCTGGATGAACTCCTCGGCGTAGGCATCGCGGGCGGCGCGCTGGATATCTTCCAGCGGCGCACCGGCCAGATCGCCATAGGCGATGTTATTGGCAACCGTGTCGTTGAACAGCGTGACCTGCTGCGTGACCAGCGCAATGTGTCGACGCAGGTTTCGCAATCTGTAGTCCACGATATCGACGCCATCCAGCAGCACCTGTCCTTGGTCATGCTGGTAGAAACGAGGGATCAGGTTCGCCAGCGTCGACTTGCCGCTACCCGAACGGCCGACCAGCGCCACCATCTGCCCCGGCTCGACCGTGAAGTTGATATCGTGCAACACCTGTTTTTCAGTGCCCGGATAGATGAAGCCAAGATCACGCACCTCCAGCCGGCCGCTGACCTTGTCACGCTCCACCGTGCCGGCATCCACTTCCGGAGCTTCGTCCAGCTGCTCGAAGATGCTCTCCGCGCCTGCCACGCCCTTCTGAATCGTCGAACTGACCTCCGAAAGCTGGCGAATCGGCTTGGGCAGCAGGCCCGCCAGAGTAATGTAAGCTACAAGATCGCCCGCTGAAGCATCTCCGCGCAGCAGCAGCACAAGAAACATCAACAGCGCCATCGCGGTATAAATCACCAGCTGCAGGCTAGGCGTATAGACCGCATTGGTCTTGACCATGCGCAGCTGCTTGGCGGTGTTATCAGTGCTGGACGCCAGAAAACGAGTCTGTTCGTAGGCCTCACCACCGAAGCTGCGCACAACACGATAACCCTGGATGGTCTCGGATGCCACGTGGGTGACGTCGCCCATTGCGACCTGGATCTTCTTGCTCTGCTTGCGGAATTTCTTGCTGGCACTGGATACCATCACGCCAATGACCGGCAGAATAGCCACCATCACCAGGGTCAGTTTCCAGTTCATCCAAAGCAACGTAGCGAACAGGAAAATCACCGTCATGCCTTCACGCACCACCACCTTGATCGCATCCGTTGCGGCACCGGTAACCATGGTCACGTTGTAGGTGATACGCGAGATCAGGTGACCGGAGTTATGGCAGTCGAAGTAGCGATTGGGCAGCGTCAGCATGTTGTTGAACAGCGCCACACGCAGATCATGAACCAAGCCCAGCGAGACACGGGCCAGGAAATAGTTGCCGAGAAACGAGCCAATACCCTGCAGCAGTGCAATGAGTACGATCAGCAACGGCACCGCCTGCAGCAGCTTCAGCCCAGCCAGCCACTCCAGTTCGTTCAGATGGGGCACCTGGGCAAAAAAACTGGCGTCAGGGTTGTTCAGCCCATCGACAAAGAACTTCAGTATGTAGCCCAACATTGGCTGAGTGGAGGCGAAAATGAGGAAGCCGAGAAGGCTTAGCATGAAGAGGCCGACGTAAGGCCTTACGTAGCCGAGCAAGCGGAGGTAGATCTTCAGGCTGGAAGATTGGCTAGCGCTGGGTTGATGATCTGGCATGCGTCCACGTATCGACATCTGGAATAGGGAGAGAGATTACCATACAGCTGCAGCTGCCTCTCCTCGCGCTATTGCTTTACCATGCCGGCTCCGTAGCAATAGCCGAATGACTTTACTGTGACGAGACTATTTCCTTCTGCGCACCATCTAGACGACTTCATCGCTCGTCGCTGGTTAATCGTTGGTTACGTTGCGCTTCTGACTGGCTTGTTCTGGCTGGGTGACACCAGCGCGTATACCAAGCTCTACTATGGTTTGATGGCAGCACCCGCGCTGATAGCTCTCATAGTCCGTCCACGCTACTGGCTGATTATGCTCCGCGAACCAGTCATATTGGCTTTTCTGGCTCTTGCAGCCTGGCTGTTGCTGAGCCTCTCTTGGACTAGTAGTGAAGACGATCCAAGCGGGCTCGCGAAGCGTCCGATTTACGTATTTATGATGTTCGCTTCCTGCACGATCATCGTACTTAAGGATCAGCGCCAACTCCTGAGAGCACTGCGTATTGCTGCCATGCTGGCCTCGCTCGCAGCCTTGGTCGGTCTAGCCATGTTCCTAACCGGAGCTGAGCACGATCGCATGATCGGCACAGGGGCTTTGTCCAACCCTCTTCTCTCTTCCCATGTGTTTGGTTTCTTCTGTACTTACTGGGTAGCGGTTTGGTTAACGGATCGCAACTGTCCATCTTGGTTTTCAATCATTTTCACGATTCCGCTACTGGCGGCTGTTTTGGCAACCGGCTCGCGCACTCCTCTGATGGCGATGGCCTTGACGAGTCTCTGGATGGTAGCGCTGGCCGGACGGCGTGCGTTGTATCTGGTAGCAGCAGTGATCATCACTGTGATTTCAGGCGTTGTGCTGATGCCGGAAATACTTCTCCAGAGAGGACTTTCCTTCCGCCCTGAATTATGGAATGACGCCATACGGCAGGCCTCCGACCATTTTTGGATCGGCCATGGCTATGGTGCGGAGTTCGGCTTCGATATAGCCGAACTCGGATTTATTCTGACAGATCCGCACAACGTTCAGTTAGCGGTACTTCTGGAACTAGGAATAGTAGGACTTGCTCTTTGGCTATTGATGTACCTGCTAGCATTCTTTCGCTGTCTTTCCCAACAGCATCATGCCAGTCTCCAGCTGGCTTCAGCCTTGGTGGTTTATGGTCTGGCCGCGGGACTTACCGAAGGAAGCAACTTTCTTTCACGCCCTAATGAAAACTGGTTTCTCATCTGGATACCTCTCTCATTGATCGCGGCAATTTCCATAAGCTTGCGGCAAGAAGCTCCACGGAGCAGAACCTTGAGCAGAGGCCAGCTCAATGAGCTGTTACAAACTGCCCGTGTCATTGAAGAAGATGGTCACGGAGTGAAGGTCGCAGAACTGGCGGACGGCAATTACCTGAAGCTGTTTCGACGCAAGCGCATGGTCTCTTCAGCACTTTGGTCTCCTCCGTCGCGCCGCTTCGCAGAAAATGCTAAACAGCTGCAATCGCTTGGCGTTACAGTCCCCTCAATCGACTGTTTCATCCGAATACCGTCAGCCAGATTAGAAGGTATAATTTACCGTCCACTTCCTGGCGATACGCTGCGTAATCACTGGCGAAACTTAGGAGACACGGAACGCGACCAGGACATTCGTCAATTTGGCGCCTTTCTTGGCCAGCTCCATCAATTAGGCATTTATTTTCGCTCACTTCACCTAGGCAATGTGTTGAAGCAGCCGGACGGGAGCCTGGGCCTGATCGATGTTGCCGACATGATCATTTCCCAGCATGCACTTTCTTCTTCGAAGCGCCGCCGAAACCTCACGCACATGCTGCGTTATCGCGAAGATAGCCAATGGCTGACCGTGCAGCACATTTCGGCCTTGACTTCAGGCTATGCCGACCAATGCGGTCAACCAGCCGCTCGGAAGCTGGAACAGCGACTTCGCACAATAAAAAACGGTGCATCATGAAGACTCTTCGTAGGCTTTTTTAAAAAACAAGAACGGAAAGCCATCCAAGTTACAAAGAGCACAAGAAAAGCTTCGCCAACGCTACCCGGAGTACACAATAGGGAATGGCACCTATGGAATGCCTGAATTCTACGACTGGCATGAGGCTCAACTCTCCGTATCGGCGCCTACTGCTCTATTGCCAGCAACGTACAGGTATTCCTTGGCCGCCTCCATCGCACGGACTGGATCAGTACTTTTCCCTTTCCTGCATTCGTTGAGGAAGCAGCAGACATATCAAACTACAATGGCACGAAAGGCGATGTGATGTCTGGCTCTGCTCTGGCTGCATCATTCCTTCCGGTGTAACGATTGGGACGGTGCTGTCGTAGCCTGTGGAAGTATCGTGCCCCGAGATGTCGAGCCTTATTCAATAGTAGCAGGCAATCCTGCTCGCCATATTCGCTGGCGGTTTTCGGAAGAGCACTGCCAAGCGCTGCTTGAAACCGCTTGGGGGGCTTGGCCAGAAGACGAGATCAGAGCGATTTCAGCCATACTTTGCTCTGACGTTGTGCGCGCAAATTCCGCTTGCTCCGCCGGGCGCTCAACTAAGAAGCAAACGCCCTAACCCACGTAGCGTTTTCATATCCCAGTAACGTGGCGGCAATTTCCGCAGCAATTCCCGCGCCAGTGCCTTGTCGTCACTAGCACACTTGAGCAGCATAGAGTTCGTAAATTTGGCACAGGCGCTTGGATAGTCGGGATGATCTCGAAAACAGGCATAGGTCGCCATCACCTGCTCTACCATGAATCGTCGATTCTTGTATGTATTGGCGCCATGGACTCGGTATTTTGCCAAGACGTCGCTTAATACATCGATAAAGAATCCTGCGTGGGTAATCTTCAACTCAACCTGCAAATCTTCCAAACGTATTTCCGGATCAAACCCTCCCACCGCCTCCAGCGCCTCGCGTCGGAATAATAACGTCGGCGCAGGTGGCCCGACGTCCGTTGCATTGAACATTGCGTTGAAGTCCAACCGACGAAATTCTCGGTCTCGGCAGCGCTTTTGAATGATGTTGCCTTGGGCATCGATCGTTTGGATGTTGCCCGCGCAGATCCCAACCTCTGGTTTGTCTTGGATATACGCCACCTGCGTGGCGATACGCTCTGGCAACATCACATCATCCGAGCCAAGTGGCGCGATCAGGTTCCCTTGAGCTCGAGCGATACAATCGTTCAGAGTTCGGGCAAGGCCTTGATTGGGCTGAGTACGAAAATCAAACTCGCACCTCTCCTGTAAGCGCTGAATACGCTCGACGCTATCATCCTTCGAGCCATCATCCACGACCAACAGTTCAATATTTGGAT
Organism: Stutzerimonas stutzeri SDM-LAC; assembly: GCF_000235745.1. Taxonomy (GTDB): domain Bacteria; phylum Pseudomonadota; class Gammaproteobacteria; order Pseudomonadales; family Pseudomonadaceae; genus Stutzerimonas; species Stutzerimonas stutzeri_H. The sequence continues at coordinate 188,829 of NZ_AGSX01000043.1, read as the reverse complement.
ACGTCTGCTGCAGAACGCTCAGAATACTTTCTTCGATGTAAGTCCCGTGGTTATACGAGGCAATAATCACCGTTACGAGCGGGAGATTACGCATGATTTCGCGATCCTTTACTCAGCATTTCTTCGAGCAAATCTCGGTACTGCTTGCGAAAATCCTCAATAGCATGCGCCCGGCAAAGGTATTCGTATGATCTTTTCCCCTCTTTCTCACGTTCCTGAGGTGTCAGCGAAATAACCTCCCTCAGTCGCTCCGCCAATATCAGCGGCTGGCCCACGGGATACATACGCCCACCACTGTCTTCCAGAATTGGCCGCATGCTATCGATATCCGAACCAACTACCGGCAAGCAGGCACTCATCCCCTCGAGCAATGCCAGAGGCAAGCCTTCACTGAGAGATGACATCACGAAGACATCAAAGGCTCTGACATATTGCAGGGCATCGTCCCTCGCACCCAGCAATCGCACCCTCCCCTCCAATCGGCGGGCCTGGATTATCGCTTCCATTTCCTGGCGTAAGCGCCCATCACCAATAATAGCCAGTAGTGCTTGAGGGAAGTCATCCTTTATCTCGCTGAACGCCTCCAGCAATTGGAGATGTCCTTTGACCGGAACCAATCGTCCGATGGTTCCGATAATAAACGCATCCTGTGGCAGGCCCAGTAGCTGCCGCGCCTGCGGCTTGGGATGTTGCAAGCGTTCGGCACGAGAAATATCGATAGCGTTGTTAATCTGGCGAACGTTACATGGTGTGAAACCTGCACCGCTGTTGATCAAATCATCGCAAACAGCACGGGAAACCCCCACCATTCGCCAGGCCTTGCTGATCAAGGCGCGGCTTTCCCAGCGGCGATAAGGGCGATCATACTCGCCAAGGCCATGCAAGACGCCGATACAGGCTGGTATGCGCAAGCAGAGATTTAGCAGCATCATCATGTTTATAGGCTTGAAGCGATGGGCAATGACCGCATCGTAGCCTTGAGCACGACAATGCTTGTAAAGCAGCCAGAGTGCTTTAAGACGCAGCCCCTTGGTCGAGGCGCTACTCAAGTCGAAGTACACCGAGCGTACCGCCCGACTCTCAGGCTCGCGAGGCCCTGGTCGGCCACGCAGAAAGGCAGTAGTCACTTCGTAGTTCTGCGTTGGTAACCCTTGAATTACCTGCTCGGCAAGATCCGAGGCATTGACGTTATAGCGATTCTGCAGCTGTAAAACTTTGATCTTACGAGTCATTGCCAACTGCCCAACCACAATCGCAGCGCCTTGCGCGCATATGAAACATTCAACAGTACGCGTCGGTCATACCGTAACGCCATACGGAAGTACTCCTTGGCAGCACCAGCATCACCTGCCAAATAAGCGCTGCGAAACAATGAAAGGCATCGCTGCACAGCAAATTCCTTTTTCAATATTTGAAATTCTTCATCCAACCTGAGCGGCGAAAATACTTCATCAACCAAGGCCAGCCCGCCCGCTTTTGCGTGGATGAACTGATGACGCAAACTGTCGTCATGTTTGTGAATCACTGCCAGCGGCTGAGCGAGCACGGTACACGGGTAAAAGGCCAGCACCTGACTGAACACTGGAATATCTTCCGCACTGCGAAACTGCTCTGGGTAGTTGCCTCGCGAAAAAACCTCACGATGCATGGCGCAGGCTCCGTTGGACAACGCAATCCGCTTGTCCAGCAGGTATCCGCGCAGCCTGTCCAGACGCGACTCCGGTAAAGCGGGAGGGGTATATGAGCGGTGCTTGCCATCGCTCAAAACCGCATCGTGGCCGCCGATTACCATACGCGTCTCGGGGTGCTGCTCGATGTGCTGCACCAGTGCTGCCAACGCCCCTGGGACCATCTCGTCATCAGCATCAAGAAAAACCAGATAATCCCCCCTGGCTTCGCAGATGCCTCTATTGCGTGCCGACGCCGCCCCACCGTTATCCTTGCGCAACGTCCGGAACCGCGCTGGCTGGCGGGCTAAAAACGTTTCGATTACCTGCGGCGTGTTGTCGCTCGAACCATCATCGATGACGATCAGTTCAGCAAAGGCTTCATCCAGCTGCGCCAGCACCGACTCCACTGCACGCGGCAGAGACTGTGCGTAGTTGTAAGCCGGAATAACGACGCTAATCAGCACTTCAGAGGACGTCATACCCGCTCTTCTCGTCCTTCACCACCAGAACATCTTCCATGATCAGATACTGCAGATCCGACCCGTAGAACATATTCAGCGCATCGGTCGGCGAGCAGATCATCGGCTCACCGCGGCGGTTGAGTGAAGTATTAAGCGAGACGCCGTTGCCGGTGAGCTTCTCCAGCTCCAGCATCAGGTCGTACCAGCGCGGGTTGTATTCGCGCTTGAGTACCTGGGCGCGGGAAGTACCATCTTCGTGGACGACTTCGCTGACACGCTCCTTCCACTCGTCGTTGACTTCGAAGGTGAAGGTCATGAACGGACTGGGATGGTCGACCTTGAGCATCTGCTCGGCTACGGTATCAAGCATGGACGGGCAGAACGGGCGCCAGCGTTCGCGGAACTTGATCTGTTCGTTGATGCGGTCGGCCACGCCCGGAATGCTCGGACAGCCGATGATGGAACGCCCACCCAGGGCGCGCGGACCGAATTCCATACGCCCCTGGAACCAGGCTACCGGGTTGCCATCGACCATGATCTTGGCGATACGCTCGGGCACGTCGCCGATCTTCTGCCACACCGGCTGGCTAGGGTGGCGGGCGCAGGCGGCAATCACGTCCTCGTTGGAATAGGACGGGCCGAGATAAACATGCTCCATCTTCTCCACCGGCACGCCGCGCTGATGCGAGACGTAGGCGGCAGCGCCGACCGCGGTGCCAGCATCACCGGACGCGGGCTGGACGAACAGTTCCTTTACCTCGGGGCGGGCGATGATCTTCTGGTTGAGCTTGACGTTCAGCGCGCAGCCGCCGGCGAAGGCGATCTTGCCGGTCTGGCGGATGATGTCGCCCAGGTAGTAGTCCATCATCTCCAGCGCCAGCTTCTCGAATAGCGCCTGCATGCTGGCGGCGTAATGGATGTAGGGATCGTCGGCGATGTCGCCTTCGCGCTTGGGGCCGAGCCAGTCGATCAGCTTGGGCGAAAAGTAGTAGCCCTTGCCGTTTTCCTTGTAGCGACGGAAGCCGATAACGTTGGCGTAATCGGTGTTGATGGTCAGCTCGCCGTTCTCGAATTTCGCCAAACGAGAAAAGTCGTACTTGGCGGCATCACCGTAAGGTGCCATGCCCATGACCTTGAACTCGCCGTCGAGCATCTCGAAGCCGAGGTACTCGGTAACCGCACCATACAGGCCGCCCAGCGAATCCGGATCGTAGAATTCCTTGATTTTGTGGATCTTGCCGTTCTCGCCCCAGCCGAAGAATGTGGTGGCGTATTCGCCCTTGCCGTCGATACCGAGGATGGCGGTCTTCTCGGTGAAACCGGAGCAATGGTAGGCACTGGAGGCGTGGGCCAGATGATGCTCGACCGGCTGCAGCTTGACCTTCTTCAGGTCGAAGCCGAGCTGCTGCAGGCACCACTGGATGCGCTTCTTGTAACGGTGGTAGCGACGGTTGCCCATGAGAATGGCATCTAGCGCGCGATCCGGCGCGTACCAGTAGCGCTTGGCGTAGTGCCAGCGGGCCTTCTCGAAGATGCTGATGGGCGCGAAAGGAATCGCCACCACGTCGACGTCGGACGGCTTGATGCCGGCCTGCTCCAGACAGAACTTGGCCGACTCGTAGGGCATGCGATTCTTGGCATGCTTGTCGCGCACGAAACGCTCTTCTTCGACGGCTGCGATCAGTTTGCCGTCGATGTACAGAGCGGCGGAAGGATCATGACTGAGGGCGCCGGAAAGGCCGAGAATCGTCAATGCCACAGGAAGGCCTCTGGAACAGGTAATAGCGCAAGGCTATCACGGAATATCGGACACGACCGCTGTATGCGATCACTGATAAAGGGCGCAATTATACCGACACCGCCGCGGGGGACGTACACGACATAGAGCGAAACTTCACGCAGGCTACGAACCGCAGGCTTGTGCAACGAACAGTCAGAGTCGTGGCAGGCGCTCGTTAAGCAGGCGATGGAGCGCCGAGTCGGTCGGCCAGTTACGCAGGAATCTTGCACGATCCTTGGCGTAGGCACGGGCGAAGCTGGCATCGCTGCCGTGCTGCTGAACCGCATCGAGGTCGATGAGCGACCAGCGGCCCTGCTCCCACAAAAGATTGGTGCCCTTCATGTCGCCATGGCTGATACGCTCGTGCAGCAATGACGCGAAAAGTCGATCCAGCGCCAACAGTTCGGCTTCAGGCGGTGAGCTGGATAGATATGGCCGGAAATGAGTAACGATATCCTCACCCGCGCCGTACTCGGTAACCAGATAGCTGCGTTGGCGCAGTCCCAGCCAACGCAACTCCAACGTTGCCAGCGGGCGCGGCGTAGCAATATCGAGAAACGCCAAGCGATTACCTTCAACCCAGCTGTGCCAGGCACGGCTCGGGCGCCAGCAACGTCGTAGCCAGTGTCCAAGGCCCTTGATGTTGTAGCGCTTGACCACTAGCTGCCGGCCACCCTGCTCGACCAAAGCGACTGTCGAACTACCGCCCAGCTTCAACGCGCGCCCCGCTTCGACAGCCACATCCGGTGCCGCCAGCAACTCATGTAGTACGGGCTCATCCTCGCGGCGTACGATACGCAGCTGACTGGAACGGCGGCTCACGCTGAACAAAGAGCAATCACGCCCAAGCTTGCCAAGGTAGTCGCGCAGCCGCCAGCGCCGCACGCTGGCAATCTCCCGTAGCAGGGCCTCCAGGGGAAGCGCATGCTCGCCATTGACCAACAGGTAATGCACGAGCAATTCCTCGATATGACGCTCCAGGCTGGCAGGCAACTGGGCGAAGAACACACCGAGGTTCGCCAACACCTTGTCGCGATCAAGCGGCTGGCCCGGTGTTTGCGCCTGCACACCGCCACCGTCGATGAGATGCAGCTTTCCCTCATGGCGCAGCAGATTATCCAGATGCAGATCGCTCTGCCACAGCCCCTTGCCATGCAATTGTGCAATAGCGCCAAGCGCCGCGCCCAACACGTCCTGCTGCTCATCGGATAGCATGGGTTGCCACTTCACCGCGCGCCATGCCTGCTCCAGACTTTCGGCACCGGCCAGGTAGTCGAACAAAAGCCAACCGCCCTGTCCCTCCGCCAAACTTTCGACGAGTAGCGCAGGCGTAGTTATGCCCTGTTCCTTCAACAATCGGGCGCCGCGCCGCTCGCGCTGGAAATGCCGCTCGGCCCTGGTTCCGACCAGCAGCTTGGCCAACACGTCGCGGCCTTGCCACTGCGCCTTGCCGACATAACGCTGCCCTGGCAGTACGCGCAGCCACTGTTGCACCGTCAATTCGCCAGTGGGCAATGCCAGCGTCAGCGGCAATGTCGGCGAACGACCGGCATGGGCGAGTTCCATCAGCTTCATGTGCGTCCCGCCTTGCGCTGCCGGCGACCGGCAATTTTCTCCAGCCAGGCGTCGATAGCCGACTCTCTGGCATCGTGTGCAAGATAGGTTTCGATCAGTTGCCGCACCTCGCCTTCACTCCAGACTGCCGCACGACGGGTCAGCGCCTCGAGGTCGAGCGTTCGATCTCGGCGCCCAAGCAGCGGGCGGGTCTTCTCCAGATCGATGAGGCACGCCTCGAATCGCTCACCAGCAGGACGCAGAAAGATGTGCTTGGGATAGAAGCAGCCATGGCGCTGCCCCGCCTGATGCAGGGTCCGCGCAAGCTCGGCGCAAGCATCTATAAGTGTCTTGCGTGCCGGCGTGCCCAGCTCGCGCCAGTCGTCCAGCCAGCTGTGCAGATCCCGCCAGCCATCCAGCGCGCGAGTAAGAAGGATCGCCCGCCGCTCGCCGGCGACGCGCCGCTCGCCGAAATACGCCGCCTGCAACGTGGGAATGCCAAGACGCTGGTATCGCTGAATACTACGAAACTCGCAGGCGAACGTCGGCTCGCCGAACGGGCGGTGCAGCGTATGCGCCAGGTAGTTACTCTGACGTTTGAGGTAATAGGCCGTCTCGCCCAGTTCTAGACGGAAAACACTGCTCCAGCCGCCGCGCGCTGTGTTCGGTACATCCACCGAGTCAAGCTGCAGCGCCCAAAGCGCATCGAAGCTATCCAGCCCACGCACCTGCAGGATTGCCTTGTCGCTCGCGGAAAAATGCTCGCTCATTCGCGTCCCTCGAAATATTTGAGCACCTGATCGACAACGGCGCGATCGCCGGGCACCAGGCGTGGACGCTGCTGGTACTGCAGGTAAAAGCGCAGCCGCTGGGTGCGGCTCAGATGGTATTTGGCCACTTTGTCGAGACAAGCCAGATCCTTGACGATACGGTGCCGCAGAAACGGCCCCCACCAGAAGTCACCGGATGGACAATCGATCATAAAAAGCTCGCCAGCATCGTTCACCAGCAGGTTCCGCCACTTCAGGTCATTGTGAGCAAAACGGTGATCGTGCAGGGTCCGAGTCGCCTGTGCGACCTGTCGACTGATGCGCTCAACCCAGCCTCGATCAGACAGACGCGGATCTCCGTTTTTCGCGATCGCCGCCATGTCCAGGGTATTAGGCACCTCCAGAGTGATCAGCGCCCCTCGCACAAACGCGCCGGCGCGACGCTCCATACCCCAGGCTACGAGCGGCGCAACGGGTATCCCCCAGCGCTCGAAATGCTTCAGATTCTGCCATTCCGCCTTGACTCGCGGACGCCCTAAATAGCGACGCAACCCCTTCCCGGCAGCCCAATAACGCTTGACGTAGTAGCGCAGGCCGTCATGCTCGACCCGGATGACTTCGGACAATGGGTCCCGGGCAATCGGCTCACCTCGGAGCGCGAACACCGACTCGAGGCTGCCGAAGGCCTCAATTGCTTCGGGATCTGCACAACGGACGACGGTCCACGCACTCACCCTTGTGTACCCGGCGCGTATTTGCGGTCATAGCGAGTCTGCAGCTTTGCGGCCTTGGCTGCCAGCCAGGCCAACAAAGCGGCCTCATCGCGCAGTACATCCCGCAGCGGTTTGCGGAAATACCGCTTTAGGAAGCGCAGCTTGTCGCGGTGGGTCAGGCCGATATTCAAGGCCGAGAAGTACACCCCGGCTAGGTCTTTGTCGCGCCAGCGGGGCGGTGTGGTGCTGCGGGCCTGGGCGCGGTGCAGGTCGATCAGCGAAAGACGAAAATGATCAGCCGTAACTTGCTTGTCGGTATGAAGCAAAAAGTGGCAGATATAGCAGTCGCGGTGATTCACGCCGGCACGGTGCATGTCGCCAGTCATGCGCGCCACCTCATCAATTAGCGCCCACTTGAGCCTTGGCTCGGGCGGGTTTTGCGACCAGTCGGCGCTAAAGTCCTCAAGACTGACCGTTGGCGCCAGCTCTTCAGTGATGATGAACGAATGCTGCGTCGCAGGATTGATGCCACGCTCACCGTAGGCCACGGCCGTCATTGTCGGCACGCCGACCTCATGCAGTCGCTGGATGGCGCGCCACTCTTGCCCGGCGCCAAGTACCGGCAGCTTGGCGGTAGAGAGGTTCTTGACGATTTCACCCCAGCCGATGCCGCGATGAATCTTGACGAAGTAACCGCGCCCGTCGACTTCGGTGCGCAGGGTTCGCCGGCCTTCGAGCTCGCGGTAAACCTGGCCCTGCAGGCGCTCGACTTCGACGAAGGGGTCCTTGCCTTGCCAGAGGGTCTTGAAGGGCTCCGAGAGAATCAGGCGCATACGCCCTCCCATTGCTCACGGGACCGTTGGGGCGCGAGCATCAGGTTCATTCGGCAGGTTAAAACCCGCCCGATGCTGCACAAGCGCATCACCAGCAAGCTGGCTCCTATAACGGCATTCATGGGCGCTCCGCCAGGATTACGTCGGCGGCCTTCTGCGGCATCGAGTAGAGGTCAGCGCTGTCAGCATAGGCCAAGCCATTTCGACTCCAGAGGGCCCGCTGCTCATCGTCGGCCAGCATCTGCTCCAGCATACGATCCAGCGTGGTTTGCTCGAACGGGCTGGGCACCACCCGGCCACAATCGGCATCTTCAATGTAGTAGGCGTAACCACAGACATCCGTCACCAGCACCGGCAACCCCGCGACCAACGCTTCCAGCAGCACGGTACCGGTGTTCTCGTTGTAGGCCGGATGGATCAGCAGGTCGGCTCCGAGGAGAAAACGCGGGATGTCGCTGCGGCCTTTGAGAAACTCGACCTGAGCGGATACTCCCAGTGTTTTGGCTTGCATTTGGAACGATTTGGGGTCGTCCTGGCCAATGACGAACAGGCGAGTTCGCTTCTTCAATTCGCGAGGCAGTGACGCAACGGCTCTCAGGCTGCGATCGAGCCCCTTGGTCTTGAAGCCGGAACCGATCTGCACCAGCAGAAGGTCGTCATCCTCAAGCTTGAACTCACGGCGGAAATCGGCCCGAATCTCAGTGGTATTGGATGGCGCCCGTCGATCCTGAGCGATGCCCGGCGGCAGCAGATGGAACCGCTCGGTCGGTGTAGCGTAATGCTTCACGAACAGCGGCTGCTGCACCTCGGAGATCATCAGGATCTCGGTCTTCGACTGCGGCGCAAAGACCGCGCGCTCGTACTCGGCGAAGTGCTTGTAGCGGCCCCAGCGCCGGTAGATCGGGTTGCGCAGGGTCTGCGCCTTGTCCTCGAAGCAAGGGTCGGCGGCGTAGTACACGTCCAGCCCTGGCATCTTGTTGAAGCCGATCACACGATCAACCGGGCGCTGCGCCAGATCGGCTTCGACCCAGTCGGTAAAACGCTCATTGCGGGTGTGGTTGAAGATCGCTTTGACCGGCGCGATCAGCACCTCGAAACCAGCGGGCACTTCGCCTTCCCAAATCATCGCGTAAACCCGGACTGCATGACCACGGCGCTGGCATTCCAGCGCGATGCGCATGAAGTCACGCTGCAGGCCGCCGAACGGGAAATACTTATAGAGGATGAAGGCCAGCTGCATCAGGGCGTCTCCGATGACCGCAACAGGGCCTTGAGTTCACTTGCGACGCGCTCAGGAGGCAGCTCGTCGAAACAGGGTTTGTGGCGATCCCCTTTGCCGGCGTTCGGCCCGGGCGCGCACAGGTGTATTTGGGAACGGCCGTACGCACCGACGCGGCCGGGCAGCGTGGGCCCATAAAGCGAAATGCTCGGAACGTCCAAGGCTGCGGCGAGATGACCGAGCCCCGTATCCACCGCTACACAGGCACGCGCCCCGGCTACAACTTTGGCGACACCACCCAGATTGAGTCTGGGCAATACAGAAGCGCCCGGCAGCTCTTTGGCGATTCGTTCGGCGCGGGCCTTCTCCTCGGCATTGCCCCACGGCAAGCGGATCGCCCAACCGAACTCGCTCATACGCTCGGCCAGTTCGCGCCAGTAGCGCTCTGGCCAATGCTTGCTTGGCCAGGTAGTGCCATGCAGGAAGAGCAAATACGGTTGCTCGCCCGGTGCAGCCAACTGGCTGCGGTCCAGTCCGTAGTCGGCGACCGTTTCCGGAGCTGTGTAGCCAAGCGCCTGGGCAAACAGCTGACGCACCCGCTCGATCGCATGTTGGTCCCGCGGCACGGCATGGCATCGATCATAGAAACGCGACGCCAGCGGCTCACGTATCGAGTCGCGATCAAAACCTGAGACCGGTGCCTTGACGTAGCGTGTCAACCAGGCGCTCTTCAACAGCCCCTGAGCTTCAATCACCAGATCGTAACGGGTCTCACGCAGTCGCGCCTTGAAACGCCGCCACTCACCGGAACGAAGGGTTTGCAGAGGATGCTTGCGCCAGCGCCGAACCGCTACCGGAATCACCTGCGTAACCGCCGGATGCCAGGCAGGAATCTCAGCGAACCCCTCCTCCACGACCCAGTCGATTTGAATGCCCGGAATGGCGCGCTGTGCATCGGTCAGCGCCGGAAGCGTGTGGACCACGTCACCCAGCGAGGAGGTCTTGACCAGCAAAACCCTCACTCAGCGCACCTCGACCGACTGCGGTACCAGGCGCCCCAGCGCCTCGATGACCAAACGCGGCTCAAGTTCGCGCATGCAGTTGTTATGACCGAAACGGCAGGTTCGATCGAAACAGGGACTGCAGTCGAGCCCCAGGCGCACGATCTCAACCTGGTCGGACAAAGGCGGCGTGAAGGCCGGTGACGTCGAGCCATAGACGGAAACCAGCGGCCGCGCGAGGGCGGCGGCGACGTGCATCAGACCCGAATCGTTGGAAACCACCGCATCGGCGCAGGAGAGCAGATCGATCGCCTCAGCCAGGCTGGTTTCGCCGGCCAGGTTCAGGGCTTCTTCACGCAATCCGGGAATCAACGCCTGCAGGATCTCCTCGCCGACAGCGTGGTCGTTCTTCGAACCGAACAACCATATCTGCCAGCCTTCACGAATCTTCGCTTCCGCGACTTTGGCGAAATGCGCGGCCGGCCAACGCTTGGATTCACCAAACTCGGCACCGGGGCAAAGCGCCAGCACCGGGCGATCTAACGCAAGCCCGAAACGCGCCAACGCAGCATCGCGAGTCTCTTCGACGATACGCAAGGAGGGCTTCGGATAAGTCTCGGGCAGCTCAACGCCAGGCTCGAAGGCCAGCGCCATGAAGCGCTCGATCATCAGCGGATAGCGTTGTTTATCCAGCTTGCGCATGTCGTTGAGCAGGCCGAAGCGCATCTCGCCACGCCAGCCGGTGCGTTTCGGGATGCCGGCAAAGAATGGCACCAGCGCCGATTTCAGCGAGTTGGGCAGCAGGATTGCCTGCTGGTAACGCCCGCGCAGGCTCTGCGCAATGGTTCGCCGGGTCGCCATGTCGAGCACGCCGTGCCCCACCGGAAAACTCAGCGCCTCACGAACCTCGGGCATGCGCTCGAGGATCGGCCGGCTCCACTCCGGGGCGAGCACGTCGATCTGGCAGTCGGGATGGCGTTGCCTCAGGCAGACGAACAACGTCTGCGCCATCACCATGTCGCCGACCCAGCTAGGACCCACAATCAGAATATTCATAACAAGAGCCGCCAGAGGCTGGAGGATTGAAGGTTGAACGAAGAAGCACCTCGTCCAGCCTTCAGCCTAGAGCCTTTAGCCCACCAGGGTCCGCCATTCAGCGTGCGCATCGGTTTTGCCAGAGACCAGATCGAAGTATGCCTTCTGGATGCGCTCGGTGACCGGGCCGCGACGGCCAAGGCCAATATTGCGGCCGTCGACTTCACGGATCGGGGTAACTTCAGCAGCAGTACCGGTGAAGAAGGCCTCGTCGGCGATATAGACCTCATCGCGGGTGATGCGCTTCTCGACCACCTTGATACCCAGCTCGTCGGCCAAGGTCAGTACGGTGCCACGGGTAATGCCGTTGAGGCAGGCGGTGACCTCCGGGGTGTAGATCACGCCATCCTTGATAATGAAGATGTTCTCGCCTGATCCCTCGGCCACATAACCTTCCGGATCCAGCATCAGCGCCTCGTCAGCACCGCCGGAGATCGCTTCCTGCAGCGCCAGCATCGAGTTGATATACGCCCCGTTGGATTTGGCGCGGGTCATGCTGATGTTGACGTGGTGCCGGGTGAAGGAACTGGTGCGGACCTTGATACCGACCTCCAGCGCTTCGTCGCCCATGTAGGCACCCCAGTGCCAGGCGGCGACGATCACGTGCACTTTCAGACCGCTGGCGCGCAGCCCCATGCCCTCTGATCCGTAGAAGACCATCGGCCGGATATAGGCGCTTTCGAGATTGTTTTCACGAACGGCAGCGCGGGTGGCCTCGTTAATTTCCTCTTTCGAGTACGGCATCTTCATGTTCATGATGTGCGCCGAGTCGAACAGGCGATCGGTATGCGCCTGCAGGCGGAAGATCGCAGTACCGGCTGGCGTGTTGTAGGCGCGCACGCCTTCGAAGACGCCCATACCGTAATGCAGGGTGTGAGTCAGTACATGGGTGGTCGCGTCGCGCCACTGCACCATCTCACCGTCATACCAGATCACGCCATCACGATCGGCCATCGACATTGTTGCCACCTCGGAATTCGATAAATGCTGTGTTTACAGACGAGATCAGCTGAGCCCCAGCTCACGCCAGATGTGCATCACCGCGCGACGCTCGTCATGAAATTGATCCCCGCTCACAACGCCAGGCAGTTTCTGCAGTGATTGCCGGTGAGCCACAGCGCGGTATGCCTTGTAGGCGTCCTGCAGCAGCCGAACCTCATCGCCGGTCATCAACCCGGCCTGCTCCAACCCGTCGAGGATGCGGATATTGTCGGTGTAGCGCAGCAGCTGCGGATGCTGGTGCGACCACGCCAAAGCCGCGTATTGCACCATAAATTCGATATCGACGATACCACCGGCGTCCTGCTTGAGATTGAACTCGCCATCGGCCAGGAACGCCTTTTCAGCCGTGCCCGCCTGAGTGGTGCGAGTGCCGAGGTTGTCGCGCATCTTGGCGCGCATCTCGCTGACCTCGCCACGCAGCTGTTCAAGATCACGCGCGCGCCCGAGCACCGAAGCGCGGACTTTTTCGAAATCCGCTTCCAACTGAGGGCAGCCCACCAGCACTCGAGCACGCACCAGCGCCTGATGCTCCCACGTCCAGGCCTCGTCGCTCTGGTAGCGACCAAAGGCGCCCAGCGAGCTGACCAGCAGGCCGGATGCACCTGACGGACGAAGACGCATGTCGACCTCGTAGAGCTGCCCTGAGGTCGTCTGGGTGGTCAGCAGATGAATGATGCGCTGACCCAGGCGAGTGAAGAACTGCGCGCCATCGATGGGTTTGGCGCCGTCGGTTTCGGCGTTCGGGTCGCCGTCATGGATGAACACCAGATCCAGGTCGGAACCGTGGCCCAGCTCAATGCCGCCGACCTTACCGTAGCCAACGATGACGAAGGCCGGATCGCACAGCGAACCGTCGGCACGCTGCGGCTGGCCGTGCCGCGCGACGGTGTGCCGCCAGGCCAGGGCCAGCACCTCTTCGAGATTGGCCTCGGCCAGCCAGGTCAGGTAGTCACTGACTTTCATCAGCGGCAAAGTACCGGCGATCTCGGATGCCGCGACACGTAAACGGTGCGCCAGCTTGAAATGGCGCAACGCTTCCATTTGCTGCTCGAGATCGTCCTCGGGAATGCGTGCCAGCCGCTCGCGTAGCTCGGCGGCGAGTTCCGGCGCCTGTGGCGGGCTGAACAGCCGCCCGGCATTGAGCAGCTCGTCGAGCAGCAACGGGAAGCGGGCGATCTGCTCGGCGATCCAGGGGCTTCCGGCACAAAGTTCGAGGAGCCGCTGCAACGCGCCCGGATTTTCCGTCAGCAGCACCAGATAGGCGGAACGGCGTGCGACCGCCTCAACCAACGGCAGCACGCGCTCCAGCACCAGGTCCGGGTCATCCTGTTCGACCGCCTGAGCCAGCAACCGAGGAATGAACGCATCCAGACGCTCGCGCCCAAGACGTTGCATGGTTCGCACCTGATTGGCGCTACGCAGGGCAGCGAGACGCTGGCAGGCGCCCTGGCCATCGCGAAAACCCGCGTCGCTCAACTGACGGCAGGCGAATTCCTCGTCCCAATCCTGCTCCCACAACGGCAACCACTCGCCGCCCACCAGCGATTCGGCTTCGGCACTTTCGTCTTCATCGGGATCGGCAATCACCTGGCGGAAATGCCAATCGACCCGCCCACGCCAATACAGCAGCTGCTGATGAAAGGCCTCCCAGTCATCGAAGCCCATGATCAGGGCGACGCGATCACAATCAATTTGATTCTCTGGCAGCATCTGCGTCTGGCGATCATCGATGGCCTGCAGTGCATGCTCGGTGTAGCGCAGAAATTCATAGCCTTCGCGCAACTCTTCTACGGCAGCAGTCGGCAGATAGCCCTGCCCCGCCAGAGTTGTCAGCACTTTTAGTAAGGGCCGCTGCTGCAGGCTCAGGTCTCGCCCGCCGTGGATGAGCTGGAAAGCCTGAGCGATGAACTCCACCTCGCGAATACCGCCGGAGCCCAGCTTGATGTTGGCGGCCATCCCCTTGCGCCGCACTTCCTGCTGGATCAACTGTTTCATGGTGCGCAGCGCATCGATCGCGGAAAAATCGAGGTAGCGTCGGTAAACGAAGGGCCTGAGCATCTCCAGCAACTGCTTGCCGGCGGCCTTGTCGCCGCCGACTACGCGCGCCTTGATCATCGCGTAGCGCTCCCAGTCGCGCCCCTGGTCCTGGTAGTACTGCTCCAGCGCATTGAAGCTGAGCACCAGCGAACCGGACGAGCCATAGGGCCGCAGCCGCATGTCGACACGGAAGACAAAACCATCGACGGTCGGCGCGTCGAGTGCTTTGATCAGCCGCTGCCCGAGGCGCACGAAGAATTCCTGGTTATCCAGGCAACGCTTCGCCCCGACGGTCTCGCCGCCTTCCGGGTAACCGAAAATCAGGTCGATATCCGAAGACAGATTCAGCTCATGCGCGCCCAGCTTGCCCATGCCGAGCACAACCATATGCTGGGCATCGCCACTGCGCCGGCCAGTCGGAACGCCAAACTGTTCGCACTGGCGCTCGTACAACCATTGATAGGCGAGATCGATACAGGCATCAGCCATGTCGGACAAATCGCCGCAGGTCTCGGCCAGATCGGCCTGTCGAGTCAGATCACGCCAGATGATTCGCACCTGCTGGCGGTTGCGAAACCGCCGTAGCCGGCGGGCCAGACTGTCCTCATCAATGCAATCGTCGAGCAGCTCGGCGAGCGCCGCGCGCATTTCGCCAGGCTTTAGCGGTCGTTCCAGCAACCCGCTTTCGGCCAGTTGCAGCAGCATCTCGGGTTCTCGGCTAACCTGTTCGCTGACGAAGTCGCTGGCGGCACAAACCCGACCGAAGGCCTCACGGCGAGTCGCTGGCCATGCTGAAAATACCTGTTCAGCCCGTTCTGATGAGCCGCGCAGGGAGTCGAGGAACGTCTCCTCGGCACGGGTGACCAACGATTGGAGCGACGTCGGCAATGCAACCAGCAATGGCAAACTCATGAATGTTCCTTTGTGCAAGACCGGCCAGAAGGATAGCGAGAACGCCCGGAATTGGGCCCTGACATCGGAGTCAGCCGTCCAACGGAGCCGCTGCGAATGTAGTTTTACTACGGAAAAATTCCGACAAGGGGCTGAATCGGTCACGGTTTTGTAGTAAAACTACAGAGCCCGGCTCTACCCCCGGCAATCATCCAAGAACATAGACGCACCGGCCCACAAAGCCGGCCGCGAAGCAGGCAACCGATTCTGGAAGCCTTTCCGCCCTGGAGCAAGCCATGCAAGATCTCGATCCCGTCGAAACCCAGGAATGGCTGGACGCCCTCGAGTCAGTACTCGATCGCGAAGGTGAAGACCGCGCCCACTACCTGATGACCCGGATGGGTGAACTGGCCACCCGTAGCGGCACACCCCTGCCCTACGGCATCACCACGCCCTACCGCAACACCATCCCCGTCACCCGCGAAGCGAAGATGCCCGGCGACCTGTTCATGGAGCGCCGCATTCGCTCCCTGGTCCGCTGGAACGCACTGGCGATGGTGATGCGCGCGAACCTGAAGGACCCGGACCTGGGTGGGCACATTTCCACCTTCGCCTCCAGCGCGACCCTGTATGACATCGGCTTCAACTACTTCTTCCAGGCTCCGACCGAGGAGCATGGCGGCGACCTGATCTACTATCAGGGCCACGCCTCGCCCGGCATCTACTCGCGTGCGTTCCTTGAAGGCCGCCTGACGGAAGACCAGATGCTCAACTTCCGCCAGGAGGTCGATGGCCACGGGTTGTCGAGCTATCCGCACCCGCACCTGATGAACGACTTCTGGCAGTTCCCCACCGTATCCATGGGCCTGGGCCCGATCACGGCGATCTACCAGGCACGCTTCATGAAGTACCTGGAAAACCGCGGTTTCATTCCCAAAGGCAAGCAGCGCGTCTGGTGCTTCATCGGCGACGGCGAGTGCGACGAGCCGGAAACCCTCGGCGCCATCTCCCTGGCTGGCCGCGAGAACCTGGACAACCTGGTGTTCGTCATCAACTGCAACCTGCAGCGCCTCGACGGCCCGGTTCGCGGCAATAGCAAGATCATCCAGGAACTGGAAGGCGTGTTCAAAGGCGCCAACTGGAACGTCAACAAGGTCGTCTGGGGCCGCCTGTGGGACCCGCTGTTCGCCGCTGACGAAGACGGCCGCATGCAGCGCCGCATGGATCAGGCCATCGACGGCGAATACCAGAACTACAAGGCCAAAGACGGCGCTTACGTGCGCAAGCATTTCTTCGGGGCTGACCCAGAGTTGCTCAAGCGCGTCGAGAGCATGTCCGACGAGGAAGTCTGGAAGCTCAACCGTGGTGGCCACGATCCCTACAAGGTCTATGCGGCCTATCACCAGGCGGTCAACCACAAAGGCCAGCCGACCGTCATCCTGGCCAAGACCATCAAGGGCTACGGCACCGGTGCCGGTGAAGCGAAAAACATCGCCCACAACACCAAGAAAGTCGATATCGAGAGCCTGAAGAAATTCCGCGACCGTTTCGACATCCCGATCAACGATTCGCAGCTGGAAGAATTGCCGTTCTACCGTCCAGCCGAAGACAGCGCCGAGATGCGCTACCTGCGCAAGTGCCGTGAAAAGCTTGGCGGCTCGCTGCCGCAGCGTCGGGCCAAGAGTTTCAGCATTCCGACGCCGCCGCTGGAGACGCTTAAAGCGGTCCTCGACGGATCGGGCGATCGTGAAATCTCCACCACCATGGCGTTTGGCCGGATCCTGTCGCAGCTGATCAAGGACAAGGATCTGGGCAAGCGCATCGTGCCGATTCTCGCCGACGAAGCGCGTACCTTCGGCATGGAAGGCATGTTCCGCCAGCTGGGTATCTACTCGCCGGTGGGGCAGCTGTACGAGCCGGTCGACCGCGACCAGGTGATGTACTACCGCGAGGTGCAAGACGGGCAGATCCTGCAGGAAGGTCTCAACGAAGCGGGCGCCTTCTCCTCGTTCATGGCCGCCGGTACCGCCTACAGCAACTACAACCAGCCGATGCTGCCGGTTTACATCTTCTACTCGATGTTCGGCTTCCAGCGGATCGGCGACCTGGCCTGGGCGGCGGGCGATGCCCAGACTCGCGGCTTCCTGCTGGGCGGCACCTCCGGGCGCACCACGCTCAACGGCGAAGGGCTGCAGCACGAGGACGGCCACAGCCACATCCTCGCCAGCACCATCCCCAACTGCCGCAGCTATGACCCCACCTATGGCTACGAGCTGGCGGTGATCATGCACCACGGCATGCACGAGATGATGGAGCTGCAGAAGAGCGTTTATTACTACATCACGGTAATGAACGAGAACTACCAGCAGCCAGCCATGCCGCAGGGTGTCGAAGACGGCATCATCAAGGGCATGTACCTGCTCGAAGAAGCCAAGGGCGACTTCAAGCACCGCGTGCAGCTGATGGGCTCGGGTTCCATCCTGCGCGAAGTCCGCGCCGCGGTGGACATCCTCGCCAAGATGGGCGTCGGTGCCGACGTCTGGAGCGTCACCAGCTTCAACGAGCTGCGCCGCGACGGCCTGGCCGTGGACCACTGGAACCGCTTGCACCCAACCGACGAACCCCGCAAGAGCTATGTCGAGCAATGCCTGGAAGGCCGCGAAGGTCCGGTTATCGCCTCCACCGACTACATGAAGCTGTTCGCCGACCAGATTCGCCAATGGGTGCCGTCCCGCGAATACCAGGTGCTGGGCACCGACGGCTTCGGTCGCAGCGATTCGCGCGCCAAGCTGCGCGACTTCTTCGAAGTCGACCGTCGCTGGGTTGCCGTCGCGGCACTGCAGGCACTCGCCGATCGCGGCGCCATCGAACGCAAGGTCGTGGCCAATGCCATTACCGAGTTCGGTATCGACCCCGAGAAGCGCAATCCGCTGGATTGCTGATGCGTGCGCACAGGAGAACCTATTGTGAGTGAAACCATACGCGTACCCGACATCGGCAGCGGTGAGGGTGAAGTAATCGAGTTGTTCGTCAAGGTCGGCGACCGTATCGAGGCCGACCAGAGCATCCTGACGCTCGAGTCCGACAAGGCCAGCATGGAAATCCCGGCGCCCAAGGCGGGCGTCGTGAAAGCACTTAAGGTCAAGCTGGGTGATCGACTAAAGGAAGGCGACGAACTGCTTGAGCTGGAAAGCGAAGACGCTCAGGGCAGCGAAGCACCGGCGCAAGCCGCTGCCGAGCCTGCCGGCGCCGCCGACAGCCCTGCTGACGAAGCCCCGGCCACCCAGGCTGAGGAGGCATCCTCCGCCTCGGCCGGCGGTGAATCGCAGGAAATCAAGGTTCCGGACATCGGCTCGTCGGGCAAAGCCAGCGTGATCGAGGTCTCGGTCAACGTCGGCGATACCATCGAGGCCGAGCAGGCGCTGATCACCCTCGAGTCTGACAAGGCCAGCATGGAGATTCCCTCTCCGGCCGCCGGCGTGGTCGAAAGCATCTCGGTCAAGGTGGGCGACGAGCTGGGCACTGGCGACCTGATCCTGGTCCTCAAAGGCGCCGCAGCGGGCAAGCCGGCAGCAGCGAGCAGCGCACCGGCAAGCCAGGCCCAGAGCCAGCCGAAGGAGCAGCTGACCGAACAGGCGGCTGAGGAGCCTGCAGGCGAGTCTGTGGAAGAGGTTCGCATTCCGGACATCGGCTCCAGCGGCAGCGCCAACGTTATCGAAGTGATGGTCAAGGCCGGCGACAGCGTCGAGGCGGATCAGTCGCTGATCACGCTGGAATCCGACAAGGCCAGCATGGAAATCCCGGCGCCCAAGGCGGGCGTGGTGGAGTCGCTGTCGATCAAGGTCGGTGACTCGGCCAAGACCGGTGACCTGATCCTGACGCTGAAGGTCGCGGGCGCCGCCCCGGCGAAGAAAGCCGCAGCCAAGCCGCAGGAAGCGGAACCGCAGCAGCAGGCCGTCGCGCCGAACAAGCAGGGTGTGCCGGAAGCCAAGGCTGCCGCAACGCCCGCCCCGGCAGTAAGCGGCCCGAGCAAGGCCGGCACCAAGGTACACGCCGGGCCTGCAGTGCGCATGACCGCACGGGAGTTCGGCGTCGAACTGGCCGACGTTACAGGCACCGGCCCCAAGGGGCGGATTCTCAAGGAAGACGTCCAAGCCTACGTCAAGAGCATGATGAGCAAGGCCAAGCAGGCACCGGCAGAAGGCAGCACGGGCGGAGCGGGCATTCCGCCGATCCCGACCATCGATTTCAGCCGCTTCGGTGAAATCGAAGAAGTGCCGATGACCCGTCTGATGCAGGTCGGCGCCGCTAACCTGCACCGCAGCTGGCTCAACGTGCCGCACGTGACCCAGTTCGAATCGGCCGACATCACCGAGCTGGAGGCTTTCCGCGTCGCGCAGAAGGCTGTGGCAGAGAAGGCCGGCGTCAAGCTGACCGTACTGCCACTGCTGCTCAAAGCCTGTGCGCACCTGCTCAAGGAGCTGCCGGACTTCAACAGTTCACTGGCACCCAGCGGCAAGGCGCTGATCCGCAAGAAGTACGTGCATGTAGGCTTTGCGGTCGACACTCCGGACGGCTTGATGGTGCCGGTAATCAAAAACGTCGACCAGAAAAGCCTCCTGCAGCTGGCAGGCGAAGCGGCGGCACTGGCCGAGAAAGCGCGCAACAAGAAGCTTTCAGCGGACGACATGCAGGGCGCCTGCTTCACCATCTCCAGTCTCGGTCACATTGGCGGCACCGGCTTCACGCCGATCGTCAATGCGCCGGAAGTAGCGATCCTGGGTGTCAGCAAGGCGACCATGCAGCCGGTATGGGATGGCAAGGCCTTCCAGCCCAAGCTGATGCTGCCCCTGTCGCTGTCCTATGATCACCGCGTGATCAACGGCGCCGCGGCGGCGCGCTTCACCAAGCGCCTGTCCGAGCTGCTGGCGGACATCCGCACCATGCTGCTGTGATCCGATGAACGACAAAAACCCGCCCTCGTGGCGGGTTTTTTGTTTGTCAGGCTAACCGCGAAGCGTCATCAGCCCTTTTGCAGATTGCGGAACAGGAAGGACAGAGCCTTCGCCAACTCCTCTGCCCCCTTGGGGTCACGGAGGATGGTCAGCCAAGGCTCGCTGTCAGCCACGCCCGCGAAGGTGCATACAACGCCTTGCGGCGGGCACTGGTACTGGATGTAGGGATCCAAGCCGAACACCGAGAACCCACGGTTGCGCACGGCAACGTTACCGGACGCATCGCGGCGCTCCTCACGGATACGCAACTCGCCAGGCGCGCCAACGCTGATCTGGTATTCGAGATCCTCCGGGTTGGCCCGCTCCACTTGATAGGCAGCCCGCAATCCATAGGCCTTGAGCAGCGCATTGCTGTGCGCAAGCAGGGCTTTTCGTTCGTTCTGGGTGAGATAAAGTGCCTGGAGCTCGGCCAAATAACGGGACGGTTCGTCTGAGCCCAGGGTATTTGGCTCGGCGGCGTTGAGCGGTCCGCCAGCGATCAGGAGAACCGAGATTAACAGTAACTTTGATAGCCGACTTGTCAGTCCCTGCTGCATGATGCACCCTTGCAGTAATTAATATTATTTAGCCATCTCAGCGCCCTAAAAAGCGTCTAAGCTGCGGCTAACGAAGCGACTCCCGCAGCATACTGGAAGCCAACCGCTCGATGAAAATACATACCGATGCCGCCAGCCGTTTGGCGACCGAGGTTGTGACGCAGTTGCCAGCGCCTTCGAGGCTGGGCATGTTGCGTTTCGAGCGTTTGAACGAATCCAGCTGGGCCTTGCTGTATCTCGACCCAGCCTGCGATCGTTATCTGGGCCAGCCCGCGCATAATCTCTGTTCTCTGATCGACTCGCCTTATGCCAGCCTCATGGAGCCGCAAGCTCGCCTAAAACTTCATGACGTGGTGCAAGCGCAGCTGGCAACCCTGGGCCACTATTCCATTCGTTACTGCCTGCACACCTCCGATGGGCCGCTGGACATGCTGGAGATTGGCGAACTCTGCCAACAGTATGGTCGAGAATTGGTTCGTGGCTACCTGATCGTCGAACCCCATGCAGCGGGAGCCTCCCCGGCTCTGGAATCCCAGAATGCGAAGCTACAATCGTCTCTGGAGTTTTATCAGCAGGCCCAGGATGAGCATCTCGAACACCTGATCCGCTCCCGCGCGCAACAGAGTCTTATCGTGCGCCTGGCCCGGCACCGCTACAGCGCAGCTAATCCACAGCTTGAGGCTGCGCAGCTGATCACCCAGGCCGCCAGTGAAGCATATGGGATCGCCCGTGCATCGATATGGCATTTGAAGGGAGATCAGCTAGAGGCCATCGCAGCTTACTGCCGCGCTAGTGGCAGCTTTGAATACCCTCCATCTATGGACATCTCGGCCTGCCCACGTTATGTAGAGGCGCTGCATAAGGGGCGGGTGATCGACGTGCAGAATGTCGTAGAAGACGCCCGCACCGTGGAACTTGCACCAATAAGCTTCAATCCACGCGGCATCACATCGATTCTTGACGCGACGATCAGGGTCGGCGGTGAGGTGTTCGGCGTACTCTGCCTGGAACACTCCGGCTGTGTCAGGACCTGGCATGCCGATGAGGTGGCGTTCGCTGGCGAACTGGCCGATCAGTACGCTCAGGTGCTGGCCAATCAGCAGCGCGTCAGCGCCACCTATACCCTGCACCTCTTCCAGCGCGCGGTCGAGCAGAGCGCCAGCGCATTCATCCTGGTCGACCGGGATGGCATCGTCGAGTATGTGAATCCGAGCTTCACCTCGATTACCCAGTTCTCAGCCGATGAAGTTCGTGGTCGCCGCCTGGCCGACCTGACTGCTTTGGAAAACCTCAGCGAATTGCTGTTCGACACCTCATCAACGTTGTCCCAGGGCAACAGCTGGCAGGGCGAATTCCGAAGCCGTCGCAAGAACCTGGAGCCTTATTGGGGGCAGCTGTCGATTTCCAAGGTGTTTGGTGAGAGCGGCGAGCTCACGCATTACATCGGCATTTATGAAGACATCACGCATAGCAAGTTGGCGCAGCAGCATATCGAACGCCTGGCCTATACCGATAACCTGACCGGCCTCGGAAATCGCCCGTTTTTCATTCGCAGTATCGAAGAGCGCTTCGCCACCGGTAAAGAACCGCAGCTGTGCCTGTTGCTGGTGGATATCGACAATTTCAAGCGCATCAATGACAGCCTCGGACACCAGACCGGCGACAAATTGCTGGCCAGCCTGGCTCGCCGGCTACGCAACAGCCTCAACCGCGACAGTGTGCTCGCGCGCTTCGCCAGCAACGAATTCGCCCTCCTGCTCGACAACATGGACCTGGAAGAGGGCCTGCTGCTGGCGCATCAAGTGCTGCGCACCCTCGACAAACCCCTGTTCGTCGACAAGCAGTTGATCAGTGTCAGTGCCTCCCTGGGGCTGGCCTGTTCGCCATTGCATGGCCGTGATCCCGAGACGCTGATGAAACATGCCGGCCAAGCCCTGCACAAGGCCAAGGCCAACGGCAAGAACCAAGTACAGGTGTTTACCGAAGCCTTGCATGCCGAGGCTAACTACAAGTTGTTCGTCGAAAACAATCTGCGCCGAGCGCTGGTGCAGAATGAGCTCGAAGTTTTCTATCAACCCAAGCTCTGCCTGCGCAGCGGCCGGCTGCAGGGCCTGGAAGCGCTCCTGCGCTGGAACCACCCGGAAAAAGGCATGATCCGCCCGGATCAATTCATTGGCGTTGCCGAAGAAACCGGGCTGATCATCCCGATAGGCAAGTGGGTCGCACGTGAAGCGTGCAAGATGGGCCTGCAGCTCGCCGCACTCGGCATCGGCACGCCGCAGATCGCGATAAATCTGTCACCCAAGCAATTTTCCGATCCCGACCTGGTCAGCTCGATCGCCGCCATTCTCTCCGAAGAAAAGCTGCCGACCGACCGCCTCGAGCTGGAATTGACCGAAAGCCTGCTGCTCGAAGCGACCGAAGCGACGCGTCAGCAACTGATAGGCCTCAAGGCACTCGGGGTCACCCTGGCGATGGATGACTTCGGCACCGGCTATTCATCGCTGAGCTACTTGAAGAAATTCCCAATCGATGTGATCAAGATCGACCGGAGTTTTATCAAGGACATTCCGGATAACCAGGACGATATCGAGATCACCTCAGCTGTCATTGCCATGGCTCGCAACCTCAATCTCAAGGTGGTTGCCGAAGGCATCGAGACTGTCGAGCAGCTGGCCTTCCTGCGCCATCAACGCTGCGATATCGGACAGGGTTACCTGTTCGATCGACCCATCCCCGGCGACCAGCTAATCAGCTCGCTACGCCGATATCCGCACTGGCTTTAACGGTTCTACGCCTACCGTCCGGGCACGCGCGCGTTGGATTTGTCAGCTTGGTAGCCTAGGCTAGCGGAAAACATGCCCAAGGCCCGAGGACCAAAATGACCCTGCGCTCGCAAATTCTTGTACATAAACAGGCGCTACCTGATGCCGGGCAAGCCCTGCCAGGACGCGCCACGCCAGTTCCGGTGCCCGAGACTCACTTCGTCAGCGGCAATCCGCTGCAGCCACCGTTCCCGGCGCACCTGCAACAGGCGATATTTGCCATGGGCTGTTTCTGGGGAGCCGAGCGGCGCTTCTGGGAGCAGCACGGTGTGTGGACGACCGCGGTGATTTATGCCGGCGGCCACACACCAAACCCCACCTACGAAGAAGTGTGCTCCGGCCTCACCGGACACACCGAAGCCGTGCTGGTGGTGTTTGATCCACAGCTGATTTCCTACAACGACCTGCTCGGACTGTTCTGGGAGGCGCACAACCCAACCCAGGGCATGCGTCAAGGCAACGACATCGGCACCCAGTATCGATCGGCGATCTACTGCTTCGACGCCGTTCAGCTGGAAATGGCACGCGACAGCGAAGCGCGGTTTCAGGCCGAACTGAACAAGCACGGGCTAGGCGGCATCACCACAGAAATCGCCGATCTGCCGGCGTTCTACTACGCCGAGGCCTATCACCAACAATATCTGGCGAAAAACCCAGGCGGGTACTGTGGTCTCGGAGGCACTGGCGTGTGCATGCCGGCTTAAGCTGGAAAATTGCCAGTGCTTAGTGCTAATCAGGGGCTGAGCAAGGCAGCACTGTGTTAGTGCCCTTTTGCGGTGCCGTTGCGCCAGATCGAGATCTTCAGCTCGCCTGCGTTACCGGCGAGCTTCGTCTGGATCTGGCCGACCCCGTCGGCAGTATCGGTTCGCAGGCATGGCCTGCCCCTACAGACAGGACCCGGCAGGAGCGCGCCTCCCGGAAACCCGGCATTAAAGGATTAATGACTGACGACGGTGGCGCCGTGGTTGTCCACGGAAAAAAGAAAACCCCGCCGAAGCGGGGCCTTTGCAGACTGTAACCGACATCCATGACTTACGCCTTCCTGGCGTCGCTCCGCTACGCGTCCGTTTTATTTCTTAAGCGCTTCCCTACGCGGCGTCCGTGGCGAAAAGACTACCGATCGGTCTGAAAAACCTGTAGTAGCAGTTCGCACCACGGCTTGTAAGCATTCACTTACGCACGACCCCTTCCTTGGCGCTGCGTGTAAGTAATTGACTACAAGCGATGCAGATCTATGACTAAGCCCGTCAGACATTGTTCCCAGAGATGGCGAATTAATTTCATTGTGCCTCCACGGAATTGAACGCTTTTAGAACTGCGAAGCCTCAAGCAGATACAACGAATCGCTGCCAGCTCGAACCGAGGCGCTCAATGAGTGGATGCGCGGCAGCAGGCGAGCGAAATAGAACCGCGCAGTGCCTAGCTTGCTGGCATAGAAGTCGTCCTGGGTTTCCTTGCCCAATGCAGCCTCTGCCATTCTGGCCCACATATAGGCATAGGCCGTGTAACCGAACACATGCAGGTACTCGACCGAGGCCGCGCCGATTTCGTTGGGGTTGCGCTTTGCACTGTCGATGGCGAAGGCAGTGAGCGCGTCAAGGTTCTCCAGTGCCGCCTTCAGTGGCGTCGTGAACTCTTCGAGCTCGCCGCCCGCCGCTGCACAGTAGCTGCGAACTTCTTCGGCAAATGCGCGATACAGCTCGCCGCCGCTGCCCACCACCTTTCGCCCAAGCAGGTCCAGCGCCTGGATGCCATTGGTGCCTTCGTAGATCTGGGTGATCCGGCAGTCGCGCACCAGTTGCTCCTGTCCCCACTCCCGGATAAAGCCGTGACCACCGAAGACCTGCTGGCCGTGGACAGTCGTTTCCAGCCCCATGTCGGTGAGGAAAGCCTTGGCTACCGGCGTCAGTAGAGCCACAAGTGCCTCGGCACGCTGGCGTGCTTCGGCGTCATCGCTGAATTTGGCGATGTCCAGCTGCAGCGCCACATAGCTGGAGAAGGCGCGACCGCCCTCGTTCAACGCCTTCATGGTCAGCAACATTCGGCGAACATCGGGGTGGACGATGATCGGGTCAGCGGCCTTGTCTTGCGCTACCGGACCAGTTGGTGCGCGGCTCTGGATGCGCTCACGTGCGTATTCGATAGCGCTCTGATACGAACGCTCGCCCGTGGCCAAGCCCTGGATGCCGACGCCCAGACGCTCATAATTCATCATGGTGAACATCGCCGCCAGGCCCTTGTTCGGCTCGCCGACCATCCAGCCGGTGGCACCGTCAAAGTTCATAACGCAGGTGGCCGAGGCCTGGATGCCCATCTTGTGCTCGATCGAGCCGCAGCCGAGGCTGTTGCGCTCACCTAGGCTGCCGTCTTCGTTGACCATTACTTTGGGGACCAGGAACAACGAAATACCGCGTGAACCTGCCGGCGCATCGGGCAGCTTGGCCAGTACGAGGTGGATGATGTTCTCGGTGAGATCGTGCTCGCCACCGGTGATGAAGATCTTGGTGCCGCTGACCTTGTACGAGCCGTCCGCTTGTGGCTCAGCCTTGGTGCGGATGATGCCGAGGTCAGTGCCTGCGTGTGGCTCGGTCAGGCACATGGAGCCTGACCAGACACCGGCATACATGTTCGGCAGGTATTTCTGTTTCAGCTCTTCGCTGGCATGAGCATAGAGGGACAGGCAGGCGCCAGACGTCAGCATAGGATACAGACCGAACGCCAAGCTGGCCGAGTTCATCATTTCCTCGACCTGCGCCGAGATCGCTTTCGGCATGCCCATGCCGCTGTAGGCTGGGTCACCGCCTACACCGACCCAACCACCTTCGGCGTAAAGGCGATATGCCTCGGGATAACCGGCGGGTGTGGTGACCGCGCCGTCCACCCAGCGGCAGCCTTCTTCATCGCCGCTGCGGTTGAGAGGCGCAATGGAATTGGCCGTAATTTTGCCCGCTTCCTCGAGGATGGCTTCGGCGGTTTCCGCATCGACGACTTCAGCCAACGCTGGCATCGTCTGCCAGAGCTTCGGGGCGTCGAAGACTTCGTTTAGGACGAAACGCATATCGCGCAGCGGTGCTTTGTAGTCAGCCATGGAAAAGACCTCGCAGAAAACGTGTCACCCGGCCGATTGGCCGCAGCAGTTTCGCGAGTCTAACTGAAGACTAATCGGCGCCCGAAGCGTCTTTAAATGACTGATCAGTTCTCACCTAGACGCTCGAGGCAGCCACGTATTCTTGGCCAAAGTCCTCGAGCTGCAGCGACGATCGCGCACAAAAAAGCCCGCACAAGGCGGGCTTAGATTGAGGCGCAGATCAGAAAGCAAATTGGTCAGCGGCCAGTTTCATCAGGCTGGCGCTGCCGGCCTCGATGGCTGCTTTATGGGCTGCGGTGCGCGGCAGCAAGCGAGCAAAGTAGAACTCGGCAGTGGTCAGCTTCGACTGATAGAAAGCCGCATCGCCGCCCGCCTCGGCGAGCTTGCCCTGCGCCACTACGGCCATGCGCAGCCAGAAGTAGCCCAGGATCAGGTAGCCGCAGTACATCAGGTAGTCCACCGAGGCCGCGCCGACTTCGTCAGGGTTCTTCATCGCGGCCATGCCGATTCGGCTGGTGATCTCGCCTAGCTCGCGATTCAGGCCGGCCAGCTGCGTGATGTATTGCTGCAGCTCAGGATGCTGCGCGTTGGCCTCGCAGAACTTGTGTACCTGTTTGGTGAAACCAAGCATCAGCTTGCCCTGGCTGCCGAGCACTTTGCGGCCGAGCAGGTCGAGTGCCTGAATCCCGTTAGTCCCTTCGTAGATCGGCGCGATGCGGCAATCACGAACCAGCTGCTCCATGCCCCACTCGCGAATGTAACCGTGGCCGCCGAATACCTGCATGCCGAGGTTGGTCACCTCCAGCCCCGTATCGGTCATGAAGGCCTTGCAGATCGGGGTGAGAAAGGCGAGCAGATCCTCGGCTTCCTTGCGCTTGCCGGCGTCCGGGCTGTGGATCTGATCAAGCAGCTGCGCGGTGAAGTAGGCCAGGGCACGGTTGCCCTCGTTGAACGCCTTCATGGTCAACAGCATCCGCCGCACATCGGGGTGCACGATGATCGGATCGGCAGGCTTCTCAGGAAACTTCGCCCCGGTCAGTGCACGCATCTGCAAACGTTCGTTGGCGTATTGGATGGCACCCTGAAAGCTCGCCTCGCCACTGCACAGTCCCTGCATGCCGGTCCCCAGCCGTGCATGGTTCATCATCGTGAACATGCAGTTGAGCCCCTTGTTCGGCTCACCAATGAGGAAGCCCTTGGCACCGTCAAAGTTGATCACGCAGGTCGCCGAGGCCTTGATTCCCATCTTGTGCTCGATGGATCCGCAGGCGACAGCGTTGCGCTCGCCCGCTTCGCCGGTAGCATCAGCCAGGAACTTGGGCACGATGAACAGCGAAATGCCCTTGGTTCCCGCCGGAGCATCGGGGAGTTTGGCCAGCACCAGATGCACGATGTTCTCGCTCATGTCGTGCTCGCCGGCCGAGATGAAGATCTTCGTGCCGCTGATCGCGTAGCTGCCGTCGGCCTGGGGGACCGCACGGGTCTTAATGATGCCCAGGTCCGTGCCGCAATGGGATTCAGTGAGACACATGGTGCCGGTCCAGCGGCCCTCGGTCATGCGGGTCAGGTAGGTCTCTTTCTGCTCGTTGGTGCCGTGGGCGGCTATCGCGGCCATGGCGCCATGGGTTAGCCCTGGATACATCCCAAAGGAGGTGTTTGCCGAGCCAACCATCTCGCCAACCACCAGCCCCAGCGAGTGCGGCAGACCTTGACCGCCATAGGCAGGATCCGAAGCCAGGCCCATCCAGCCGCCTTCGGCATACTGCGCAAATGCTTCCTTGAAGCCTTTTGGCGTGGTCACCACACCTTCGTCGAAGTGGCACCCTTCCTCATCACCGCTACGGTTGAGAGGCGCAAGCACCTGCTCGCAGAACTTGGCGCCTTCCTCGAGGATCGCGCTGACCGTATCAGGCGTAGCGTCTTCAGCACCGTTGGCCGCGTAGCTGCCATGAAAGTCGAACACTTCGTCGATCAGAAAGCGCATATCGCGCAGGGGAGCCTTGTAAGCGGGCATATCGTTTCTCCAGGACAGCATCGTGCATTGTTATGCGCGCTACGCTACTGACAGATAGACCCGCTCGCCATCACATTGCAGGCGCTGAATGCGCCGCCATAACCGCCGACTGCCCACCAGTTCGTAGCGCAAGCGCAGGCTGCTTTTCAGCCTCGCACTGCGTCGGAACCTCCCTCTTTCAACGTACGCATCGCACCGCGGCGGTTCTCTACATGCGAGCGGACGCAGTTGCGCCCCGCTCCCTTGGCGCTATAGAGCGCCTGGTCGGCCTTCTTGATGACCTCCTCAGCGCTGCGCTGCGTCATCAGTCGCTCGGCGACGCCGATACTGATAGTCACCGAGACCGCCGCTGCCGAAGCAGCACCACGGCGCTGCCGTCCCTGCTCCGCATCCTTTGGCCGGCTGGACGTGTCGCGCAGCTGCAGTGGATAGCTCTCGACGGCCTGCCGCACGGCTTCCAGATGCGGCAGGCAATGCGCCAGATCACGCCCTGGAAATACCAGCGCGAACTCCTCGCCTCCGTAGCGATAGGCGCGTCCACCGCCGCCAACCTTGCGTAGCCGGCTCGCGACAAGGCGCAACACTTCGTCACCTACATCGTGCCCGTGGGTGTCATTGAAGGCCTTGAATCGATCCACATCGGCCATGGCGATTACGTACTGACGCCCCAGGCGCTGCAGTCGCTCGTTCAGGGCGCGACGGCCCGGCAGGCCGGTCAGCTCGTCACGAAACGCCATTTGATAGGCCTCCTGGGCAATGGCGATCACCAGCACCAGCATCATCAGGCTGCTCAAGACGTTGAGCGCACCGGGACGACTGAACACCTGCGGCAGCATCAAGAGGAGGCCGATCAGCGCAACCAACTGCGCCGCGTGCACTGGCCGAGGCCGTCGCAGGTACTGCGCCAGTACGGCGAGTATGGCGATCAGAAATACTGGATAGGCCAGCTGGATCAACTGCAGCCAGTCAGCCTGCAATGACGGCCAGCGAACTTCCGTCAGCCAGTCGAGCACCCCCGCGGGGAAGCGCCGCGCCAAGGCCAGAGCCAAGACCGAGACGACAAACACAACGGCAAGGCGTGCCAGACCGTCCTGCAACAGGTGTGCACGCTCTTGCCAAAGGGCATAGAGACCGTAGAGCGCCGGCAGAAGCAGGCTGCACAGGTGGAACGTCAGCGCAGCCTCTGGCAGTAGCACGCCGGAGAGCCGGTAG
This sequence comes from Stutzerimonas stutzeri SDM-LAC, assembly GCF_000235745.1. Taxonomy (GTDB): domain Bacteria; phylum Pseudomonadota; class Gammaproteobacteria; order Pseudomonadales; family Pseudomonadaceae; genus Stutzerimonas; species Stutzerimonas stutzeri_H. The sequence continues at coordinate 159,113 of NZ_AGSX01000043.1, read as the reverse complement.
TGGTCGACCTGGGTATCGAGGAGGAAATAGACGATATAAACCGTCAGCAGCAGAAAGGTCTCACGGACCCGTGCATAGGCGATGCAGAAGGCGCCCCCAAGCAATAGCAGGACGGTGGGCAGCACATTGAACAAGGACGTGAAGAACTCGTTCAGCATGGGCTGACCTGCAGCCACAAGCCCTCCGACCAATAGCGCCAGCGGTGCATAGAAATGACTGAAACGAGCGGGGCTCTGGCGAGGCACGGCGGCTCCGGTAACGGCCGTGAGGAAAGCAGGCATTTTGCCTGCACTTGATGAAAGGTTCACCCACGGGGTGAAAACAATCACTGGCATCGCGGAACACGAGCCAAAAAAAACCGCTGCCGTAGCAGCGGTTTCCTGGTTGCGCGGCGCCTTAGTAGGACAGTGCGAAGTGCGCCTCGTCCATGTCCATCAGGTTGTCAGCACCGGACAGCATGGTTTCGACGTGGGCGCGGGTACGCGGAAGGATGCGCTGGAAGTAGAAGCGCGCCGTCTGCACCTTGGCGGTGTAGAAGCCATCGGCGTCTTCGCCGGCAGCGATCTTTTCCGAAGCCAGGCGCGCCATGTCGGCCCAGAAGTAGGCCAGGCAGGCGTAACCGCAGTACATCAGGTAATCCACCGAGGCGGCACCGACTTCTTCGCGGTTCTTCATCGCGGCCATGCCGACCTTCATGGTCAGGTCGCCCCACTCCTTGTTCAGCTTGGCCAGCGGCTCGACGAACTGCTTGATCGACTCGTTGCCTTCGTTGGCCTGGCAGAACTTGTGCACGACCTTGGTGAAGCCCTTGAGTGCTTCGCCCTGGGTCATCAGCACCTTGCGACCCAGCAGGTCGAGGGCCTGGATACCGGTGGTGCCTTCGTACAGACAGGAGATGCGGCTGTCACGAACGTTCTGCTCCATGCCCCACTCGGCGATGAAGCCGTGACCGCCATAGATCTGCACGCCGTGGTTGGCCGCTTCGAAGCCCACTTCGGTCATGAAGGCCTTGGCGATCGGGGTCAGGAACGCCAGCATCGCATCGGCGGCCTTGCGCTGCTCTTCGTCCTGGCTGCGCTGGGTGATGTCGACCTGCTTGGCGGCGAAGTAGAGCATCGCGCGGTTGCCTTCGGCGAAGGCCTTCATGGTCAGCAGCATGCGGCGCACGTCCGGATGCACGATGATCGGGTCAGCGGCTTTTTCCGGTGCTTTCGGGCCGGTCAGCGAACGCATCTGCAGACGCTCACGCGCATACTGGATGCCGCCCTGGAAGCCGATCTCGGCATGGGCCAGGCCCTGCAGTGCAGTACCCAGACGTGCGGTGTTCATGAAGGTGAACATGCAGTTCAGGCCCTTGTTCGGCGGGCCGATCAGGAAACCGGTGGCACTGTCGAAGTTCATCACGCAGGTGGCATTGCCATGAATGCCCATCTTGTGCTCCAGAGAGCCACAGGACACACCGTTGCGCTCGCCAACACCGCCTTCTGCATTCGGCAGGAACTTCGGAACGATGAACAGCGAAATACCCTTGGTGCCTTGCGGCGCATCGGGCAGACGCGCCAGCACGATATGGACGATGTTGTCGGCCATGTCGTGTTCACCGGCGGAGATGAAGATTTTGGTGCCCGATACTTTGTAGCTGCCGTCGGCCTGAGGCTCGGCCTTGGTGCGCAGCATGCCCAGGTCAGTGCCGCAATGCGGCTCGGTCAGACACATGGTACCGGTCCACTCGCCGGAGACCAGTTTGGTCAGGTAGGTCTGCTGCTGCTCGGGCGTGCCGTGCTCGTGCAGGGTGTTCATCGCGCCGTGGGACAGGCCGGGGTACATGCCCCAGGACCAGTTGGCTTCGCCGACCATTTCGCTGATCGCCATGCCCAGCGATTCCGGCAGGCCCTGGCCGCCGTGCTCGACGTCATGAGCCAGGCTCGGCCAGCCGCCTTCGACGAACTGCTGATAGGCCTCTTTGAAGCCAGCTGGCGTCTTCACACCGGACTCGCTCCAGGTGCAGCCTTCGATGTCGCCCACGCGATTCAGCGGCGCGATGACCTGCTCACAGAACTTGGCGCCTTCGTCGAGGATCGCGTTAACCATGTCCGGGGTGGCGTCTTCACAGCCCGGAAGGCTTTGGTAATGCGCCTCGTAGCCGAGCAATTCGTCACGTACAAAGCGGATATCGCGCAAGGGGGCCTTGTAGTCAGGCATAGCGTAAACCTCAGCGGTGGGTTCTTGGTTCAGGTGGCCGAAAGAATAGCCACGCTTGATTGGATTGGACCATCCGGCTTCGTTCCGGCAGGTCAAACAGGCGTTTGAAACATACGTTTAGGGCCAGTCGATGTCAAGCAGCGACCCTCACGCCGTTCGTCGGCGCGTCGCTGGACACTTGGGAGGATTTGCGACTTAGGAAAAAGCCTGTCGCTCGGCCAGGAAGGCCAGTGCGGTCAGGCTTTGGTGTTGATCAGGGTGCCGAGCACTTCGTCGGCGGTCTGCAGGATTCGAGCGCCAGCCTTGGCCTGATGCTCGCCAACTTTCAATTGCACCAGCTCCTCGGTCAGGTCGACCGTTTCGGCCACCGCCTGGGAATTATCCGCCATCGGTAGGCCTTGCCCGGCTATGGCGGCGCCTGCCTGATCGACACGCTGCTGTCCGGCCTGGTAAGCGCCGAGACCCGCGGAGAGAAGACTGCTGTTGATTTGCATATATGGCATCCGCGAAATCAGTTCGCCACCATTGAAGCAGATGACACCTCGCTGGCGCCAGTTCCACGTCGCTATAAAGGAACCTGTTTTATGACGCTGCGCGCTACAGCGCAGTCAATTCGAAGCGTGCCAGCTAGGGCTCGAGCAGACCGAAATCGAGACAGCGCGCCACATTGGCCGGGTCTGCCACGGGTAAGTACGGAACCTGACCGAGACAAGGCGCGGAGAGACGCTCGGTCAGCGTGGCGAGGTTTTCCTGCAAGCGTGAGGTGGCCGGATCAACGATGTTGGCGACCCACCCGGCCATTCTTAGCCCGTCGCGCGCGATGGCCTCGGCGCTGAGCAGCGCGTGATTGATGCAGCCCAGACGAACGCCAACTACCAGGATGACAGGCAACCCGAGTTCGATGGCAAGATCGGACAGCGTTTCACCTGCAGCCAACGGCACGCGCCAGCCGCCAGCACCCTCCACCAGAGAGAACTGAGCTTGCAACGCCAGCACGCGGCGAACCGGCTCGGCCAGTGCCGCGACAGTCAGTTCGATGCCGGCCTCGCGGGCGGCCAGATGCGGCGCTATCGCCGGCTCGAAGGCCATAGGATTGACCTGTTCGTAGCGCAGCGGCAGTGTGCATTCACCGAGCAGCGCCAGCGCGTCGCTGTTGCGCAGGCCGTCGGCCGTGATTTCGCAACCGGATGCCACAGGTTTCGCCGCCGCTGTACTGAGGCCAGCCAGCCGCGCGGCATGCAGGAGCCCGGCGGCGATGGTGGTCTTGCCGACCTCGGTATCGGTGCCGGTAACGAAATAAGCTGCCGTCATGCAAGCTCCTTGCGCAACACGCCATAGACCACCTGATAGGTCGCGGGGAGCCCGCGCGGCGTGCGGAACCGCTCATAGGCATCGATCAGCGCGCGAATACGTGCACGACCGGTAAGCCCGCCCGGACGACCAGGGTTGAGGTTATGCGCACCGAGCGCCTTGAGTTCGCTGGTCAGCTGTCGCAGCTCGGCGAAATGCAGTACCTCAGGTTCGACCTCCAACTGCTCCAACCGCAAACCACTGGCGGCGCAGAGTTGCTGATAGGCACCCATGGGACGGAAGCGATTCACATGGGCAAAACCGTCGACCGTCTGCCAGCTGTCGCGCAGTTCCTGCAAGGTGCCGCTGCACAAACTGCTGAAGGCGAACACACCGCCATGGCGGAGCACCCGCTTCGCCTCGCTCAGCACGCTGGGGAAATCTTCACACCACTGCAGTGCCAGGCTGGAAAAAATCACATCCACCGACGCATCACGCAGCGGCAAGCACTCGGCGTCACCAGCGATGAAATGGCTCGCGCCGCCCTGAGGTCGGGCGTGGCGCAGCATGCCTTCGGCAATATCCAGCGCGACGCCATCAGCAGCAGGAAAACGGCTCGCCAGCGCGCGAGAAAAATAGCCGGTGCCACAACCCAGGTCCAGCCAGCACGCCGGCGTAAGCGCGGCGGGCAGGCACTCGATCAACGTGTTGCCGACCGTACGCTGCAGCTCGGCCACGGCGTCATAGCTGGATGCTGCTCGGGAAAATGATGCCGCGACCTGACGCTTGTCAGGCAGGGTGTTTCCCGCATCCGGCATCAGCGCCGTGGCCACCTCTATCATTCCGCCGTGCCTCTGATGAATGCAGCTATGGTTGCGGCTACATCATCCGGCCGTTCCAGAGGCAGGGCATGGCTGGTCGAGGCGATCAGCTCAGCTTCAATACCCGGCATCCAGCGCCGCAGCGCATCACAAGCGGTCGACGGCACCAATGCGTCGCCACCGGCAAACAGGTGCAGTTGCGGCCCGAAATAGCCATGCAGCGCACCGCGCCCGTCCAGCTCGGCGAGCAACTGCAAGCCGGCATCAAGCACCGCCGATGCAGAATTGGACTGGCTGACCTCCAGCTGGCGGGCCAGCGTTCGCGGATCGTAGCCACCACGACTGCAGAGCAGACGGAAACGTTTCAGAGTTTCCTCGGGGTCCAGCCGGAAGGCCTCTTGAAAGGCATCGAAAATGTCCGGTGCCATGCCTTCGGGCCACTGTGGCCGAGCGCGGAAGCAGGGGTTGCTGGCGATGGTGACCAGCCCACGGCAGGAATCCACGCGCCGCGCAGCGAGCTGAGACGCCAGCATCCCGCCCAACGACCAGCCGGCCAGCCAACTGTCATGGGGCAGGCGGCGATCAAGTTCGTCGAGCCAAGCTTGGGCCTCGGCAAGCTCCGGCAAGGGTTCGATGATTACGTCGAGTTCCGGCGCGAGCTCTGTCAGCGCCTCGCTCAAAGGCTGTAACGCAGCCGGGCCATACGCCCAACCGGGCAGCAAAATCAGCTGATCACGCATCCGCTTCAGGCTCCTTGGCCATTTGATTCCAGCATTCGGCCAGGATATCCAGCAGTCGTTCCACCTGCGCTTCGCTATGCGACGCGCTGAAGGTTACCCGCAACCGTGCGCTGCCGGCCGGCACGGTGGGCGGGCGAATGGCACCGACCAGAATTCCACGCTCACGCAGCGCCGAAGAAAGCTTCAGGGCACGCTCGCTGCTACCGACGAGAATCGGCTGGATTGGCGTCGGGCTGTCCATGAGGGTCAGACCGATCTCGCTCGCGCCCTGACGGAAACGTGCAATCAGATTATTCAGATGGTCTCGGCGCCAGCCCTCGGTGCGCAGCAGCTCCAGGCTTTTAAGGGTGGCGCAGGCAACCGCCGGTGGCTGGCTGGTGGTATAGATGTACGGCCGGGCGAACTGGATCAAGGTCTCGATCAGCTCCTCGCTGCCCGCGACGAAGGCGCCAGCGGTGCCGAAGGCCTTGCCGAGCGTACCGACCAGCACCGGCACTTCAGCCATCCCCAGTCCGAAATGCTCGACGATGCCGCCGCCGGTTTTGCCCAACGGACCGAAGCCATGGGCGTCATCGACCATGACCCAGGCATTTCGGGCATTTGCGGTGGCGCAGATTGCGGGCAAGTCAGCCAGGTCGCCATCCATGCTGAACACACCGTCGGTGACCACCAGCGTATCGCCGGTCGCCTTGTCCAGGCGCTTGGCCAGGCTATCCGCATCGTTGTGCAGGTAACGGGAGAAGCGCGCGCCACTGAGCAGCCCGGCGTCGAGCAGCGAGGCGTGATTGATCCGGTCTTCCAGTACCGTATCGCCCTGCCCCACCAGCGCGGTAACTGCGGCCAGATTGGCCATATAGCCGGTGGAGAACAACAAGGCTCGCGGCCGACCGCTGAATTCAGCCAGGGCTTCCTCGAGCTGGTGATGCGGTGTGCTGTGCCCCATGACCAGATGCGATGCACCGCCGCCTACGCCCCAGCGCCCGGCACCCTGTTGCATGGCGTGGATCACATCAGGGTGGCTGGCCAGCCCGAGATAATCGTTGGAACAGAACGCCAATAGCCGTTCGCCATCGACCATCACCTCCGGCTGCTGCGGCGTTTCCAGCAACGGGCGATGGCGATAGAGATGGGCGGCGCGGCGCTCGGAAAGACGTGAAGCGAGATCGAACGGCATGGCAGAAGAGCTTCTGTAGGAGCCAGCTTGCTGGCGAACCTGTAGCCGCAGGAGCTTCGCGGCTACAGGGGTCGTACTAATCAGGCCGACGCGGCGTTGTAGAACAGCTTGCTGTCGCGCTGCTCGACCAATGCCTGCTCGATGGCAGCCTGGTGCACTTCGTCGTCGTGCTCTTCACGCGCTTCGGGCTGAATGCCGAGGCGCTTGAACAGCAGCATGTCCTTGTCAGCTTGCGGGTTGCCGGTGGTCAGCAGTTTCTCGCCGTAGAAGATCGAGTTGGCACCGGCGACGAAGGCCAGGGCCTGCATCTGCTCGTTCATCTGCTCGCGTCCGGCGGACAGCCGCACGTGGGACTTCGGCATCATGATCCGCGCCACGGCGAGCATGCGGATGAAGTCGAAGGGGTCGACGTCCTGCTCGTCGGCCAGCGGCGTGCCCTTGACCTTCACCAACATGTTGATCGGCACCGACTCAGGATGCTCGGGCAGGTTGGCCAGCTGGATCAGCAAGCCGGCGCGGTCGTTCAGCGACTCGCCCATCCCGAGGATGCCGCCCGAGCAGATCTTCATGCCCGACTCACGTACATAGCTCAGCGTTTCCAGCCGGTCCGCATAGGTACGGGTAGTGATGATGTTGCCGTAGAACTCCGGCGAGGTATCGAGGTTGTGGTTGTAGTAGTCCAGGCCCGCGGCTGCCAACGCCTGGGTTTGCTCTTGATCGAGTTTGCCGAGTGTCATACAGGTTTCCAGGCCCAGCGCCTTCACACCTTCGACCATCTTCAGGACGTAAGGCATGTCCTTGGCGGACGGGTGTTTCCAGGCGGCGCCCATGCAGAAGCGCGTCGAGCCGATGGCCTTGGCTTCGGCGGCAGCGTCGAGCACCTTCTGCACTTCCATCAGCTTTTCTTTATCCAGGCCGGTGTTGTAGTGGCCGGATTGCGGACAGTATTTGCAGTCTTCAGGACACGCGCCGGTTTTGATCGACAGCAAGGTCGAAACCTGGACGCGGTTGGCATCGAAGTGCTGGCGGTGCACGCCCTGAGCCTGGAAGATCAGGTCATTGAAGGGTTGTTCGAAGAGCGCCTTGACTTCGGCGAGGCGCCAGTCGTGACGGGTAACGGAAGCGGCAGTGGCGCTCATGGGTATTCCTTGTAATTAATAACGGCTCGGCGGCCTGGCACGGATGCGAAATGGTTAGCCAAGGCCGAGGCGCTGTCAACCAGGAAAGGAATCATGGTTTACAACTGGTTAAATATTGAACACCACTGTTCGCTTTGCGACGAGCGCTGCGAAACCGGGCAAACGGTTTGCGGCGCCTGCGAAGCTGAGCTTCCCTGGCTGCACGAACATTGCGTGGTGTGTGCCCTGCCGCTGCCGGCGTCCGGGCTGATTTGCGGGGAATGCTTGAAGCGGCCGCCCGCGTTCGATCAAGTGAATGTGCCGTGGCGCTTCGACTTTCCGGTAGACACGCTGATCAGTCGCTTCAAACACCAATCCCAATGGCCACTCGGCCGGTTGCTGGCGGAGCAACTCTCGCGCCATCTGCAACACGCGTTCGATGAAGGCTTACCGCGTCCCGATGCGCTCGTGCCCGTGCCCCTGGCCCGCAAACGGCTGCGCCAGCGCGGCTTCAATCAGGCACACATGCTCGCTGATTGGCTGAGCGCGGCATTGGCAATTCCAATCGATACGAAGACCCTGCAGCGGGTACAGGACACCCAATCGCAGCAGCAGCTCGATGCAGCCAGCCGTCGGCGCAATCTGCGTCAGGCGTTTGCCTTGTCCAATGAACCGACGATCGCCGGTCGCCACGTAGCCATCGTCGATGATGTGCTTACCACCGGCGCGACCGCCGAGGCACTGGCCCGCCTGCTCAAACGGGCCGGCGCAACACGCGTAGATGTCTACTGTCTGGCGCGCACACCGAAACCTGGGACGTTGTAGGCGCGGGTTATGCTCGCGAACCGGCTACGAGCGGTCGCGGCATGGTCCGCTCCGATAGCCCCGTCAGCGCAACCGACGCTGCGTTCAGCTGTGAGAGCTCTTATGTGGCCTCGCGCCAAAACCCACCGCGGCTCGCAGACTAGCCTGCCGCAACCAAGCCGGTTGTTTAAAAGTCCGGGTGCAATACACTGGCTGCCCGTCCACGGAGCTGACCATGAGCCACCCCTTCGACACGCTTACGCCTGACCTTGTGCTCGATGCGGTGGAAAGCACAGGCTTCATCAGCGACGCTCGCGTGCTGGCATTGAACAGCTACGAAAACCGCGTCTATCAGGTGGGCATCGAGGACGAAACGCCCATCGTGGCGAAGTTCTACCGCCCCGGGCGCTGGAGCAACGAGGCCATTCTGGAGGAGCACCAGTTTTCCAAGGAACTGGCTGATCGTGAGATTCCGGTGGTGGCGCCATTGGAGCGCGACGGCAAAACCCTGTTCGAACATGCCGGCTTCCGCTTCGCGCTGTTTCCTCGTCGCGGCGGCCGCGCGCCGGAGCCGGGCAATCTCGATCAGCTCTACCGCCTCGGCCAGTTGCTGGGCCGCATGCATGCCGTCAGTGCCAGCCGACCGTTCGAGCACAGAGAAACACTCAATGCTGAGCATTTCGGCCACGAATCGTTGGCGACGCTGCTCGACGGCAATTTCGTCCCCAAGAGCCTGCTGCCTGCTTACGAGTCGGTCGCGCGCGACCTGCTCAAGCGTGTCGATGATGTCTTCGCCCGCACCGATTTCCAGCCGATCCGCCTGCATGGCGACTGCCATCCCGGCAACATCCTCGCCCGTGACGATGCGTTCCACCTGGTCGATCTGGACGACTGTCGTATGGGCCCGTCCGTGCAGGACATCTGGATGATGCTCGCCGGCGAACGTCATGAGCGGCTCGGACAGCTGTCCGAACTGGTGGACGGCTACAGCGAATTCCACGACTTCGCTCCCCGCGAGTTACCGCTGATCGAAGCCCTGCGCGCGCTGCGCCTGATGCATTACAGCGCCTGGCTGGCCCGTCGCTGGGATGATCCGGCGTTCCCGATGAGCTTCCCCTGGTTCGGCACCGAACGCTACTGGGGCGACCAGGTGCTGATCCTGCGAGAGCAGATGTCAGCGTTGCAGGAAGAGCCGCTGAAGCTGTTCTAGCTGGAGGTTGGACGCGGCAGGATTGCGTGGCGTGAAGCTGAATGTAAGCGCGACATCCACCCTGCCCCGCTCACCTGTAGGAGCCAGCTTGCTGGCGATCCGGACAGCCCAGCTACTTCCAGCCTCGATCGGCCTCTGATCGCGAGCAAGCCTGCTCCTACCAAAGGCGAGAAGCACGGCCCGGATTCCGGTTTCACCCAAGCGAATCGCCCGCTGGAGCACGTTCAGCCATTACTTCTCTTCCACCAACCAATCCAGTCGCCAGCCGCCCTCGCTCTGGCCGAGCAGCTTGGCGAGCCAAGGCAGCAACTCGCGCAGTTCTTCTTCCAGCCCCCACGGCGGATTACTGATCGCGAGGCCGGAGCCGTTCAGCCGCAGCGCTTCGTCGGTCGGGTGGACAAACAGCTCGGCACGCAGCAGTTTGGGTGCGCCGCTGCGTGACAGGTCCTGATAGAACCGCTTCAGTTGGCGTTCATCCTTGATCGGATACCAGATCACACCGATGGTCTGGCGCATGCGCCCCAGCGCCTCGCCGAGCGCCTGCACGCAACGGCTCAGCTCATCGGCCTGCTCGAACGGTGGGTCGACCAGCAGGACGACGCGCTTTTCGGCAGTCGGCATCAAGGCGCGTGGCACATGCCAGCCTTCGCCGAGGTGCACCGCCACGCGGTGATCGCCGGCCATGTTGTCTTTCAGCAGGCGGCCATCTTCGGGATGTTTTTCGTTGAGCTGCAGGCGATCCTGCGGGCGCGTCAGCTGGCGTGCCAGTTCCGGCGAACCGGGGTAGTAACGCAGCGTGCCGTCGGGATTGAGTGCGCGGATAACGTCCAGGTACCCCTGCGCCATCGCCGGCACATCCTCTGCCTGCCACAGACGCGCGATGCCCTGCAGCCATTCGCCGGTGCGGCTGGCCTGGTCGCCTGCGAGGTCATACAGGCCGACGCCGGCGTGGCTGTCGAGGTAGGCGAACGGCGCCTCCTTGCGTGCCAGCATCGAGAACAGACGGGACAAAACGAGGTGTTTGAATACGTCGGCGTGATTGCCGGCGTGGAAAGCGTGACGGTAGTTCATCGGGCACTCCTGAAGTGCGCACAGTCTAACCGCGCAACGCGGCGATTCGCAGGGGGCTGGCGATTCGCAAGGGCTGGCGAGGCGCACCGCAGTCCAACACGCCGGAATCGATGAGTGGGTGCGAGTCGTTCATTTCGGTGCAGCACTGCACGGCTCCGGCAACCAGGGGCAGCAATCCCGCTTGCGTCCGGGGCCTGGCGGGCTACAGTGTCAGCCCGTCCCGCCATTGCAAAGGAGTTTTCGATGGACATGCGCGCGCTGTTTCAGATTGCCCTACCTATCATTCAGGCGCCGATGGCGAACTCGCAAAACCACCAGCTGGCCGCTGCGGTATCCGAAGCGGGCGGGCTGGGCTCGATCCCAGCTGGCTCACTTGACGCCGACGGGCTGGACGCCGAACTGACCGCCATCGCCGCGCTGACGAGCAAGCCGTACAACGTCAACTTCTTCTGCCACCAGACGCCGCTCGCCGACACTGAACGGAACACGGGCTGGCTGGCGCTGCTGGCGCCCTATCTCGACGAGATGGGCATCGACCCTGCAAGCATCCCCGGCGCTGCCAGCCGCAAACCGTTCGACGCCGCGATGGCCGACGTGCTGGAGCGGCACCGCCCGCCTGTTGTCAGCTTCCACTTCGGGCTGCCTCCAGCGGACCTGCTGCAGCGGGTCAAGGCGACCGGCGCGAAAATCATCTCCAGCGCCACGACGCTGGAAGAAGGCCGCTGGCTACAGGCGCAAGGCGCCGACGCTGTGATTGGCCAGGGCGTCGAAGCCGGCGGTCATCGCGGCATGTTTCTCAGCGAGGACATCGACACGCAGATCGGCACCTTCGCCTTGCTTCCGCAGCTAGTGGCTGAGCTGAATATTCCGGTGATTGCGGCGGGTGGCATTGCGGACGCTCGCTGCGTATCCGCCGCGCAGACGCTGGGCGCCGCAGGCGTGCAGGTTGGCACCGCATACCTATTGTGTGACGAAAGCCGCACCAGCCCGTTGCACCGCAAGGCCTTGCAGAGCGCGGCAGCAGAGAAAACGGTGTTGACCACGTTGTTCTCCGGGCGCCCGGCACGCAGCATGATCAACCGGCTCATTCATGAACTCGGCGCCAGGCCCGATGCGGTGCCGGCATTCCCGCTGGCTGGAAACGCCATCGGCAGCCTTCGCGCTGCAGCCGAGCCACAGGGCATCGACCATTTCTCCCCACTTTGGGCCGGACAGAATGCCAGCGGCTGTTTGGCTGTCCCGGCGGCACAACTGACGAAGGCGCTCGCGGCCGGCTGGCGCTAACCGGCGCTCGCCAGGCGTCGGCGCCGGGTCGACTGGCGCGGCGCAACGCGTAGACTGGTGGTCTCTGCAAAACCAACGGATCGGACATGACCGTGCTGACCAACACTCTGGTATTTCTCGCCACCCTAGCCGGCATGGAGCTGTTCGCCTGGTGGGCGCACAAGTATGTAATGCATGGCTGGGGCTGGGGCTGGCACAGGTCGCACCATGAGCCGCGCAGCGGCTGGTTCGAGAAAAACGACCTGTATGCGGTGGTCTTCGCGGGAGTCGCGATTCTGCTGATCGCGCTGGGCACGGCGGGCTACGGCCCGCTGGAATGGATCGGCGCCGGGATGACGGCCTATGGATTGCTCTACTTCGTCGCCCATGACGGGCTGGTGCACCATCGCTGGCCGCTGCGCTACGTACCGCGCAATGGCTACCTCAAGCGCCTGTACCAGGCGCATCGGCTGCATCATGCGGTAGAAGGCAAGGAGCGTTGCGTGTCCTTTGGTTTTCTCTATGCGCCACCGCTGCCGGTGCTCAAGCAGCAGCTACGCGAACTGCATGACGGACCACTGCGCAAGGCGACTGCTAGCGAGGACGCTTCCAGAGGAAATCGGGACGCGGCGTGAGCTGCATTCGCCGCGATGCCAGCGCCAGCACACCCCCGCCCAGCAGAAACTGCAATTTCTGCGCGCCAGTCGTCGAGACGCGCGTATCCCAGGCCGCCGCGCCGCGCGCTTTCACCTCCACGCCGATCTGCCGATAGATGCCATGCGCCGTAGCAATGGACCAGGCCGAACGCAGTGGCAGGTCGCGCAAACCCTGCGAGGCCGACCGGTAATAGGGCTCGGCCAGATCGACCAGACGCGCCGACAGCAGCGCCAGCGCAGGTCGCCAATGCGGCAGGGCAATCTCGCCAGCCGGAATACCCGCTTCGGACAGCCAGTCGGCCGGCAGATAGACGCGACCGATCTCGGCATCCTCGACAATGTCGCGAGCGATATTGGTGAGCTGGAACGCCAGCCCCAGGTCGCAGGCCCGGTCCAGCGTCGCTTCCGCCTCGGCGCCCATCACGCGCGCCATCATCAGGCCAACTACCCCGGCGACGCGGTAGCAGTACAGCAGTGTGTCGTCGAGGGTCTGGTAGCGGTAGCCCTGCACATCCATGCGAAAGCCCGCCAAGTGCTCCAGCGGATGGGCCTTGGGAATCCGATGGCGCTGGATCACTTGCTGAAACGCCGCGAATGCCGGATCGCGCATCGGCTCGCCGGCATAGGCACGCTCGGTCAGGTCCACCAGCTCGGCCAGGCGCGCCTCCCCGGTGGAGCGATCACCCTCGACCTGACCGTGCCCGAGCGTCTGGCCGTCGATCACATCGTCGCAGTGCCGGCACCAGGCGTAGAGCATCACCGCACTCTGGCGCGTGCGCTGGTCGAACAACTTGGCCGCGGCCGCAAAGCTCTTGGAGCCAGCGTTAATGGCCTGTGTCGAGTGATCGATGACCTTGTCGTTCATCCGACCCGCTCCTGCAACATCAAGTCCTCCAGCATCAGCCCGGCCGTGGCCTTGGCCGAACCCACAACGCCCGGCACACCCGCGCCGGGGTGCGTACCGGCACCGACGATATAGAGGTTCGGAATCACATCGTCGCGATTATGCGGGCGGAACCAGGCGCTCTGGGTGAGGATCGGCTCCAGCGAGAACGCCGAACCGAGATGCGCGTTCAGCTCGTCGCGAAAATCGAATGGCGTGAAGATCCGGTGAGTAACCAGATCCTCGCGCAGCCCCGGAATGTAATGACGCTCCAGGTATTCGAAGATGCGGTCGCGGTACTTTGGCCCCTCCTCCGCCCAGTCGATATCCGCCGTGCCCAGGTGCGGCACCGGGGCCAGCACGTAATGGCTGGCACAACCTTCCGGCGCCAGCGAGGGGTCGGTGACACAGGGCGCGTGCAGGTACAGCGAGAAGTCGTCAGCCAGGGTTTCGCGCTTGAAGATCTCGTCGATCAGTTCGCGGTAGCGCGGCCCGAAGCACACCGTGTGATGTTGCAGGTGCTCGTGGCGGCGCTTGAGACCAAAGTGGATGACGAACAACGACATGGAAAAGCGCTTACCGGAGAGCCGCTTGGCCTCGTCGCGACCACGCTGTTCATGCCCGAGCAGCTGCTTGTAAGTGTTCACCACGTCGGCATTCGAGGCCACCGCATCGGTGTCGAAGCGACGCCCGTCGCCGCTGATTACCGCGCTTGCCTTACCCCCGGTCAGCTCGATGCGCGCGACTTCCGCATTCAACTCCAACTTGCCGCCCAGGTCCTCGAACAGCCTGACCATCCCCTGCACCAGCGCCCCGGTGCCACCGCGTGGAAACCAGACGCCGCCCTGTCGCTCCAGCGCGTGGATCAACGCATAGATCGATGAGGTTTCGAAGGGATTGCCGCCCACTAGAAGGGAATGGAACGACAACGCCTGGCGCAGCCGGTCGTTCTCCACGAACTTGGCCACCATGCTGTACACGTTGCGCCAGGCCTGCAGCTTAGCCAGCTGCGGGGCGACGCCGATCATGCTGCGGAACGACAGGAAGGGCACAGTGCCGAGCTTGACATAGCCCTCCTCGTACACCGCACGGGAATAGGCGAGAAAGCGCTGATAGCCGGCGACGTCCTTTGGGTTCAGGGCGTGAATCTGCCGGTCCAGCGCGGCTTGGTCGTTAACGTAATCGAAGCTGTAGCCGTCTTCCCAGCACAGCCGATAAAAGGGGCTGACCGGCAGCAGCTCGACGTAATCGGCCATGCGTTTGCCGGCACCGCTGAAGAGTTCTTCCAGCGCCGGCGGATCGGTGATCACCGTCGGCCCGGCATCGAAGGTGAAGCCCTGATCGTGATAGACGTAGGCGCGGCCACCCGGCTTGTCACGCTTTTCCAGCAGGGTGGTCTGGATGCCGGCACGCTGCAGACGGATGGCCAGCGCCAGCCCGCCGAAACCTGCCCCAATCACCACAGCCCGCTTCACAGCGCCAGTTGCCTCGTTCATCGTTTGTCCTTGTGATTGCCGGCTGCCAGCGCGCGCAGCGCCTCGCCCACCGGCACGGGAGGTTTGCCCGAGACGATGCGCAAGCGGTCCCAGGTGGTCAGATTGGCTGCGTAGAAGCGCTGGATCAGCGGTTCACGCAGGCGATAGAAACGCTGCATCACCGCCCAGCGGCGATCCGCCGGCCCCGCCATGAACAACATGCGGTTGAGCAGACGGAAGAACCCGCGTTGATGCCACTGCAGCAGCGAATAGTCGCGGATTGCCGCGAACAGGCTGTCGGCGTCCCAGCGGTCCAGAGCGACCAGATGATCAGCCAGACGCACCGCATCGGGCAGCGAATAGCCCGTAGTGGGGTGAAACAGGGCGGCTGACAGGCCCGTCTGCGGCACGCCACGGGCTTCGTCCCAGAACGCAGGAAGATCGCCCGACAACACGATGGGCAGCACGCCCTGTTCCTCTCGTAGCGTCTCGGCGATACGCCAGCCGCGTGCCTCGGCGTAGCGCTGGATGTTGCCCTGCAAGGTGCCCGGCGCAACGGCATCGCCGTCGGCGTAATAGGTGTCCTCGATCAACAGGGTGTCGGCGCTGAACGGCAACACGTAGACGAAGCGATAGCCATCCTGCTGGGCGACGCTGGCGTCCATGATGATCGGCTCATACAGGCCATGCGGCCGATCCAGACGCAGCTCCTGCCCGAGAAATTTCTGGAAGCCCAGCGTTAACTGATCGGTCCGGCGCACCCCTCGCCCATCAATGACCACGCCGGCACGCAGAGCCTCGCCGGAAACCAGCCGCACCTGCCGGGGTTCGACGTGGTTGACCGTGGTGTTCAGGCGCACGCCGTCGGCCAGTTCGGACATCAGCAGCTGATGAAACCGATTGGATAATATGCTGGCATAGCCGCTGCCCAGCCGGCGCTTGAGGTCCGGGAAGACCACCTCATAACCAGGCCAGCGATGACTCACCAGCGGCTCCAGCCAGGCCCGTTGAGCCGGCGTCAGGTCTTGTTCATGAAAGGACCAGGTATGGTTGCCGCCGAGGGTTTCGCCTTGCTCGATGATCAGCAACCGCAAATCCGGACGCGCCCGGCGCAAGCGCAGCGCCAGCAGGCCATTAGCCAGACCGCCGCCGACCAGGATCAGGTCTGCATCAGCCATGTTTGGCCCTGCGCAAGACCGGCGACTCAACTGCTAGCGCCGTCTCGATCAACTGCGCCGCTCGCGGCGCGCCGCCGGCAGTGCGAACCTCGTCGCCCAGCGCCCGAGCGCGCTGCGCAAAGCCGGGCTCGCGCAACAACCGTCGCAGCTGTTGAACGATGCGCCGACGACTGGCCAGACGCGGATTTAGCTTCAAGCCCACTCCGGCATGCGTCACCCGAGCAGCCACACCGGGCTGATCGAAGGCGATGGGCAGCGCCAGGCTCGGCACCCCGGCTTCCAGCGCGTCGAGCACCGTATTGAGCCCGGCATGGGTGATCAGCGCATCGGCCCGCGCCAGCACCGCACGCTGCGGCGCAAAGTCGGTGACCCAGCTGGCGCCGGCCTTTAGCAATCGTTGTTCTTGCCGAGCATCCAGACGCCCGCAATGAGCGATCAAGAGCTGCGCATCCAGCTCGCGACAGGCTTCAGCGATTCGCTGAAACAGGCCGAACCGATCGCCCTGCAGCGTGCCCAGCGAAGCGAACACGAAAGGCCTGCCGGTGACGACGGGGATATCCATCAGCGGCTCGTCGGTCAGCGCCGAACGCAACGGGCCGACGCCATGGAACTGTCCAGGCAGCGCGCTACGCGGAAAATCGAAAGCCGGTGTCGTCTGGCTCAGTTGCAGCAGCGGTGACAGGCACTCGTCGAGACGCAGACGAGGCGGCAGACCAAACGCGGCCGCATGCCGCGCAATGACCTCGGCGTGCGCCCCCATGGCGCGGTCGTAGACACCGCTGCTTTGCAGATTCAGTTGCTCGCCCCAGGGCGTCGGGCGATAGCGCCAGGGCATGACCGGCAGCGGCACGTGCGCTTCTCGATTGACCGGCAACGCGCAGGCCACCGACACGAATGGCAGCCCGAGATAATCCGCCACAAGCCCTCCCGCCGGCTCCATCTGGTCGGCGATGACGCAATCTGCACCGATGGCGCGAAGCACGGCTGGCGCGTCCCGGCAAAACAGGTCAGTTGCCGAGGCCATATCGGCAATCACCCGGCGTATTCCCCAGGGCCCGCCGGGCCGTGCCGCACGGTCGATCACCGCCTTGAGCGAGCCAGGCGGATGCGAGCGCGAGCCGACCTGGGCAAAGCCCACGCGAGGGTCGCGCAACACCGTGGCGACGTCGGCCTGCTGGAGGAATGTCACACGGTGTCCACGCGCCAGCAGCTCACCGGCCAAGGCTTCCATGGCCCGTACGTGGCTGTGGAAAGCCGGGGCGATCACGGCGAAGTGAGTCATCCGAACGGACCTCGCCGGTCAGCCGACTGGCAGTCCTGCGGCTGCATCACAGCTTGGACGGGTCGAAAGGCGCCAGGAGCGGCGCCTTGGTCAGCTGCGCCAGACTGCCCGAACCGGTGCAGAAGCAGGCGATGCGCAGCTGCTCGATCAGCACCCGGAAATGCTCGACTACGGCTTCCGGCCCGATCAGCGCTGCGTCCAGCACACCGGCAGCCTGGGCCACCAGATCGGCGCCGAGGCGAATCGCCTTGGCCGCATCAATGCCATTCCGAATACCCCCTGAAGCGATGAGCTGCGCATCAGGGCAGGCACGACGAACACTAGCGATAGCCTGAGCGCTCGGTATGCCCCAGCCGGTAAACGCGCTGGCAATGGCGCGCTGCTGCGGGTCCAGGGTGCGCTCAGCTTCTACCGCCGCCCAGTTGGTGCCGCCAGCGCCGGCGACATCGATCACCGACACCCCGGCATCGAGCAATCGCTGCGCCACACGCGGAGAAATGCCTGCACCAACCTCCTTGGCCACCAACGGCACCGGCAGGCGCGAGGCCAACACTTCGAGCGCTGCGTACACGCCTTGCCAGTTGCGATCGCCGCCAACCTGTACAGCTTCCTGTAATGGATTGAGGTGAATGATCAGCGCATCGGCCTGAATCATGTCGACAGCTCGCTGCGCCTCGTCCAGCCCGTAGCCGGCGACCAGTTGGGCCGCGCCAAAGTTGGCCAGCAATGGAACCGAGGGCGCGAGCTCACGCAGCTGCCGGGTCAGCCCCTGATCCGCATTGGTTTCCAGCGCAATTCGTTGGGAGCCCACTGCCAGCGCGATGCCGAGCACCTGTGCCGCCTCGGCCAGGTTTGCATTGATCTGAGCCGCGCGCGCCGCCCCGCCCGTCATCGAGCTGATCAGCAACGGTGCCGAGAGGGTCCGCCCAAACAGCGAGGCGCGAAGGTCGATGTCGTCCAGACGCAACTCTGGAACCGCGCAGTGCTCGAAGGTCAGGGCAGCGTAGCCTGGATCGATCACGGAGCAGGCGCGGCGCGGGTCGAGAACGATGTCCAAATGGTCGTTCTTACGTTCCGCAATGGATTCTTTAGTCATGCAGCGCCTCGTTCGATGACCTTATGTGGACGGTAGTGGTCATTAAAAGTGCCAAGACTTATACACGCCGTACAGGTATTGTCACGATAGCTACCGAAAAATTATACAGGAGGCCGCCATGGCCATCGCTTTGCCGGACACGCAACTCGACTTCGAACAGGCAGTCAGTACGCTGCGTGCACAGGTTGACGAACGGCTAGGCCAGTGGCTACCGCTAGCGCCTGCGCAGGATGCGATCGCGTCCGCCATGCGCGAAGGCACCCTCACGCCGGGCAAGCGAGTCCGCCCGTTGCTGCTGCTGTTGACACTCAAGGATCTACAGCGTGACACGATGGCGTCCCATGCCGGGCTCGATCTGGCCTGTGCCCTGGAGATGGTGCATGCCGCCTCATTGGTCCTTGATGACATGCCCTGCATGGACAATGCCGAGCTGCGCCGTGGTCGGCCGACCATTCACCGCCAGTTCGGCGAAGACGTCGCGGTGCTCGGTTCGGTCGCCCTGCTCAGCCAGGCATTCAGCATAGCCGCCTCGACTGCCGGCACTGACGCATCGACGCGTAATCAACTGGTGCGCCTGCTGTCGCAAGCCACTGGCGCACAGGGCCTGGTCCGCGGGCAATTTCACGACCTGCGCGAGGGCCAGCGTGCGCGCCCGCTCGAAGCCATCGCCCATACCAATCGCCTGAAAACCTGCCCCCTGTTCACCTGCGCCGTGGAATTTGCCGCATTGCTGGCTGATACCGATGCCAGCCGCACGCGCCACCTCAAGGGTTTCGCCACTGAACTGGGGCTGGCGTTCCAACTGCTCGACGATCTGGCCGACGGGCTCAGCGCTCAGCAGATCGGCAAGGATTCGGGCAAGGATGTCGGCAAAAGCACCGTGGTTGCCCTGCTCGGCCCTGACGCGGCTCGCCAGCACATCGAAGACCATCTGGCACGGGCCGAACAGCACCTGATCGATGCGGGAGTCGGCGGCGGTCGCCTGGCGCAACTGCTCGAGTTCTTCTGGGCGAAGTCACACTGAGCCCGCCGGGGCAAGCCTCAGAAGACGCTGCTGTGTTGGCCCATCACCCGAATGTATGGTGCTAGGCAGCCGTCTCGCCGGCTCCTTAGACTCGAGTGCATGTAAACGGAGGATTTTCCATGCCCGAGACTCTGCTCTGCCCGCGTAACCTGGCATTCGAACTCTATGAAGTGCTGGACGCCGAAGGCCTGACCCAGCGCGAGCGCTTTGCCGACCACAGCCGCGAAACCTTCGACGCGGCCATCGACACCGCCCGCAGCATTGCCGAAAACCTCTTCGCCCCGCACAACCGCAAGGCCGACGAGAACGAGCCGATCTACAAGGATGGCGAAGCGGTGCTGATTCCAGAGGTGAAGCCCGCCGTTGATGCGTTCATCGAGGCTGGCTTCCACAACGCTTCGCGCAGCTTCGACGACGGCGGCATGCAGTTGCCCAACCTCCTGTCGCGCGCCTGCTTTGCCCACTTCCAGTCCGCCAACATCGGCACCTCTTCTTACCCGATGCTGACCATGGGCGCCTCGCACCTGATCGAAGTGTTCGGCAACGACGAGCAGAAGCAGCGCTTCCTGCAGCCGATGCTCGAAGGCCGCTTCTTCGGCACCATGGCACTGACCGAGCCGCACGCTGGCTCCTCCCTGTCCGACCTGCGCACCCGCGCCGAGCCGGCCGGCGACGGCACCTACCGCCTGAAGGGCAACAAGATCTTCATTTCCGGGGGTGACCATCCGCTGTCGGAAAACATCGTGCACATGGTCCTGGCCAAGCTGCCGGACGCCCCGCCCGGCGTGAAAGGCATCAGCCTGTTCATCGTGCCCAAATTCCTGGTCAACGACGATGGCTCACTGGGCAAGCGCAACGATGTGATCCTGGCCGGGCTGTTCCACAAGATGGGCTGGCGCGGCACCACCAGCACAGCACTGAACTTCGGCGACAACGGCGACTGCGTCGGCTATCTGGTCGGCGAGCCGCACAAAGGCCTGTCGTACATGTTCCAGATGATGAACGACGCGCGCATCGGCGTCGGCATGGGCGCGATCATGCTCGGCTACGCCGGTTACCTGTACTCGCTGAATTACGCGCGAGAACGGCCACAAGGCCGCCTGCCAGACGGCAAGAACCCGGCCTCGGCACAGGTACCGATCATCCAGCACACCGACATCAAGCGCATGCTGCTGACGCAGAAAGCCTACGTCGAAGGCGCCTTCGATCTCGGTCTCTATGCCGCACGACTGGTCGACGAGCAGCACACGGCCATCAGCGAAGAAGAGCGCAAGAACGCACACGAGCTTCTCGATTTGCTAACGCCCATCGTCAAATCCTGGCCGTCGGAGTTCTGTCTCAAGGCCAACGAGATGGCCATCCAGATTCTTGGTGGTCACGGTTACACCCGTGAATATCCGGTCGAGCAGTACTACCGCGACAACCGCCTGAACCCGATCCATGAGGGCACCCACGGCATCCAGTCGCTCGACCTGCTGGCCCGCAAGCTGACGCAGAACGGTGGCGCCGGCCTGCGTCAGTTGCTCGGGTTGATCCAGAACACCTGCAAACGCGCGGGCGAGTTCAGCGCGCTGAATACGCTGCGTCAGCCGTTGGAAAAGCTTCTGGCGCGCCTGACCGAGGTCACCCAGGCGCTGCTAGGTGACCTGATGGCCGGCAAGATCAACCAGGCACTGGCCAACTCGGCGTTGTACCTCAAGGTATTCGGTCACACCGTGATCGGCTGGCGCTGGCTGGAGCAGGCGATCCGCGCCGAACAAGGGCTGGCCAAGGGCAACGCGGCGGACGTCGACTTCTATCGCGGCAAGCTCCAGGCCGCTCGCTACTTCCTGACCTGGGAAGTGCCGAGCTGTCACCACGAACTGGATCTGCTGGCCGCTCGTGACGACACCTGCCTGACCATGCAGGATGACTGGTTCTAGCCCATCAGGCTGAAGACAGGCCAAGCGCTCGAGGCTCAAACCCCGAGCAATGAGCGCATGCATGTGATCCATCCTTCGGCTGCCGATTTGATGAATGGTTACCCGTCTTGCGCTTGCTGCATCCGCAGGACGGGGCAACCCTTCACAGCTCCGGCACAGCAGCAAGCCGCGATCCGATCGGCGCCACGACACCTCAATAACGACCGTCTGCTCGCTGATCGTTTTTTGACAGCTCGCCAAAACAGCAGGTTAGAATCGCTGGCATGCGCCCTGCATGTTCGTCAGCGGCACTAACCCACGGAGAGCGCGCTTGGATATCGGCAACATCAACCACCTGTTTTTTATCGGTGCCTTGTTGGTCGCAGCGAGCATCATGATGAGTTCTCTGTCGACGCGTCTCGGCGTGCCGATCCTCGTTATCTTTCTCGCCGTCGGCATGCTCGCCGGTGTCGACGGCATCGGCGGCATCGTCTTCGACGACTACTCACTGGCCTTTCTGATCAGCAACCTGGCCCTCGCGATCATCCTGCTCGATGGCGGCATGCGCACCCGCGCCGCCACTTTCCGCGTCGCACTCTGGCCAGCCTTTTCACTGGCCACCGCCGGTGTCGTGATTACGTCCGGCCTGACCGGTCTAGCCGCGGCCTGGTTGTTCGACCTGCCACTAATGCAAGGGCTGCTGGTCGGCGCCATCGTCGGCTCCACCGACGCCGCCGTGGTGTTCAACCTGCTCAACGGCCGCGGGCTCAACGAACGCGTCGGTTCAACGCTGGAGATCGAGTCGGGCAGCAACGACCCGATGGCGATGTTTCTGACCGTCGCACTGATCGACATGCTCGCCTCCGGTCAGACCGGATTCGGCTGGGGCTTCTTCATCAGCCTGCTGCAGCAGTTCGGTATCGGCACCCTGCTCGGCCTGTCTGGCGGCTGGCTGCTGCTGTATCTGATCAATCGGCTAGCGGTTGCCGATGGTCTCTATCCCCTGCTGGCAGTGGCTGGCGGGATCATGATCTACGCACTGTCCGGCGCGATCGGCGGCAGTGGCATCCTTGCGGTCTACGTTTGCGGCTTGCTGCTGGGCAACCGGCCGATCCGCAACCGTCACGGCATCCTGCACATGTTCGACGGCCTCGCCTGGCTCAGCCAGATCGGCATGTTCCTGGTGCTTGGTTTACTGCTTACACCCAGCGACCTGCTGCCCATCGCCCTGCCGGCGCTGGCCTTGTCGTTGTGGATGATCCTCTTTGCCCGCCCGCTGGCGGTGTTCGTCGGGCTGGCACCGTTTCGCAGCTTTCACCTGCGCGAACGCCTGTTCATTTCCTGGATCGGCCTGCGCGGTGCGGTGCCGGTGATTCTCGCGGTCTTTCCGCTGATGGCCGGACTGGAAAACGCCCAGCTGTTCTTCAACGTAGCGTTCTTCATCGTGCTGGTTTCGCTGCTGCTTCAAGGCACCACGCTGACCTGGGCGGCGAAGAAGGCCAAGGTCGAGGTGCCGCCCTCGCCACTGCCGATCTCCCGCGCCGGGTTGCAGATCCACGCCACCAGCCAGTGGGAAATGTTCATCTATCGCCTGACCGCCAAGAAGTGGTGCATCGGCGCCGCCCTTCGCGAATTGAAGATGCCTGCCGGCACGCGCATCGCCGCGCTGTTTCGCGGCAAGGCCCTGCTCCACCCCTCCGGCAGCACCCGTCTGCAGGTGGACGACATCCTCTGCGTCATCGGCCACGAAGAGGATCTGCCGGCGCTCGGCAAGCTGTTCAGCGAAGCGCCAGAGCGTGGCCGCGACATGCGCTTCTTCGGTGACTTCATCCTTGAAGCCGAAGCCGAGATGAGCGCCCTTGCTGCGCTGTACGGCCTGAAGCTCGGCGAAACCTCCGGCGATCAAACGATTGGCGAGTTCATGGCCGAGCGTGTCGGTGGCAAGCCGGTCATCGGCGATCAGATCGACTGGAACGGCCTGATCTGGACCATCGCCGCCATGGAGCATGGCCAGGTGCGTAAGGTCGGTCTCAAATTCCCTGAGGGCAACAAACCCGGTCCATCACTGCACTTCTGAATCGCTGCCCGACCGCGAAGCCCGCGCCAGAGCGTTCCGATCTATGGACTCGCGCCGACCTTCTGCAGCCCTTAGACTCCGCACTCTTTTCTTCACTTGAAAATGTTCATGGCACCCTTGCGCACCCTGTTGATCGCGACCTTGCTCGCCTTCGCTCCCGCTTCGACCTTCGCTCAAACCATCCCCGGGCTGTCCGGCAGCAAACCGGCCGCCGAGGAGGCGAAACCCGCACAGCCGAGTGCCGACGAGCGTGCGCAGCAGTTTGCCGAACAAGCCGCCACCGCGCAGCAGCGATTGACCGAGCTGAAGGCCGAACTCGCCAGCGCGCCGAAGGAAATTGCCGAGTCCCAGCGCGAACTAAGCAAACTCAAGGGCGGCGATACCAGCGACCTGGCCGACAAGCTGGCCAAGCTGAAGGTGCCGGCACTGGAGCAGCGCCTGGCAGAACGCGTCGAGGAACTATCGACCTGGCAGGCAGCACTGACCGCCGCCAACAGCATGATCATCAGCGCCCAAACGCGCCCCGAGCGCGCTCAGGCCGATATCAGCGACTCGCAGACGCGGATCGACGAGATCAGCAATCTGCTCAAGACCGGCCGTGACAACGGCAAGCCGCTGAGTGATGAACGCCGGGCGCTGCTTGCCGCTGAAAAGTCGGCACTCACCGCCCAGATTGAATTGCGCCGCAAGGAGCTGGCCGGCAACAGCCTGCTACAGGACCTGGGCATTGCCCGTCGCGATCTGCTGTCCGAACGCATCGCCCGTGCCGAGCACGAAACCATGGCGTTGCAGGCGGCCATCAACAACAAGCGTCGCGAGGAATCCGAACAGACAGTTGCCGAGTTTTCGCTGAAGGCCGAGAAGACCGGGTCGGACAAGCTGCTGCCGGCTGAAAGCGCCGAGAACAAGCGTTTGTCAGGCTATCTGTTGCGCGCCACCGAGCGGCTCAACGACCTGACCCAGCAGAACCTGCAGACCCGCCAGCAGCTCGACACGCTGAACCAGGCCGACCAAGCCCTGGAAGAACAGATCGCGGTACTCGAAGGCAGCCTTCTGCTATCGAAAATTCTCTACCAGCAGAAGCAGGCCCTGCCGCAGCTGACGCTGGACAAAGACCTCGCCGATGAAATCGCTGACATCCGTCTCTATCAGTTCGAGCTCAACCAGCGTCGGGAAGCGGCCGGCAACGTTCAGGACTACGTCGATCAACAGCTCGCCAGTCAGCCGCCGGGCGAGGTAACCCCCGAGGTTCGCAGCGCGCTTACCGATCTGATACGCACCCGCAGCGAATTGCTCGACCGGCTGAACCACGAGCTCAACGCACTGCTCAGCGAATCCATTACGCTGCAACTGAACCAGCGCCAGCTACAGAGCAAGGCCGAGGCCCTGCGCAACACGCTGGACGAACAGATGTTCTGGATTCCGAGCAACCGCCCGCTGGACCTGGATTGGTTCAAAAGCGTGCCGGCGCTGCTCGACGACCAGTTACGCGCCATGCCTTGGGGCTCGGCGTTCAATGCGCTGGGCGCGGGCCTGTTCGAGCGGCCGCTGTTCTTCGTGCCGCTGCTGCTGGTGATCGGCCTGCTGCTCTGGCGGCGCAACGCGATCAACACCAAGCTCGACTCCCTGAGCAGCGAAGTCGGGCATTTTCGCCGCGACAGCCAGCTGCACACACCGCTGGCGCTATTGCTGAACTTCCTGCTGGCCTTGCCGGGCGCGATGTTCCTGGCGCTTTGCGGTTACCTGCTGCAGATGGACGGGCGCGGGCAGAACATCAGCCTGGGCGCCGCCTTCTACCAGATGGCCCAGGCCTGGCTGGTGTTCTACAGCGCCTACCGAATGCTCTCGCCCAGCCGAGTCGCCGAGACACACTTCGGCTGGTTCCGGCCGCAAGTGGTCTTCCTGCGCAACGAGATCCGCCGACTGGGCCTGGTGGTCATGGCGCTGGTGGCCGTGGTGGCAATCGCCGAGCATCAGCCGGCGGGCCTGGTCGACGACGTGGTCGGCATTGTCGTGGTGCTGGTCTGTTTTGCGCTGATGAGCTGGCGCCTGATGCGCCTGCTGCGCAAGGGCCCGTCGAGCCAGAACGCGCCGTTTTTACGGCGCTTTATCGGCCTGTTGTTCAGCATATTGCCGCTGGCGCTGATGCTGGTGGTCGGTTTTGGTTATTACTACACCGCGTTGAAACTGACGGGTCGTTTGATCGACACCCTGTATTTGCTGCTGGCCTGGATCGTCATCGAAGCCACGCTGATCCGCGGCCTGACCGTGGCCGCACGGCGGCTCGCCTACCATCGTGCATTGGCCAAGCGTGACGCGCAGATCGACGAGACGATGGATACCAGCGAATCGACTGGCGAGGCCGGCCTGGATATCAGGCAAGTCAACCAACAGTCCCTGCGGCTGACACGTCTGGCGATGTTCGGGCTGTTCTTCCTGGTGCTCTACTGGGTGTGGGCCGACCTCATCAGCGTGGTGTCGTACCTCGATAACATCACTTTGTACGAATTCACCAGCGGCAGCGGCGACGCCGCAACGACCTCGACCATCACGCTGAACAACCTGCTTGGGGCGCTGGTTACCGTGGTCATCACCTTTGCATTGGCGCGAAACCTTCCGGGCCTTCTCGAAGTTCTGGTGCTGTCGAAGATGCACCTCGCGCAGGGCAGCGCTTATGCAACGGGCACTTTGTTGTCCTACACGCTGGTCGGTATCGGCATCGTCACGACCTTGTCGACCTTGGGCGTGAGCTGGGACAAGCTGCAGTGGCTGGTCGCGGCGCTGTCGGTCGGCCTCGGCTTTGGTCTGCAGGAGATTTTCGCCAACTTCGTCTCTGGCCTGATCATTCTTTTCGAGAAACCGGTGCGCATTGGCGATGTGGTGACCATCGGCAACCTGTCCGGAACGGTCAGTCGCATCCGCATCAGGGCAACAACCATCACCGACTTCGACAACAAGGAAATCATCGTCCCGAACAAGACCTTTGTGACCGATCAGTTGGTCAACTGGTCGCTCAACGACACCATCACGCGGGTCACCATCCGCATCGGTGTGCAGTTCGGCTCCGACCTTAAAGAGGTCCGCAACCTGCTGTTCCAGGCCGCACGCAATAACCCGCGGGTTCTCAAGGAGCCCGAGCCGCAGGTGTTCTTCCTCAACTTCGGCGAAAGCCGGCTGGAGCACGAGCTGCGCTTGCATGTACGCGATCTGGGCGACCGCAACCCGGTGATCGACGAGATCAACCGGCACCTTGATCAGGAATTCCGTGCGCGCGGCATCGTCATCGCCTTCCGCCAGCTGGATGTGCATCTGAAAAACCCTCCGTCCGCGCTCGACATTCAGCTGGCCGTGGACGATGGCAGTGCCGAGGAACCTGCGCCCGCCAACGGTCAGCCCTGAAGGAACGTGGTCGCGGCTACGACCTCCAAACTCAAGTGCGCCTGCCCGCCTGGGCGGCGCCACATTCAGGACAGCGCCGGAGCCCCCGTGAAGACACTCACCGAGCTGCATTTCGATAACCGCTTCGCCCGACTCGGCGATGTGTTTTCCACAAAGGTGACGCCCGATCCGCTGGATGCGCCGCGTCTGGTCGTCGCCAGCGAAGCCGCCATGGCATTGCTCGACCTCGATCCGGCCATCAAGGACGATCCGCTATTTACCGAGTTGTTCTCGGCACACAAGCTCTGGAGCACGGCAGAACCGCGAGCGATGGTCTACTCCGGTCATCAGTTCGGCAGCTACAACCCGCAGCTGGGTGATGGGCGCGGTTTGCTACTCGGTGAAGTAGTCAACGAGGCCGGCGAGCATTGGGATCTGCACCTCAAGGGTGCTGGGCTGACACCCTATTCCCGCATGGGTGACGGCCGTGCCGTGCTGCGTTCATCGATCCGCGAGTTTCTGGCCAGCGAGCACTTGCATGCGCTGGGCATTCCGAGCTCGCGCGCGCTATGCGTCACCGGCTCGGATACGCCGGTCTACCGTGAACGCCAGGAGCGCGGTGCGATGCTGATGCGCCTTGCGCCCAGCCACGTACGCTTCGGCCACTTCGAATTCTTCTACTACACCAAGCAACACAACGAGCTGAAGAAGCTGCTCGATCATGTCGTCGAGAGCCACTTCTCCGAATGCCTGGAGCACCCGGAGCCTTACCACGCCTTCTTCCGTGAAGTGCTGCAGCGCACCGCCGAGATGGTCGCCAAATGGCAGGCCTACGGCTTCTGCCACGGAGTGATGAACACCGACAACATGTCCATCCTCGGCATCACCTTCGACTTCGGCCCCTACGCCTTTCTCGACGATTTCGATGCACGCTTCATCTGCAATCACTCCGACCATGCCGGTCGCTACTCCTACGAAAACCAGGTGCCGATTGCGCACTGGAACCTCGCCGCACTGGCGCAGGCCCTGACGCCCTTCATCGCTATTGAGCAATTACGCGCAACCATGGACCTGTTCCTGCCGATCTACGAAGCGGCCTGGCTCGACCTGATGCGTAAACGGCTGGGCTTGCAGGCCGCCGAGGAAGACGACAAGGAGTTGATCCAACGTTTGCTGCAGTTGATGCAGAGCGGCGCCATCGACTACACGCGCTTCTTCCGAGAACTTGGCGACAGCCCGGCAGAGCTGGCCCTGGCGCGGCTGCGCGAGGATTTCATCGATATCAAGGCCTTCGACGATTGGGCCGCTGCCTATCGCCAACGTAGCGAGCGCGAGGGCAGCGACCAATGCCAACGTCAAGCGCGCATGCACTCGGTGAACCCGAAGTACATCTTGCGAAACTACCTGGCTCAACAAGCAATCGAAGCCGCCGAAGCGGGAGACTATGGCCCGGTTCGCGAGCTACATGCCGTGCTCAGCCGCCCCTTCGATGACCAACCGGGCATGGAGCGCTACGCAGAGCGGCCACCGGAATGGGGCAAGCATCTGGAAATCAGCTGCTCGTCATGAGCCATTGGTTTGCGCAAGATGCTGCACATTATGTTGCCAAAAACCCCTGTTACCCCTACGGCAAGGTGCGCAGCCGCTGGGCTCGAGCGCACGTGCGCAAAACCTTGCGCAGGGCTCGGCAGGATGTTGCCCAACTAAATGCGAAGTGCCCCGCAGGATCGGCCACCCGCGCGCTTACGATAATTACAACCTATTGATAAATAACGATTTTTATTAAACTGGCACGCACCTTGTACTTGTTTATGGGCCATTCCGGCATTCAACAAGGCAAGGAGAGCGTTCATGCCAACACCCGCGTATCTGTCCCTCGAAGGCACCAAGCAAGGTCTGATCACCGCAGGCACTTTTACCGAGGACTCGGTCGGCAATATTTTCCAGGAAGGACACGAAGACCAGATCCTGGTGCAGGCCTTCCAGCATCAGGTCATCATCCCGCGTGATCCGCAGTCCGGCCAACCTACCGGCCAGCGCGTACACAAACCGCTGATGATCACCAAAGTATTCGACAAGTCATCGCCGCTGATCTTCAACGCCCTGACTTCCGGCGAGCGCCTGAACAAGTGCCGTCTGGAGTGGTACCGCACCTCCTCCACCGGTACCCAGGAGCACTACTTCACCATCGAACTGGAAGACGCAGTGATCGTCGACGTGCAGTCGCGCATGCCCAACTGCCAGGACCCGAACATGTCCCACTTCACCCACCTGGAAGACGTCTACTTCACCTACCGCAAGATCGTCTGGACCCACGAGGTCTCAGGCACTTCCGGTTCCGACGACTGGCGCACCCCGATCTCGGCCTAAGCCTTGATCAGGCCTCGCGGCCACGGTTAATCCGACATCGGCCAGGCTTACCTGGCCGATGTGTTTTCAGCCGATCCAATCGGTAAACAACGCAGTGCTTCACACGACTTTTTCACCAAAAGAGCGAAAATCGCTGCCAGCTTTTTGCGGGTAGGGTGCTTCCCCAATCCGCGTTACGGCACGCCTGGAGTATCGGCATTGCCGCCTTGCGAACCCTTGTCGGCTCGCTGCCATGGACTGGTTACAAAGGAACAGGGAATGTTCAATCCGGCCAACGACACGCATTTCAGCCTTGTCATTGAAGGCGTCCAGCACGACCTGCAGGTCCTCGAATTCAAAGGTCGAGAGGCCATTTCGCAACCCTTCTCGTTCGATCTCGAACTGGTCAGCGAACGCCCCGACCTGAACCTTGAAAGCCTGTTGCACCAGCAGGCCTTTCTAGCGCTGTCGCCTGGCGGCAATGGCATTCACGGGATTATCTACAGCGCCGCGCAAGGCAATTCCGGCAAACGCCTGACGCGCTATCGCATCGCCTTGCGACCACAGCTTGCCTATCTATCTCACCGCATCAACCAACGCATCTTCCAGCAACTCTCGGTACCGCAGATCATTGCCAAGGTGCTTGATGAGCATGGCATCCTCGCCGGTGACCGCCACCGTTTCGATCTCGGCCCGGTGGTCTACCCCAAA
The DNA here is from genome assembly GCF_000235745.1 of Stutzerimonas stutzeri SDM-LAC. Classification (GTDB taxonomy): domain Bacteria; phylum Pseudomonadota; class Gammaproteobacteria; order Pseudomonadales; family Pseudomonadaceae; genus Stutzerimonas; species Stutzerimonas stutzeri_H. Next base: position 129,410 of record NZ_AGSX01000043.1, on the reverse strand, counting down.
AGGGATTACTGCGTTCAGTACGACGAAACGGATCTTCAGTTCATCCAGCGTCTCTGTGAAGAAGAAGGCATTCACTACCACTTCCAGCACAGCGAAAGCGGCCACATACTGGTGTTCGGCGATGACCAGACGGTATTCCGATCACTTGCCCCTATGGCCTACCAGCAGGACAGTGGACTGGTTGCCGATGAGCCGGTCATCAAGCGCTTCGGCGTACGCATCGAGACCCGCACTGGCCGAGTCACCCGCCGCGATTACGATTTCGAAAAGCCCCGCCTGACCATGGAGGCGGCAGTACGGAGCGACGCCCAACCCGACCTCGAGGACTACGACTACCCCGGCCGCTTCGCCGACCGTGAGCGCGGCAAGCACCTGTCCCGTCGCGCACTGGAACGCCATCGCCACGACTTCGAGCTGGCCGAGGGAGAAAGCGACCAGCCGCTGCTTGTCAGCGGTCATTTCCTCCCAATCAGCGATCACCCGCGCAGCGACTGGAATCAGCTCTGGCTGCTGACCGAAGTGTTCCACGAAGGCAAGCAACCGCAGGTGTTGGAAGAGTCCGTCACTGATCTTTCAGGCACCTCCACGCTGACGCCCTCAGCGCTCCATGGCGAGGATCAGTTTGCCAATAATGGCTTCACCCAAGGCTACCGAAACCACTTCACCGCGACCCCTTGGGCCGTCCCCTTCCGCCCCGCACTCAGCCACCCCAAACCACGCATTCTCGGCAGCCAGAGCGCAGTCGTGACCGGACCTGCTGGCGAAGAGATCCATTGCGACGAGTACGGTCGCGTGAAGGTGCAGTTTTTCTGGGACCGAGAAGGCAAAGCCGATGAGCACACCAGCTGCTGGCTGCGCGTGTCATCCAGTTGGGCCGGTGACCGCTACGGCGGTATTGCCATTCCGCGCGTCGGTATGGAGGTGCTGATTACCTTCTTGGAGGGCGATCCCGACCAACCCCTCTTGACCGGTTGCTTGTATCACAAGGAAAACGCCGTCCCCTACGAGCTGCCCGCAAACAAGACGCGCAGCGTATTCAAGACCCTGAGCAGTCCAGGCGGCAGCGGCTACAACGAGCTACGCATCGAAGACCGCAAAGGCGCCGAACAGATCTACCTCCACGCCCAGCGCGACTGGGACGAGAACATCGAGCACGACCAGAAAATCCGCGTAGGTCACGAACGCCACGACACCGTCGAGGCCAACAGCTACAGCGAATTCAAGTCCGAAGAACACCGCACCACCCACGCCGACCGCCGCAGCGAAGTCAAAGCCAACGACCACCTGACCGTCGGCAACAGCCAACACGTGAAGATCGGCACCGGCCAGTTCATCGAAGCCGGCCAGGAAATCCACCTTTCCAGCGGCCTGAAGATCGTGCTTGAAGCCGGCAGCGAACTGACCTTCAAGGCTGGTGGCAGCTTTATCAAGCTCGACGGCAGCGGCGTGACACTGGTGGGGCCGGTGATCCGGATTAACTCCGGCGGGGCACCGGGCAATGGCTCAGCGGCGGCGCCTATCTCACCGGTATTGCCCAAACCAGCAGATACCGCTCCGGTGGGCGAGAAAACCAGCACCGCCAATCCGAACCAGTTACCAGCCCCAATAGAAAAAGTGGCCCCGGGACCGCAACAATTGATCGTGGATGTCTGGGGCGACCCGGAGCAAGGCGGGCAAGTTGAGTTGCTCGACCCGGAGGAAGACGCATGAGCGAGTTGAAGGATCAACCCATCGAGCAGGGTGTTCGCAAGCGTGCCGAGTACGAAAATGCGCAGCGCAAGAGGCTCGTGCTGAATGTCGACCGGGAGGATGGTGGCAAGCTGTCTCTGCCCATCGCTGTAGACATGCGCAGCCATGAGGAAGAAGAAAACATTCAACAGAACACATTCTTGGCCATCATGCCGCTGGCCAAGCTGCCAGGACATGACGCCTACAACGAGGCCCCCCGGGGAGCGCTGCCACGTCCAGGGCGAATCTACGTATTCCAGAATGGCAAGCTTTGGCGTGAGGTCTGGTGCGACGGCCAAGGCAACATGAAGGATGTCGATCTCGCACATTGGCGCAGGCAGGCCGAGAGCGGCGCCGCTGCCAATGAACGGCAATCTGTCGGCACGCAGCAGCAAGTCCTGCTGATTCCTATCCTTGTACAGGGGCAATCTGTCGCCAACAACTACCTGATGGCCTACAGCGAGAAGCCCTGGACGTGGGAATATATCCGCTGGCTTGAGGCAGATCGGAATCGAGTCAAAAGCCGCGCCCATATCGTCGCATTCGCTTGGTCGGCGGCGGTCGTTGGGATGGATCAATGGCGGCCGACGCAGGCCATGCCGGCGGTGGTGATCAGCGCTCAAACGGAAGGCTTTCGAGCGCGCGACTTCAGCATCGAGAGCCTGCTGAGTGATCCGTCCCTATTCACCCCCAGCCTGAGTAGCATCCCCTCGAATGAAATGAGCAGCCGCATGCAGCTGCGCCTGGAAGAACTGGCTTCTGCCACCCGCAGTGCGCCACCGCAGCCCCTGCCCACCTTGGCGGCCAGTGCGGATGTGCTTGCGGAACGCAATATGCGAGCCTATCCGAAGCTGGTAGGGCTGATGCTCGACGACCCCTTGTTCGCGCTCAGACATGCCTGTGCGCAAGCGCGTCTGGCGGAGTCCTACCTTCTTACCCTCAATGCGCTGGTGCCGCATCGCCCCAATGGTCGCTACGCCCATGCGCTGTACAGCTCGGTCATGCAAAGCCCGAGCAGCCCTCTGGGCAAGTTCAAGAAGCAGCTGCACCTCGAGCAACTTCACGACGCTGTGTTCGACGGCGAACGCGAGCTGGTAAGGACCGCCCTGTCATCCCAACTGCAACGCCTGGTCAGCCTTCTATCGGATGTTTCGCTGGCGGCAGCGCTGTGGGACTGGCAATACGCCCACGATGAACGCCTGCTAGAACCCTACCAGTTGCTCAGCGAGATATTCACCACGCTGGGCAAACTGCCCGACCATATCGATGCCTTGTCTCCGGCCGACGCCAGTAACTCGTTGCAAACCCGAATCGCCCAGTTAAGCGAACGCCTCCTGGCCGGCCATCACCCACTCACCAAGCCTTTCCTGGCGCAGGCGGACGGCACCTTACCCGAGGCCGTAGAGCGGCTTGTCGCCCTGGCCGCAAAAAAACGCGAACCCGAGCCACAGCGCATGGGCATGAACAGCCTGCTGCACATGGCCGACATCGACCCGCAGGACACCGACAAGGTGCTGGTGTACAAGAATCTGCACGCCCTGATCAGCGACTTTATGGACACTTTCTCCATAGCCGTGCTGACCCAGGTGCAGCGCTTGAACGATGCTAAAGTGAACGTAGCCATTGAGTTCCACCGCCTGTTCGCACCGACTCACGGCGTACTCGAGAAACTTTCTCCCAGCTGGCGTGGCATTCAACTGGTCAGCGAAGCACAGGCCCAGGCTTCGAACCTACGGATTTTGGGCGTTCAAGGAGAGGGGCTGCGCTATGGCCTGACCACCACCGAGCGGGCTGCCCTCACCCGCAAGAGCTACCTGTATATGAACGTCGTCAATCCGGAGGGTCAGGTCATCGGCTCCACCAGCCCGCGTCAGGTGGGACGGGGGCTGCCCAATCATGGGACAGGAGTCATCATCGCCGCCCCTGCCGACCATCCTGAGGTGATCAAGTACGGCGCCTGGAAACATGCGGTGGCCAGCAAACTCGACACTGCCGCGCAGTCGCCTTCCATGCCTGTAGTGGCGGTGGCTTGCGCCCTGTACAACCTGAGTGCGCAGGTTGAGGGGATTAGGAGTTTGGAAAGGGAAGCGGGGGATGGTCTAGACCGCTATCGCGCCGGATATATATCTGCAGCGGCTGACCTTGTGGTTGCCTCGGGCAACCTATCGAAATTTATTCTTGGCGGTGAGCATCAGCTCGTAAGCTTGCTGAACAAACCACGCCTCGAGGCTTCCAGAATCTCCACCCGCTGGGCAGCAAATCTGGCAGAGCAGACGGGCAACCCTCGTCTGCCAGTACTGCGCGCTCTTTCGGGCGGGGCCATGCTTTTTACGACGGCGATTACCGTCTGGGACGCCAAGCGCGCCTGGCACCAGGGCGACCGCGATGCCGCCCTGGCCTATGGCGTGGCGGCGGCGGGCGGGGCGGCCTGGACGGCTTACGCTTTTGGTATGTGCATCAACCCGGTGGTGCTGATTGCCGGGGCCACGCTGTTTATCGGTGGCAGCATCCTGGCCGGCTGGCTGGTCGACAGCGACGTCGAGGCGCTGATGAAGAACGGGCCTTTTGGCAAGGATCATGGGCAGGTCGGCGCGCTCGACAAATTGCTTGGAGACGACCAGCGCTTCGCTCATCTGAGCGACCCGCATGTTGCCTACCAGCAGCTGCTCGGCATCCTCGGCCGGCCCGTGATCAAGGTGAGTCGTCTAGGCGACTGGCTGGATCTGGCGCCAGCGAGCGTGCGTGCGGGTATCAGCAGCCTCAATCGGCAGCGCGCCCCGCTGAACGCGGCCCTGGAATGCCGTCGCACTTCGGCCCAGCCCTTCGAGCGCGACGACTGGGCGGTGCGTATCCACTCTCCCCTGTTGGGCCTATTCGACGCCCAGCACTTTCAGTTCTTTGCCCGGGAAGCATTGGGGGTGCTTCCGCTCAATGGCGCCTTCAATGCGGAGCGCACCGAGCATCGCCCGATCGACGAGGCCAAGCTGACCGCGCACCCTCTGGACGAGGCCTCGGTGCTCTATATATTGCCGAAGCAGTTTCCCGTGATGACGCTTACCCCATTGCAACGCTATGGGCAGAAGGTCACTCAGCGTCTCAAGGTTTTCGGTCAATTCCGCCTCGCCAAGGAGGCCGACCGCTCCGACGAGCTGGTGCTGCCACAGCCCAATCCGAAAACCTGGCAACCTTATCAAGCAGCCTTCGCCAAACCCCCGGCGCTAAACGCTAGGACCGATGACGTTCCCTACTGGCAAATCGAAACTCTGGAATTCAAGGTATGACTGAAACCTACGGCCCTGCCGCCTATCGCGGCCAAGCCTTGCCCCCACTGCCTTCACCGATTCGCGACAAGCATGGTTTGTTCGATACCGCCTTGAAATGGGGGCATTACGCCAACTTGGATTCGATATCCGAGATCGAAGGCCAGCTTATGGGTGAGGCTCATCTGGCCTATGAGCGGCAAACCAAGGAAAAAAAACGCAAACAGCAGATTTATTGCGATGCGGAGCGCTGGAATTTTGAAAATAGCGGCAAGCTATTGCATTTTTTATTCATATTAAAGCTTTGCTGCTTAATGTCATTTTTTTTCCCATGGACACTAAAGCTGGCAGATGTTTTTAACAGTAACTTCTTGGTCACAACACTAGGTCTCTTCATTATGATCGCCTGTCTCGTGATTTACGGTTCATCGAGGCCCTGGCTGGCTTATATATTTGGCGGAGTGTTCGGAATAATTACCGCCGGAACCATTGCTTGGGACCAAGGCGCGCTTTGGGGTTATTGGGACGAACAAACTGCATTCTGGTTCGGCGCGGTTCTGCTCTTTATGGCGGTTATCGGCGTCGATCTGCTGATCGGCCTCTATTCCCTGATATATACCCATGACGGCAGCAGCTTCAACCGGCGCGACGGCATGCTGCGAATCGGCCGGCGCTTCCGCTCGCCCTTCGTCGCCCCGTTCTACGAATTCGACCCGGTGATGCAACTGCAGATCACCCCCCATGGCGGCCACGACTACGTACTCTGGCTGCATCACCGCTATACCGACACTAAGGTTTGCCTAGGCATGAAAATGCACAGCTTGGGCCTCGACAAACCCAACCTTTACGCCTTTTGGGATACCTTGCAGCGATATATGGATGTCGAGCAGCCGCTGCCCGATCTGCCCGTACTGGAGCAGAGTCGTCACTTGGACCCGGTTACCGCCGCCCATGACGCCACCATTGGCCGCCCCGAACGCTACTGGCGCGACCTTACCCTCGAAGGTTGGAAGCGCAGCTCTGCGTCGAAGAAGCTGAGGGAGCAACTGGCCAGCCACCCTTGGCAACAACAACCCTGCGCGCTGCACGCCAAGGTCGCCCCAGGCCTGAGCGTCGAAGACTACTACCGTAGCCAGGAGGCGAAATGCATCAATGCCACTCCAAAGGGCAATGATTTCAGCAATGTCCATCAACATCGTGTCGGTACCGAGCCTAGCTAGTCGATGGAGCACTCTCGGTAGCAGCGCTGCTCAGTATGAGTCGGCTGTATCCGGGAGGAATGCCGCTCGCGTCCTACCGTAACGCCGTATAAACACGACGCCGCGCTTATGTAGTAGCCAAGCGTCGCTGCCTCGTTCAGTTCGGCGACGCTTACTTCCGTGGGCAATCGGTGAGTCGGCATTCCTCACTACTCAGGCACCTCCACACACACATGAATCGCATCGTGCCGCCAATACTCCACGTCGCAATCAATCAGCCGATCATGCTGGTCGCGGTTGAGGCGGGTGATGCGCAGGGCTGGGCTGCCGGGGGCGGTGCGTAGGGTTGAGGCGGCTTCGGGGTGTAACGCAGTGGGAACCATGTCGAAGCGGACGCGGCCGTAGTGGATGCCGTACTCGCTCGAATAGAGCTCGGTCAGGGAGCGGGTCAGGTCGTAATTGAGGATACCCGGGAAGTAGCTGGGGTTCAGATAGTGTTCGACGTAGAGCACCAAGCGGCCATCGATGCGCCGGGCGCGGCGGATCTGGATGACGCCGGATAACGCGGGCAGCGCCAAGCGCGCGCAGATGTCCGCGGCAGCCGGCATCAGCCGGGCGGACAACAGCTCCGTCGCCGGGATCCGCCCCTGCTCCTGCACCATCGCGTGAAAGTGGCTTCGCACGAGCGGGTTGTAGGCGATCCGGGGCGGTGAGACGAACCAGCCGCGACGATCCTCTCGGTAGATCAGCCCCTGTGATTCCAGCTGGCCCAGCGCTTCTCGCAACGTGATCCGTGTGGTGTCGAAGAGTTCGCTAAGTTTGCGTTCGGACGGCAGTTGCCCGCTGGGCTGCAGCAACCCGTGGGCGATCTGCTCCTGCAAGGATCGGCAGATTGCCGTAACCGCTCGCGGTACCTCGTCACGCATCACCTTCTCCATGGCTGGACTAGTCCAGCACCAGAACGGAGCACTTGCTCCTGTCATTTCCCACCGCAAACAGGCTGTTGAAGTTAAGCAAGCTAAATGACCAGCGCGTGACATCGTCGCGCATGGCACCCACGCAGCGGTTGTTTAAGCCCGTTCGAGCGCATCGGTGAAAGTAATGGAAACGGCGCCAGGCAAGGCGCTCAGCCTGAGCTAGGCTTGCTACGGCGCTCCTGTCGCAGTGTCGCCCATGGGAGGCGACGGCGGAGGCATCGACATCAAAATGTCATTTGCGCCCCCTAGATTGGCTTCAGTCTTGCTGAACTAGACCAACTTGACCTGCGAAAGGAGCTTCTGATGAAACGACTGCTGCTGGCTTCACTGCTGGGATCGGCGATCGCGCTGGCGACCTCGGCGAACGCTGCACAAACGGACCTGAAAAGCCTCGAAGAGGCGGCACGCGCGGAAGGTGAGGTCAACAGCGTCGGCATGCCGGACAGCTGGGCCAACTGGAAGGACACCTGGCAGGATCTGCAGAACAAATACGGCCTCAAGCACATGGATACCGACATGAGCTCGGCCCAGGAGATCGCTAAGTTCGCTGCGGAAAAGGATAACGCCACGGCCGACATCGGCGACGTCGGTGCCGCATTCGGGCCGATCGCTGTTCAGCAAGGCGTCACCCAAGCCTACAAGCCGAGCACCTGGGACCAAGTCCCCGACTGGGCCAAGGACAAGGACGGCCACTGGCTGCTGGCCTACACCGGCTCCATTGCCTTTATCGTTAACAAGCAGCTGGTCAAGGAGGCGCCGACGTCCTGGGCCGAGCTCAAGAACGGCACGTACAAGGTCGCCATCGGTGACGTCAGCGCCGCCGCCCAGGCCGTGAACGGTGTGCTGGCAGCCGCCATCGCTAACGGTGGTGACGAGACGAACATCCAGCCGGGACTGGATTATTTCGCCGAGATCGCCAAACAGGGCCGCCTGTCGCTGTCGAACCCCACCATCCAGACGCTGGAGCGCGGCGAAGTGGAAGTCGGTGTGGTTTGGGACTTCAACGGCCTGTCCTACCGCGACCAGATCGACCCGAGCCGCTTCGAAGTGCTGATTCCCTCCGATGGCTCGGTAATTTCCGGCTACACGACCATCATCAACAAGTGGGCCAAGCACCCCAACGCCGCCAAGCTGGCGCGTGAGTACATCCTGTCCGATGCCGGGCAAATCAACCTCGCCAAGGGCAACGCAAGGCCGATTCGCGCCGAGCACCTGACCCTGCCGGCCGAGGTGCAGGCGAAACTGCTGCCCAACGAGCAGTACGCCAAGGTCCGGCCCATCAAGAACGCCGAAGCCTGGGAAGCCACCTCCAAGGCCCTGCCGCAGCAGTGGCAGGAAAACGTGATCATCGAGATGGAATGACCGGAGGCGGGAAGTCACCGGCACCAAGGAACAGGTCAGCTCGCGAATGCGCTCGAAAAGCGGCACTCGCGAGCAATGACCCGAAAGCGCCCTCTCTACGGCAGGCAACCGGCAGGAAACGCAAGCATGCGCAAAGCCATCCTCGTCATCCTTGACGGTCTCAGCTACGAGGTGGCCGAGCATGCACTCGGGCACCTTCAGGCCTATTGCATGGCCGGGCGCGGCGCCTTGTACCGGCTGCAGTGCGAACTGCCGGCCCTGTCCCGGCCGTTGTACGAGTGCATCCTCACTGGCGTGCCCCCCATCGAGAGCGGCATCGTGCATAACGATGTGGTGCGGCTGTCGACCGAGCGCAGCATCTTCCATTACGCACGTGATGCAGGTTTGAGCACTGCAGCCGCGGCCTATCACTGGGTCAGTGAGCTCTATAACCGCGCGCCGTTTCACGCCGCACGCGACCGCCACAGCGAGACCCCCGAGCTGCCGATCCAGCACGGGCATTTCTACTACGAAGACCATTACCCCGATTCCCACCTGTTAGCCGATGCGGAAAGTTTGCGGCTGCGGCATCGCCCCGACCTCCTGCTGGTGCACCCGATGAACATCGACGACGCCGGCCACAAGCACGGCCTGGATTCGTCTCAGTACCGCAACGCGGCACGCCGCGCGGACATTCTGCTGGCGGAGTACCTGCAGCGTTGGCTGGATGACGGCTATCAGGTGTTGGTGACGGCCGACCACGGGATGAACAACGATCGCTCCCACAATGGCCTGCTGCCGGAGGAGCGCGAGGTGCCGTTGTTTGCGCTGGGCTCGGCGTTCAGTCTCGATCTATCGGCGCGCCCAAAACAGACCGAGCTGTGCGGCACGCTGTGCGAGCTGCTTGGCGTAGCGCATGACAAGCCCGCGTGCCGGGAGCTGCTGAAATGACCGCGCCGCTCGAGAACAACCTCAAGACCGCGGCCATACGCGACCATGCCGCTCCAGCCGCGGTGGGTCGCAGACCCGCTCGTGGCAAACAGCTGGCGCTGCTCTGCCTGCTGCCCTTCGCGCTGTTCTTCTTCGCCTTCCAGATCGCCCCGCTGCTGTGGGTGACGGTCAACAGCCTGAACACGCCCGAGGGCTGGGGACTGGCCAATTTCCAGAAGATCTTCGGCTCGAAGTTCTACCTGCAAGCGATCAAGCACAGCCTGCAGATCGCCTTCTGGTCGAGCCTGTTCGGGATCGTCATCGCGATTCTGGGGAGTTACTCGTTGCGTCAGGTCGACTCGAAGCTGCGCGATTTCGTCATGGCCTTTTCCAACATGACCAGCAATTTCGCGGGTGTGCCGTTGGCCTTTGCGTTCGTCATCCTGCTCGGCTTCAACGGGGCGCTAACCATCCTGCTCAAGCAGGCCGGGATCATCGAGGACTTCAACCTCTACTCCAAGACCGGCCTGATCGTGCTCTACACCTATTTCCAGATTCCGCTGGGCGTGTTGCTGCTCTATCCCGCGTTCGACGCGCTGCGCGAAGACTGGCGCGAGTCGGCGTCCTTGCTGGGCGCGGGAATCTGGAGCTACTGGCGCTACATCGGCCTGCCGGTGCTGACGCCTGCACTGCTTGGCACCTTCGTCATCCTGCTGGCCAACGCGCTGGGCGCCTATGCCACCGTCTATTACCTCACCACGGGCAACTTCAACGTCCTGCCGATCCGCATCGCGGCGATGATTTCCGGGGATATCTCGCTGGATCCGCACATGGCCAGTGCGCTGGCGATGGTGCTGGTCGGGCTGATGGCGGTGATTACCGTGGCGCATCAGCTGCTGCTGAAGAGGAGCTACCATGCGAGCCGTTGAAGCCCGGCGCGGCCAGCGCTACCACCGCATCGTGGTGTGGCTGCTGTTCCTGATCCTGCTGCTGCCATTGGCAGCGACCTTTCTCTACTCGATCGCCAACAGCTGGTCGGCCACGATTCTTCCGGACGGATTGACCCTCGACTGGTATCTGCAGCTGTGGAGCGACGAGCGCTTCCTGCGTGCCTTCGGTCAGTCCCTGCTGGTCTGCTTCGGTGCGCTGGCCCTGGCAGTGGTGCTGATCCTGCCGCTGCTGTTCGTGGTGCATTACCACTTTCCGAAACTCGACGGCCTGATGAACATCCTGATCCTGCTGCCCTTCGCGGTGCCGCCGGTGGTGTCCTCGGTCGGGCTGCTGCAGCTGTACGGCTCCGGGCCGCTGGCGATGGTCGGTACGCCGTGGATACTGATTGGCGCCTACTTCACCATCGCCCTGCCCTTCATGTACCGCGCGATCAGCAACAACCTGCAGGCGATCAACCTGCGCGACCTGATGGACGCCGCCCACCTGCTCGGCGCCAGTACCTGGAAGGCAGCATTGCTGGTGGTGCTACCGAACCTGCGCAAGGGCCTGATGGTGTCGCTGTTCCTGTCGTTCTCCTTTCTGTTCGGCGAGTTCGTCTTCGCCAATCTGCTGGTGGGCACGCGCTACGAGACCCTGCAGGTTTACCTGAACAACATGAAAAACAGCAGCGGTCACTTCAATAGCGCGCTGGTGATCTCCTACTTCTTCTTCGTACTGGTGTTTACCTGGGCAGCGACCCGGTTGAATCGAGAGCGTACAGCCTAAGCGCGTGGGTCGTTTGGTAAGGCCGTTTGGTAAGACTGTGCGGCCGAGCCTGACGTGCGTGTCTCGCCAGGCCGAGCTTCTTCAAACCGATCCATGCCACCGCAGCGGCAATTCGAGACAGGAACCCTCATGAGCTACTTTTCCATTCGCAACCTGCACAAGTCCTTTGGTGAAACCCAGGTCTTCAGCGACATCCACTGCGAGATCGCCAAGGGTGAGCTGATCACCCTGCTCGGCCCGTCCGGTTGCGGCAAATCCACCCTGCTGCGCTGCATCGCCGGGCTGACTGAGGTAGACGGCGGGCAGATCGTGCTGGATGGCGACGATCTGGTGCCAGTCGCACCGCAGAAGCGCCAGATCGGCATGGTATTCCAGAGCTACGCGCTGTTCCCCAATATGACGGTCGAGCAGAACGTCACCTTCGGCCTGCGCATGCAGAAAATCGCCCAGGACGAAAGCGCGCGACGGGTCGCCGAGGTGCTGGAGATGGTCGAGCTCAACGACTTCGCGCGGCGCTACCCCAGCCAACTCTCAGGCGGCCAATGTCAGCGTGTCGCTCTGGCGCGCTCGTTGGTCACTCGCCCTCGCCTGCTGTTGCTCGATGAGCCGCTATCGGCGCTGGACGCCCGCATCCGCAAGCACCTTCGCGAACAGATCCGCACGATCCAGCAGGAGCTGGGATTGACGACCATTTTCGTCACCCATGACCAGGAAGAGGCGCTGACGCTTTCCGACCGCATCCTGCTGATGAATGCCGGCCGCATCGTCCAGAGCGCCGATGCCGAAACCCTCTACACCGCACCGGTGGACGCCTTCGCCGCCGGTTTCATCGGCAACTACAACCTGCTGTCCGCCGAAGTCGCCACCCGCCTGCTGCAACGCCCGGTCAATGCACAGGTGGCGATTCGGCCTGAAGCCATCGCCTTGCTCAACACAACCGAAGGCAACACCGGCATTGCTGCCGTGATCAAAAGCCATAGCCTGCTCGGCAATGTGATCCGTTACCGCGTCGAAGCGCGCAACGTCGAACTCTTGGTCGACGTGCTCAACCGCTCCTCGGCCGATCTCTATCCCCAGGGTCGCCTGGTAAGCCTTACCATCGACGCTTGCGCAATTCACGAGGTGGCTTGATGGCCCTGGCAATTTTCGACCTGGACGAAACCCTGATCGACGGCGACTGCGCCAGTCTCTGGGCTCATGAAATGGCCAAGATCGGCTGGGTGGATGGCGAATCCTTCCTGCGCAAGGATGCCGAGCTGATGGCCGAGTACGCCTTCGGCCGGCTGGCGATGGAGGACTACATGACGTTCAGCCTGGCGCCGCTGGTCGGCCGCACGGCCGAAGAGGTCGACCACATCGTCGGCCCCTTCGTCGAGGACGTGATCGAGCCGCTGATCTACAGCGACGCCATGCGCCATATCGCCGAACATCGCAAAGCCGGCGACCGCATTCTAGTGATTTCCGCGTCGGCGGAGTTTCTCGTCGGCGCGGTTGCCGAGCGGCTCGGAATCAACGAGGTTTTGGCCATTCAGCTGGAAGAGCAGCACGGCTTCTACAGCGGCAACACCCGTGGCGTGCTGACCTACCGTGACGGCAAGGTGACGCGGTTACGCGAGTGGGCCGAAGCGGCAGGCGAGTCGCTGGACGGCGCGCACTTCTACTCCGACTCGATCAACGACCTGCCGCTGCTCGAACAGGTGGCGCATCCGCACGTGGTCAACCCCGATCCGCTGTTGCGTGAGCAGGCCGAGGCCCGGGGGTGGCCGCTGCTGGCCTGGACCTGACGCGAACCTCAAGCCTCGGTGTTCAATGGCAGCAGAACCCTGAACAGCGCCCCTCTGCCTTCTTCACTTTCGACTTGAATCTGGCCTTTATGCGCTTTGACGATCTGCTCTGCTATGAACAATCCCAGGCCAAGCCCAGCGCTGCTTTCGCTGCCTTCGGCACGCTCGAACTGGCAGAAAATGCGCTCCAGGCTTTTCGCGCTGATCCCGATCCCTTGATCGCGCACCTCGATGCAGGCCGCGTCGTCCTGACGCGTCACGCTGACTTGCACCGGATTACCCGCGCCATAGCGCATGGCGTTGGTCAGCAGGTTTGCCAGCACCTGCTCGATACGAAATTCATCCCAGCAACCAATGATCGGTTCGGGGCGCTGGAACAGCAGCGTGCAGCCACTCACCTCCATCTGCGGGGCAAAATTTTCCACCACGCTGGCTACGAGCTTTCCCAGATCCGCCTGCCTCGGCCGAATTGACAGCTTGCCGGTGCGAATCCGCGACACGTCGAGCATGTCGTCGATCAGGCGAATCAGGCTCTGGATTTGCCGCTCATCCTTGTCGACCATCTGCCGTAGCCTGTCCGGGCTAATTGCCGCGACGTTCTCGCGACCGAGCTGCAACTTGCGTAACTGTACTTCCAGGATGAGCGTATTGAGTGGCGTCTTCAGCTCATGGGAGACGATCGACATGAAGTCGTCGCGCATGCGCACGGCATTCTCCAGCTCGGCCTTGGTGCTGCGCAGCTCGTTGAGCAACACCTCCTGTTCGCGGCGGCTGCGCTCCAGCTCTTCCAGCTGACGGGCCAGGCGCTTGCGGTTGCGATACAGGTCAACGAACACGCTGACCTTGCTGCGCACCGCATGGGTGTCCAGCGGCTTTTGCATGAAGTCGACGGCACCGCTTTCGTAGCCCTTGAAGGCATAGTCGAGCTCGCGCCCGGCGGCGCTGACAAAGACGATCGGGATCTGCTTGGTGCGCTCGGTGCCGCGCATCAACTCGGCCAGCTGGAAGCCATCCATGCCCGGCATCTGCACATCGAGTATGGCCAGCGCAAACTCGTGACGAAGCAGTAACTCAAGCGCATGTTCGGCCGATTCGGCCTGATGCACGCGGATGCCCGGCCCCTTCAGCAGAGCGTCCAGCGCCAGCAGGTTTTCCGGCAGATCATCGACGATCAGCAGGTTCGCTTCATCGGTTTGGTTGGGCATCGGTCACTCCAGATCACGCAACAATCGATGAATATCGCGTAAGGGCAAAATGTAATCCGGCGCGAAGCGCTGGAGTGCAGCAAGTGGCATCGTCGGCACCTCGGCTTCGCCGGGCTCCTGAACGATTGTGAGGCCGCCGGCCTGCTTGATCGACTCGAGACCGGCGGCGCCGTCCTCGTTGGCTCCGGTCAGGAGGATGCCGGCGACCCGGTCGCCCCAGACATCGGCCGCTGACTCGAAGAGCACATCGATCGATGGTCTCGAAAAATGCATCGCGTCATCCTGGCTGAGCGACAGCGTCATGTCCGCCTCGACCAGCAGGTGATAGCCCGGCGCTGCGAAGTAGAGCGTGCCGCCGTGCACCGGCTCCTTGTCGCGCGCTTCCTTCACAGCCAGATCGGTCTTGCGCTGGAAGATCTCTACCAGCTGGGTCTGCCCTTTCGGGGGCACATGCTGAACCATCAGCAGCGGCAAGCGGAACGTAGGCGGCAACCCCGAAACCAGCGCACTGAGCGCGGCCAACCCGCCAGCCGACGCGCCGATCACCACGGCATCCACAGGCCGGGCGGGCAGCTTGGTTGAGGCTTCGGCAGGCGCGTTCATAGCTTGCGGAAAATCCTTTCCTGCTTGTTGAAGGCTTCGAACCGCTCGGCATAGCCGGAAAACTCGAGGGTTTCCTTGCTGCCGAGGCCGAGAAAGCCGCGATAACAAAGCGAATCGAGAAACAGGCCAAAGGCCCGATCTTGCAGCGGCTTGTTGAAATAGATCAGCACGTTGCGGCAGGAAATCAACTGCGTTTCGGCGAATACGCTATCGGTCGCCAAGCTGTGATCGGCGAACGTTACGTTCTCTTTCAAGGACTTATCCATGATTGCCGAGTCGTAGGCGGCCGTATAGTAATCGCTCAAGCTGTGCTTGCCACCGGCACATTGGTAGTTATCGGTGTACTGGCGCATGTTATCGATGTTGAAGATGCCCTGACGCGCACGCTCGAGCGACCTTGGGTTGATGTCTGTTGCGTACAAGATTGTACGGTCGAGCAGCCCTTCTTCCTTGAGCAGGATAGCCATCGAGTAGACCTCTTCGCCCGTGCTGCAACCGGCAATCCAGATTTTCAGCGACGGGTACGTGCGCAGTACCGGAATCACCTGCTCACGCAAGGCCAGGTAATAGCTGGGGTCACGGAACATTTCGCTCACCGGGATGGTGAGGAACTGCAGCAGCTCCATGAACGCCTGCGGGTCATAGAGAATCCGCCGCTGAAGCTGCGAAATGTTCTCGCAGCGCATCTGCTTCAACGCCAGCAGCACCCGGCGCTTGAGCGAAGCACCGGAATAGTCGCGGAAATCGTAGCTGTAGCGCAGGTAGATCGCTTCGATCAGCAGCTTCAGCTCGATGGCCTGGTTGCGGTCCGGCATGTCAGAGCAGCTCCACCTTCGGCAACCAAACACGGATCAGCGAGAACAGTCGATCCAGATCGATGGGCTTGGCCAGGTAGTCGTTGGCCCCGGCGCGCAGGCAACGATCCTGGTCATCCTTCATCGCCTTTGCAGTCACGGCGATGATTGGCAGCTTGGCAAGGCGTGGGTCCTTGCGGATCTCTTGCATGGCGGTGAAGCCATCCATCTCCGGCATCATGATGTCCATCAGCACCAGGTCGATATCGTCGACACTCTGCAGCTGGGCGATTGCCTCGTGACCATTGCGGGCGATCTCGATCAGCGCGCCCTTCTGCTCCAATGCACTGGTGAGCGCGAAAACGTTGCGCACGTCGTCGTCGACCACCAGGATCTTGCGGCCTTCGAAGGCCTTTTCCCGGCTGCGCACGCTTTTGAGCATCTTCTGCCGCTCCGGCGGCATGTCCGACTCCACCTTGTGCAGGAACAGCGTGACCTCATCGAGCAATCGCTCCGGCGACCGGGCGCCCTTAATGATGATCGAGCGCGAATATTTCATCAGTGCCGCTTCTTCGTCGCGGGTCAGGTTGCGCCCGGTATAGACGATGACCGGCGGGAACGAGCAGATATCTTCACGCGCCATGCGTTCGAGCAGTTCATGGCCGTCCATGTCGGGCAGTTTGAGGTCGATGATCATGCAGTCGAAAACCGTGGTACGGAGCAGCTCGAGGGCCTGCTCGCCGAACTCCACCGCGGTGATTTCGATATCGATGTCTTCGATCAGGCGCGACACGCTTTCGCGCTGACGGGCGTCGTCTTCAACCAGCAAGATACGTTTGACCTTCTGCGCCAACTTCGCCTCGAAGCGGCCGAATACGGCCTTTAGGTCTTCGCGGGTCGTCGGTTTGGTCGCGTAGCCGATGGCGCCCATTTGCATCGCGGCTTCCTTACGATCCTCCACCGAGACGATGTGCACCGGGATGTGTCGGGTGATGGGGTTTTCCTTGAGTCGTTCAAGCACGGTCAGCCCGGAGTGATCCGGCAAGCGCATGTCCAGCAGGATCGCATCGGGTCGGTATTGCACCGCGGTGTCGAAGCCGTGGTCGGCGTTCTGCGCGATCAGGCAGCTGTATTTCAGTTCGTGGGCTAGGTCGCGAAGAATGCCGGCAAACTGCGGCTCGTCCTCGATCACCAGTACCGAACGCTCGAACGGGAAGCGCTCGCGGTCGTCCGCCACGGTCGCCACGCCTTGGCTTTGCTCCAGCACCGGTCGCGGCGTTGCAGCAGTCGGAGTCGCCACAGGTACAGGCGCTGCCTGGATATTGATCGCCGCAGGTAAAGGCTCGGGCTCCTGCTCGGCCACCGGGGCACTGTAGTTCTCCGGAACGATCAAGGTGAACACACTACCGGCCCCCGGCTCGCTACTGACCTCGATAGTGCCGCCGAGCAGCTGGGCCAGTTCGCGGGAAATGGACAAGCCCAGCCCGGTGCCGCCATAACGCCGGTTGGTGGTGCCGTCGGCCTGACGGAAGGCTTCGAAGATAACCTCCTGCTGATCGGCGGGGATACCGATTCCCGAATCACGCACGGCAAAGGCGATCTGCTGGTCGTCGCGGCGCGTGACCCGAAGTTCTACCGAGCCTTTCTCGGTGAATTTGAAGGCATTGGACAGCAGGTTCTTGAGAATCTGCTCCAGCCGTTGGCGGTCGGTATAGAGGCTGGATGGCACGTTTTCGTCGACTTGAATGTCGAACTGCAGGGTCTTTTCCAGTGACTGAGCGAGAAACAGGCTCTTCAGCCCATCAACCAATCGCGTGAGGACTAGCAGCTCGGGATGGACATCCAGCTTGCCGGCTTCGACCTTGGATATATCCAAGATGTCGTTGATCAGGTTGAGCAAATCGTTGCCCGCCGAGTAGATCGAGCGTGCGAACTGCACTTGGTCTTCCTTCAGATTGCCGTTGGGATTATCTGCCAGCAATTTGGCGAGAATCAGCGAGCTGTTCAGCGGCGTGCGCAGCTCGTGGGACATGTTGGCGAGGAATTCCGATTTATAACGACTGGCACGCTGCAACTCATCGGCGCGCTCTTCGAGCATCAGCTGCACCTCATGCAGGCGATGGTTTTTCAGGTCCGTTTCGTCACGCTGCAGCGCCAGCGCCTGGGTCTGTTCGGCGAGCTGCTCGTTGGTCTGCTCCAGTTCGGCCTGCTGCTCTTCCATGTGCGCCTGCGACTCACGCAAGGCGTTTGACTGCTCTTCGAGCTCCTCGTTGGCCGCGCGCAGCTCTTCCTGCTGCACCTGCAGCTCCTCGTTGAGCTGCTGGGTTTCAGCGAGCATGCGCTGCAGACGCTGGCGGTAGCGCGCGGCTTCGATGGCCGAGCCGATGTTCTCGCTAACCCGCCGCAGCAACTCGCTGTCTTCATCAAGCAAGGGCCGCAGGAAGCCGATTTCAAGCACGGCGTTGACCAGGCCGCTGTCTTCCACCGGGAAGATCAGTACCGACGCAGCGTCAGCGCTACCCAGCGCCGAACTGACGTTCAGGTAACCCTGCGGCACATTGTCGAGCGACATCGGGCGGCGCTCCAGGGCCACCTGGCCCACCAGCCCCTCGCCAAGTTCCAACGCGCGACCCGCTTGCAAGCGATCCCGATCCCAGCCGAATTCCGCGACGCGCTGCAGTTTGCCGTCCTGGGTAACATAGAGCGCGCCAACGCTCATGCCGAGGTAGCGCCCGAGGAAGCCAAGCACGCTTTGGCCCAAGGTCGGCAACGCCTGCTCGCCGATCATCGATTCGCTGAGCTGGGTCTGGCCGGTTCGGTACCAGGCCTGCTTTTCCAGTGCGGCAGCATGCGCCTGTTGCCGCTCAAGCGATTCCGAGTAGCTGTCCGACAAACTGATCAGGTCGCGCCGCCCGAAATAAACCAGCAGGCCGCTGAAGATCAGGCTGAACAGCAAAAAACCGCCGATTAGCGCGGTGGTGATCGTTTCGGTCGTGTCGGTACGTTCGGCGCGGACTTGCCTTTCGTAGGCGATGAACTCGTCGAGCAGCCGACGCTGCTCCTCCTTGAGCTCCAGTCCTTCTTTGCTGCGCACGTACTCCGTGATCGGCTCGTTGCGGGCCCGGCGCGCAATCGCCACCTCGGCAAAGGCCACCCACAGATCGTGTAACTGAGCCACGCGCTCGACCCGATTCAGCTGTACCGGGTCATCGCCTGCGTACTGCTCGATCCGCTCCAGATGGCGGTCGTAAACCGGCAATGCGCGGCGATAGGGTTCGAGAAAAACCTCTTCTCCCGCGATGAGGTAGCCACGCATCGAGGCTTCCAGCTCACCCATCACCTTCAGCATGTCGTGAGCGTATGCAACACCCTCCACGGAGCGCTCGACCCAGTGGCTGACGTTGAGCAGAAAATAGACGATGGTGCTGAAGAAGAACGCACTTAGAAAGCCAAAACCGAGCGGTACTGCCACGTTGCGGTTGAGGATGCGCTTGAAATGATTCTGATCGATGAATGAATCGCCCATCTGGGTTCCTTTACGGGGAGCACGTGGCAGCCACCCACATCAGCGCGAAAAGCGACGTATGGCGTTGCAATGCGTCGATCCCGGCACGTTCAAGGTCTTTCGCGTGAAATGGAGGCGTCACGCATGCAAGTCGACCGAGGACTTTACACCGCCTCGCTTGCAAGCACAAAAAAGCCCGGCCGAATGGCCAGGCTTCAGTCGCTACAGCCGTAGGTCAGCGACGGGCGATGATCCAGACCGCATGGATGATCCCCGGGATATAGCCCAGCAGGGTCAGCAGGATATTCAACCAGAAGGCGCCCCCAAGGCCCACTTGCAGGAACACCCCCAGCGGTGGCAGCAATATCGCGACGATGATGCGGATCAGGTCCATTGTGGTTCCCCTTAGGTCTGGATTAGCCAATCGGTCTACTGTGAATCGACCGGGTAGGCGCAAAGGGGTTCCTTTTCCTGCGGCAATCGGCGCGCCTGTAGACCGCGCGCCGGGGCGTTTCGATGGAGCAACCGCAACCGGGAAAGGCAGCGATTTCTAGCATCCGGTAGCGACCGTTTGAGTCGCCTGGGGCACCCGACGGGCGCAAGAGGGAGAGAACGCGGCTGGCCTTGGAATGCGGTCAGCTGAATGCGTTGATGCCGCCGGCCTTGTGAGCCGCGTGCAACGCCGAGCAGGTATCGCTTCAGCCCGCCGACTATCGCAGATACGCCCAGCCCGTCGCCATAAGCGGATGGTCGAACATGACAGTCAGCCGTCGGGTTCTGCGCCGCTAGTAACCCGTAGGCGGTTCGGATTTGTTGCGCTTGCGCCGGATGTTGAGCCATGACAGCACGGCCAATGCCAGCATCAGCCCGGTCATATTGTAGTTACCGATCGCTGCATACCCTAGTGCCGCGAGCGAACAGGCTACGAAGCCGATCCACCTTACATAGCCCATCATGGTGCGTACCGCGCCGCCAACGCGATCATCGTCTGGTTGCCTCATCAAACCGTCCTCGCCCGCATGCGCTCCAGCTCCTTGGCATCATGACTGCAAAAAAGCGTCACCTCATCTTTGTGTTCCAGCGATAGAGTCCACAAACGATGTTGATTGGCCAGGCGAGCCGGTCGATCCACTTCCATCATCCGCTGGTACAAACGCAGCCCCGGCGTGCAGTGACGCTCGGCCTGGCCAACTTCGTCTCGATAAAAGTATGCGTCACCGGCGTGCAACAGCCAGCCACTATCCGTCTGCAATGCGACTCCCGCGTGTCCGTGAGTGTGCCCCGTCAGCGGGATAAGCATGATTTCCGGTGGCAGGCCACGCAGCTCACGCACCGCCTGGAAGCCGAACCAGGTGTCGCCGCCCGGTTCGTAGAACTGCCAGTTACGGACGTCGTCCCATTGCTGGTGACGATACCGACGATCGCTGAGAAAACTGTGGGTCGTGCGCGCCGCGTCCATCTCCCGCTGCAGAACGTGAACCTGTGCGCTCGGAAAATCTACTAGCCCACCGGCGTGGTCGAAATCCAGATGCGTCAACACGATGTGTTGCACGTCCTGCGGGCTGAAGCCCAATTGCTGCACCTGCTCCAACGCCGTGAAGCGCCGCTCGAACTGGATATTGTTGACCGTGATGAAGAAGCTGCTGAGGCGCTTGCGCGGCTCCAGCACATCACAGCTGCCGAAGCCGGTATCCACCAGCACCAACCCGTGCGTGTCGGTCTCGATCAGAAGACAGTGACACACCAGACTCGCGGTAAGTCCGGAGCTGAAGCCGTCGAACAGCTTGCCCCCCACCGGACACATGCACCCGCAGTTGAGATGATGAACGCGCATACAAACTCCTCAGGGCCGGGAGGACGCCATCAACCAGGCTGTGTTGTCGTCCTGGAAATTCTGTCTCGTATCAGTGTGAGGCCGAGCAGCGTGGCAGAGTTCAGACACGCAGGGCCTCACTGATGACTTGAGTCAATGACCACCCTGGTCGCAGGGAACCTCCGTCTAGCTGAACTATCCTCCTAGAACTGTCGCAATCCCTCCCGGCCGAAACGCGAGGTCACGTTCGATGTGCCGTTACGTCGCCCAACGCCTCCTCTGGCTGATGCTGTTGCTGGCCTTCCCAGGCGCCAGCCATGGAGCTGGCCCAATCACGGTGCTGCGTGTCGATGGGGTCATCGGCCCGGCCAGCGCCGACTATGTGATTCGGGGAATCCAGCGAGCCCAGGACGCAGAGGCCCAGCTGCTGGTGCTGGAACTGGACACACCCGGCGGGCTGGACATTTCGATGCGCGGCATCATCAAGGAGATGCTCGCAAGCCCGGTGCCGATTGCCACCTATGTCACCCCCAGCGGTTCGCGGGCGGCCAGCGCTGGTACTTACATGCTCTACGCCAGTCACATCGCCGCAATGACGCCCGGCACCAACCTCGGCGCCGCGACTCCGGTGCAGATCGGTGGCAGCGGTGGCGGCCCACCGGCGCCTTCACCGGACGCCGAGAAAGAGGAAAAGAGCGGCGACGCCTTGAGCCGCAAGCAGGTGAACGATGCAGCCGCTTATATCCGCGGCCTGGCGCAACTGCGCGAGCGCAATGCCGAATGGGCCGAACGGGCCGTGCGCGAGGCGGTCAGCCTGTCGGCAACCGAGGCATTGGAGCTGAACGTAGTCGACTACCTGGCTGACGACCTCGATGACCTGCTGACCCAGCTCGACGGGCAAACCATCCAGACCGCCACTGGCCCGCAGACATTGAGGACAGCTGGCGCCACGGTCGAGCGCCATGACCCGGACTGGCGAGTCCGTCTGCTGGCGGTGATTACCAACCCCAGCGTTGCGCTGATCCTGATGATGATCGGCATCTACGGACTGGTCTTCGAGTTTTCCAACCCGGGCACCGGCGCCGGCGGCGTCATTGGCGGTATCTGTCTGCTGCTGGCGTTATTTTCGCTGCAACTGCTGCCAATCAACTATGCCGGGGTCGCCCTGATTCTCCTGGGCCTTGCGTTCATGGTCGCCGAAGCCTTCGTCCCCAGCTTCGGCGTGGTAGGCCTGGGCGGCGTTGCTGCTTTTGTCGCCGGTTCGGTGATCCTGATCGACACGGAGGTGCCAGGCTTCGGCATTCCATTGGCGCTGATCGGCACCCTTGGAGTCATCAGCGCACTGCTTGTCTTTGCCATCGTCAGCATGGCGCTCAAAGCCCGGCGGCAGCCCGTGGTCACCGGTGATGGCGAGCTGATCGGTACGCTGACCCGAATCACCAGTGTCGAGGCCGATCGTCCCGGCAATGGCTGGGTGCAGCTGCACGGCGAGCACTGGCAAGTGAGGGGAACGGCGCCGCTGCAGGTGGGCCAGCAGGTTCGCGTGGTGGCACGGCATGGCTTGCAACTGGATGTGATTGCGGCCAACGGGCCGTCAACCGAGAAGAGGTGAAACATGGGGCTTGAAATGAGTTTTATCGCCGTTGCGGTGCTGGTGATCGCACTGTTGGCATCCACCTTCCGCATCCTGCGCGAATACGAGCGTGGCGTGGTGTTTCAGCTGGGCCGCTTCTGGAAGGTGAAAGGGCCGGGACTGATCATGATCATTCCTGGTATTCAACAAATGGTCCGGGTCGATCTGCGCACCCTGGTGCTGGACGTACCGACCCAGGACGTAATCTCGCGCGACAACGTCTCGGTGAAGGTCAACGCGGTGGTGTATTACCGCGTGCTGGATGCCGAAAAAGCGATCATTCAGGTCGAGGATTACCACTCGGCTACCAGCCAGTTGGCGCAGACTACGTTGCGCGCAGTGCTGGGCAAGCATGATCTGGACGACATGCTGGCCGAGCGTGAGCAGCTCAACAACGACATCCAGCAGGTGCTCGACGCGCAGACCGATGCCTGGGGGATCAAGGTCGCCAACGTCGAAATCAAGCATGTGGACCTCGACGAATCGATGATCCGCGCCATTGCCCGGCAGGCCGAGGCGGAACGCGAGCGGCGCGCCAAGGTCATTCATGCAGAAGGCGAGCTGCAAGCATCAGAGAAACTGATGCAGGCCGCCGAAATGCTCGGCCGCCAACCCGGCGCCATGCAACTGCGCTACATGCAGACGCTGAGCAACATCGCTGGCGACAAGAACTCGACCATCGTCTTCCCGCTGCCCATGGAGCTGCTGCAAGGCATGGGCAACCTCTCCAAGAAATCCGAGTAACCGCACTTATGTCCCAACGCTCAGCCGTATCCGTTGTTCGCCTGCTCACGATGTTCATGCTGACGCTCACGCTTGGCGCCTGCGCGGCCTTCTCTCAGCGCGACCCACTCAACGTGCAGGTCGCCGGCATCCAGGCCCTGCCCGGCGAGGGACTGGAGCTGCGCATGGCGGTGAAACTGCGGGTGCAGAACCCCAACGATCGGCCACTGGATTACGACGGCATAGCGCTGGAGCTGGAAATCAACGGGCGCAACCTGGCCAGCGGCGTCAGTGACGCAAGCGGCACCATCCCACGTTTCGGCGAGACCGTATTGAGCGTGCCGATGACCATCTCGGCATTCTCTGCCGCGCGGCAAGCGCTGGGCCTGGCTGAGCATATCGGCATGGATGAAGTGCCCTATGTGCTGCGAGGCAAGCTGGCGGGCGGCAGGACGTTCGGCACGCAGCGGTTCGTGGAGAAGGGCACGTTTGATCTGAACGGCGCGCTGCCGAGCCCGTATCGGCGGTAGATCGCCAGAGCTCGCTGCTGGCAGGCGCGCTCTTGCAAGCGGGTCAGTTAGCCGCCGGTATCTCCCAACGCTTCGCGAGCAAGCTCGCTCCTACAAAAGGCATCCTATCTCGTTGAGTAGGAACGCTCGCTCGCAAATGGCAGGGCTGCCGAGCCGCCACAGTCGCGGCTGTCCGCCCTGCTCACTCCACCCGGCAGTGGCCGGCGCGGCAACGGTGAGCTTCATGAGTCGGGTCTGCCTGCATCAGTTTGCGGGTCACGCCGTTGGTCCAGCCGAAGCCATCCTGCAACGGGTACTCACCCCCGCCAGCATGCTCGGTGCAGGGTCGCAGCACATACTTCTCTACCAGCTTGCTCTCGCTTTCAAACAGCAAAGAAACGATCTTCAGCCAGCGCTCTTCGATCTGTAGCGCCAGTGCATCGTGGCCGTAGTGTTGCAGTCCACGGATGCCCATCCATTGCAGCGGCGCCCAGCCGTTCGGACGGTCCCACTGTTCACCCGTGCCGCTGGCTTCGGTGGTGGACAATCCGCCGGGGGCCAGCAACCGTTCACGGACAACTTCAGCCACCCGGGCTGCCTGCTCGGCGCTGGCATGCCTGATGAACAGCGGCGTCAGGGTCGCGGCGGTGAGATTGTCCCGCGGCTGCGCCAGGCACCAGTCGTAGTCGAAATAGGCACCGTGCTGCTCGCTCCACAAGTAATGATCGATCGCAGCCAGACGTTTTTCGGCGCGCCGATCGAACGCCTCGGCGCAATCATGCTGGCCCTTGGCGTGACTGAGACGGGCGATCTGCCGCTCGAGGTTGTAGAGAAAGCTGTTCAGGTCCACCGGGATGATCTGTGTGGTGCGAATGCTCGACAGCCGCTGAGGATCCGCCAGCCAACGCGAACTGAAATCCCAGCCGGACTCGGCACCGGCGCGCAGGTCGCGATAAACCTCATGTGCGGGCCGGCTGGATGAGCGCGCCGTTTCGACGTCTTCGAGATAAGACTCCTCGCGTGGCGTGTCGCGCTCATCCCAATAACGATTCAGCACACTGCCATCGGCCAGACAGACGCAGCGTCGATGCACTTCGCCGGGCCGCAGCTGATCGTCGCCGTCGGTCCAGAACGCATGTTCCTTGCGCAGCTGCGGCAGGTAAGCGCTGGCCGGATGCACTCCGGTCTCCTCGAAGAGGTCGGTCATCAACGCGAACACTGGCGGCTGCGAGCGGCTTAGATAGTAGGAGCGGTTGCCGTTGGGCACATGGCCGTAGGTGTCGATCAGGTAGGCGAAATTGTCGGCCATGGCCCGCAGCAACTCGCAATGCCCGCTCTCATCCAGGCCGAGCATGGTGAAGTAGGAATCCCAGTAATACAGCTCGGTAAAACGACCGCCCGGCACTACATAGTCGTGGGGCAGCGGCAGCAGCGAGGAAAATTCCGGGTGCTGGCGCGGGTGACGGGTCAGCACGGGCCAGAGTCGGTCGATGTGCTCAATCAGGGTATTGTCGGGGTCGGAGACAAACTCGGTCGGTCGCCGCTGATAGACCTCGAAATGCTCCAGCACAAAGCCGCGCAGATCGAAACCCGGCTGGCCGTTCTGCGCCCGGTAGGCTTCGAGGATGCGTTCAGGATGCTGCCGCGGGGCGCAGTCGACGAAGGTCTTGCTGTCGGCAAACACACGTTGCATCTGCACAGCAACGAACAGCTCCTGGTAACGGTCCGCCGGACTCAGGGTGTCTGCGGCCGAAACCGCGCGGGTGTCGTAATCGAAAGCGCTCGAAGAGGTATCGGTCATTGCTCGCTGTAATTCCATAGCAGTCCACCATCTATCACCAGTGTAGTGCCGGTGACGTAGTCGGCATCGTCCGAGGCGAGAAAGGCCACCGCGCCCGCCACATCGTGCGGCTGCCCCAGGCGTTTGGCCGGTATGTTCTGAAGCAGCCCGGCAAGCTTCTCCGGTTGGTTCATCAGGGTCTGATTGATGGGCGTCTCGATCGCTCCCGGTGCAACGTTGTTGACCGTGATCCCCAGCGGCGCCAGTTCGATCGCCAGGTTGCGCGTCAGCATCTTGAGGCCGCCCTTGCTGGCGCAGTAGGCACTGAAGTTTGGAAAGGGCAGCTCTTCGTGAACCGAGCTGTTGTTGATGATTCGCCCGCCTCGCCCGGTGTCGCACAGGTGACGGGCAAAGGCCTGAGACAGGAAGAACGGGCCGCGCAGATTGACGTTCAGCACCTGGTTGTAATCCGCCTCGCTCACATCGAGGAAGGCGTCGTGCCTTTGCACGCCGGCGTTATTGACCAGAATGTCCAGCCGGCCCATTTGCTCGACGGCCTGCTCGACCAGCCGATAGCAATTGGCGGGTTCCGCCACATCCGCGGCGATGAAGCAGACGCGATGCCCCAGGCCGCGCACCTGCTCGAGTGTTTCACGCGCCTGCTCGTCATCACGTCGCCCATTGATCACCAGATCGGCACCCTCCTGGGCCAGGCGTATGGCGATGCCGCGGCCGATGCCCTGGGAGCTGCCGGTAACCAGGGCGACCTTGTTCTGCAGTTTCATCGAACACCTCGTGTGGCTGTCGGGCCGCAGTGGCGACCGCTGAGTCCTCCCAAGGTGAGACGGGCAGTGACCAGACGCGTTCAACGAAGCCTGTTTGCGAATGCTTCGGGCATCGCTCCAATACAGGCTCAACGGCAGACAAAGCGGATCGCCGAGCGCAAAATGGCCGGCTCTCTACCGCCCCCGTTTTCAGGACGTCCATGGACACCGTCGATTTGCGCAAGGGTTACCTGCTGGGTCTGTTGACCTTTTCCATCTGGGGCCTGTTTCCGCTCTACTTCAAATCCATCGAACAGTACGCGGCGCTGGAAATCGTCACTCAGCGCGCCATTTGGTCGGCCCTGTTCGGCACGCTGGTGCTGAGCCTCTGGCGGCACCCCGGCTGGTGGCAGGAGTTGCTGGCCCATCCGCGACGAATCGGCGTGCTGATGATTTCCAGCGTGCTGATCGCCAGCAACTGGCTGATCTACGTCTGGGCGGTGAATAACGGTCACATGGTCGAAGCGAGCCTGGGCTACTACATCAACCCACTGGTCAACGTGCTGCTGGGGCTGATCGTGTTGCGTGAACGGCTGCGGCCGTTGCAATGGGTTGCCGTGGCGATGGCCGCGGTCGGCGTTCTACTGCAATTGGCCACGCTCGGCGATTTTCCCTGGGTGTCGATTGCGCTGGCGTTGAGCTTTGGCAGCTATGGCCTGTTGCGCAAGCAGGCACCGGTCGCCGCCCTGCCAGGCTTGGTAGTGGAAACCTGGCTGCTGCTACCCATTGCGCTTGGCTGGCTGTTTTTCTTTGGCACCGGCCCGAGCACCGAGTGGTCGCTCTGGACCGAACCACAGGCCCTTTGGCTGGTGGCCGCGGGGCCGGTGACCCTGTTGCCACTGCTGTGCTTCAACGCTGCAGCACGGCATCTGCCGTACTCGACGCTGGGGTTTCTGCAATACATAACGCCGACGCTGGTGTTGATTCTCGCGGTCTGGGTCTTCAACGAGCCCTTCCCCTCGGACCGCCAGCTGGCATTCATCTGCATCTGGGCCGGGCTTGCCGTGTACAGCTACGATGCCTGGCGACTGATGCGTAAGGCGGGTTGAGGCAACGGGCGGCATCAGTCCCGAGGTCTTTAAACGCCTCGCTTTGAAGCTTAAGAATGTCCTTTGGAGCGGGACATTCCACGGTAAATGCATAGCCCTCACTTTGTGGGAGCGGTCTCGACCGCGAATGACGCGCCGCGGTGGCCCGGAATGCGGTCGTCTGGTTTCAGGTGCTGTCCAGCGGCCCCCTGCCTCCGCTGGCGGATTGGAAGCTTCGCGGTCAAGACCGCTCTCACAGGCTGGGTGCCTGCCGCTCAGTCCACCGGCTGCAGCACAAGCTCGACCATCAGGTCGTCGGCCAGGGTTTCCAGATGCTGCTGCAGCTGATCGAGCGACAGCTCGGTGGGTACCGCCAGCCGTGCATCGGCCCGGAATAGCAATTCGTTGGTCATCGGCGCGGGCATCACGTCGGTGTCCAGGCTTTCCAGGTTCACACCGTGCCGGGCTAGCAGCTG
The DNA here is from genome assembly GCF_000235745.1 of Stutzerimonas stutzeri SDM-LAC. Lineage (GTDB taxonomy): Bacteria > Pseudomonadota > Gammaproteobacteria > Pseudomonadales > Pseudomonadaceae > Stutzerimonas > Stutzerimonas stutzeri_H. The sequence goes on along the minus strand of NZ_AGSX01000043.1, from coordinate 101,582 downwards.
GGTGATGTCACGGACGATCCCGGCGCGGTCGTTGCCCACCAGCTGAAGCTGAATCATCTGCCAACGGCGCTCGGGTTCGGCGCCGCTGTGCGCAACCAGCACACGAATGCCCTGCTGCTCCAGTTGCTGCAATGCCTCGATCAGGCCGGAATGCGCGTGGGCGGGCACTGCGACACGAAGAATGCCGGCGAACTGTCCAGCCATACGTGACATGCGACTCTCCAGCCAGTTGCCGCCGTGTTCGGCGACACATTTGGCCACTCGCTCGACCAGCCCCGGCTGATCCTCTGCAATGACGGTTAGAACGAGATGATCCATCTGTGACTCCTTGACGTGGGGGTAGACGGCGCCGGATACGGGCCGTGCGGACCGTGAACGCTATGGACCACATCCGCAGCGTCCGGCTCCATAGGTATAGAACAAACCACCGTGCGCGCCGGGCCAAAGCACGCCGAAAAGGCCGACGATACGGCATCAACCCCCGCCCCGCGGCGCTCTAGAGGCGCCCATTCGGCGGACTGATTTTCCGAACGGCTTCATGTAGTATCCGTCGACCCGGACTACAAGAAGAACAGTCCGACGGATTTGAAGAAGAACCAAGTGAGGCGAGTAATGACTGAGCGCGTTCAAGTCGGTGGCCTGCAGGTCGCCAAAGTCCTGTACGACTTCGTGAACAACGAAGCGATTCCTGGTACCGGCGTCGATGCCGATGCCTTCTGGGCCGGCGCTTCCAGCGTCATCCACGACCTGGCGCCGAAGAACCGCGCGCTGCTGGCCAAGCGGGACGACCTGCAAGCGCAGATCGACGCCTGGCATCAGGCCCGTGCTGGTCAGGCACACGATGCAGCGGCCTACAAACGCTTCCTGCAGGAAATCGGCTACCTGCTGCCGGAAGCCGAGGACTTCCAGGCCACCACTCAGAACGTCGACGAAGAAATCGCCAGCATGGCAGGCCCGCAGCTGGTGGTGCCGATCATGAACGCGCGCTTCGCCCTGAACGCCGCCAACGCCCGCTGGGGCTCGCTGTATGACGCGCTCTACGGCACCGACGCGATCTCCGAAGAAGGCGGCGCCAGCAAAGGCCCCGGCTACAACGAAGTGCGCGGCAACAAGGTCATTGCCTATGCCCGCGCCTTCCTTGACGAAGCCGCACCACTGGAAACCGGCTCGCATGCTGACACCACTGGCTACCGCATCGAGTCCGGCAAGCTGGTCGTCTCGCTGAAGGACGGCAGCACCACTGGCCTGCAGAACCCAGCGCAGCTGCGCGGCTTCCAGGGCGACGCCAACGCACCGATCGCGGTGCTGCTCAAGCACAACGGTATCCATTTCGAAATCCAGATCGACCCGGCCAGCCCCATCGGCCAGACCGACGCCGCCGGCGTAAAAGACATCCTGATGGAATCGGCACTGACCACCATCATGGACTGCGAGGATTCCATCGCCGCCGTCGACGCCGACGACAAGACTATCGTCTACCGCAACTGGCTCGGCCTGATGAAGGGCGATCTGGTCGAGGAGCTGGACAAGGGCGGCAAGCGCATCACCCGCGCGATGAACCCGGACCGCGTCTACACCAAGGCCGATGGCAACGGCGACCTGACCCTGCATGGTCGCTCCCTGCTGTTTATCCGCAACGTCGGCCACCTGATGACCAACGACGCCATCCTCGACAAGGACGGCAACGAAGTGCCCGAAGGCATCATGGACGGGCTGTTCACCAGCCTCGCCGCCATGCACAACCTCAAGGGCAACACCACGCGCAAGAACACTCGCACCGGCTCGGTCTACATCGTCAAGCCGAAGATGCACGGCCCGGAAGAAGTCGCCTTCGCCACCGAGCTGTTCGGTCGCGTCGAGGATGTTCTCGGCTTGCCGCGTAACACCCTCAAGGTCGGCATCATGGACGAGGAGCGCCGCACCACGGTCAACCTCAAGGCCTGCATCAAGGAAGCGCGCGAGCGCGTGGTTTTCATCAATACCGGCTTCCTCGACCGCACCGGTGACGAGATCCACACCTCCATGGAGGCCGGCCCGGTTGTCCGCAAGGCAGCCATGAAAGCCGAGAAGTGGATCGCCTCCTACGAGAACAACAACGTCGACGTGGGCCTGGCCTGTGGCCTGCAGGGCAAGGCGCAGATCGGCAAGGGCATGTGGGCCATGCCTGACCTGATGGCCGCCATGCTCGAGCAGAAGGTCGGCCACCCCATGGCCGGCGCCAATACCGCCTGGGTCCCCTCGCCGACCGCCGCCACGCTGCACGCCATGCACTACCACAAGGTCGACGTGCAGGCGCGACAGGTCGAACTGGCCAAGCGCGAGAAGGCATCCATCGACGACATCCTTACCATCCCGCTGGCGCCAGACATCAACTGGAGCGAGGAAGAGAAGCGCAACGAGCTGGACAACAACTCGCAGGGCATCCTCGGCTACATGGTTCGCTGGGTCGAACAGGGCGTCGGCTGCTCCAAGGTGCCGGACATCAACGACATCGCGTTGATGGAGGACCGCGCCACCCTGCGTATCTCCAGCCAGCACGTGGCCAACTGGATGCGCCACGGCGTGGTGACCAAGGATCAGGTGGTCGAGAGCCTCAAGCGCATGGCGCCGGTGGTTGACCGTCAGAACCAGGGCGACCCGCTGTACCGCCCGATGGCGCCGGACTTCGACAACAGCGTGGCCTTCCAGGCTGCCCTGGAGCTGGTCCTCGAAGGCACCAAGCAGCCCAACGGTTACACCGAGCCGGTCCTGCACCGCCGCCGTCGCGAGTTCAAGGCCAAGAACGGTCTGTAAGACTCGCCCAGCTGCAAACGAACCGCCCTACGGGGCGGTTTTTTTATCTTCCGAATCCGCCCAGCGGCGCTCAAGTTCGGCGTGCGGCAACCGATATCGTGACCAGACGAGCAAATCTAGTCACACTATGCTCCTATAGATGGCTCATAGCTATCACGCGTCATTTCGTAGTTTTCGCAGCCGATGTGGAGCCATGCATGTTCAAGAACCTCTCACTGACCGCCAAGCTTTCGCTGGTGCCCGCCGTAGCATTGCTCGGGCTGATCCTCTATGTCGGCTATACCTCGCTGCAGCTATCGGCGACCGATTCGCGGCTGGAAATGCTGGAAAGTCACAGCTACCCGACACTCGAAAAAGCCGATGCGGTGATCTTCCAGTTCTCGCGTCTACCGGGGTTGTTGAATAACGCGGTGGCGGCGGGCGAAGCGGGCATTCTGGGCGAAGCACGAGAGGTGCTGAGCGAGATAGATGCACAACAACAGGCGCTGACGACGCTGCTCAGCGGCCAACCGCAACGCCGACAGGCACTCGATAGCTGGCGCAATGCGGTCAAGGGCTACGCCGATAACGCGCTCGGCGCCTCCGCAAAGCTGATAGACGGGAGTGCCTCGTTCGATGACCTGCGACCGAGCCTGGATCGCATGGCCAGTGATCTGGCGCAGGCACAGAAACTGGCAAGCGAGTTCCGTGCAGGTGCCTACGCCGATTTCCAGCAAACCCTCGCCGAAACCCGCGAAGCCAACGAAACCACGACGCGGCTGGGCATCATTCTCAGCCTGGTGCTGATCGTCGTGGTAGGCCTTGGTGCCTGGCTGGTGATTCGCAGCGTCATGATCAACGTGCGGGGCGTGATCGCATCACTGCAGTCGATTGCCCGTGGCGATGGCGACCTCACCCAACGCGTGAATGTGCAATCGAACGACGAAATCGGCGCGATGATCGAGCTGTTCAACGGTTTCCTCGACAAGCTGCAACGCACCATTCGCCAGATCGTCGAAGCGGCCAGCCCGCTCGGTCAGGTATCGAAAGAGCTCTACAACCTGACTCAAGGCTCGGAAGAAAACGCCAAGTCGCAGCAGCACCACACCGACTCCATCACGCGCGACATCCTCACCATGACGGGCAGCATTCAAGAAGTAGCCCAGCGCTCGCAGCAGGCCTCCGAAGAAGCCAACTCCGCCGCGCGTCAGGCGACCACGGCGCGTGAGCACGTGAGCAGCCTGTCCAAAGGCATCACTGATCTGGGCAGCAGCGTGATGAGCGCGGTTCAGGCCATGGAGCAGCTGGAGGAGGAAACGCAAGAGGTGGGTTCGGTCCTCACGGTGATCCGCAGCATCGCCGAACAGACCAACCTGCTCGCACTCAATGCCGCCATCGAAGCCGCCCGCGCCGGTGAGCAAGGCCGCGGTTTTGCGGTGGTCGCCGACGAAGTGCGCAACCTGGCGCAGAAAACAGCCGCCTCAACCGCCGAGATCCAGCAAATCATTCAGCGCCTGCAAACAAGCGCCAATACCGTGCTCAATGTCATGAACAGCAATAGCGACAAGTCCCGCTCGAGTATTGAGCGCTCGATCGAGGCCACTCAGCTGCTCGAAACCATCACGCATACCGTCAACCAGATCGACGAACTCAACGCCGGCATCGCCCAGTTCACTCAGGAGCAGATCGGCCTGTCGAGTTCTATCCAACAAGAAACCCAAGTGTTGCAGCAGGACGCACAAGCAACCGCAAACGGCGCCGAAGCCACCGCCCGGTTGGGCGAGCAACTGGTCAGCACGGGCGATCACCTGCGTGCGGCCACGGCCCAATTCCGCGTTTAATTGTTCTAGGAGCATCCTGATGACCGCAGTACGTGTTATCGGCCTGGCAGCAGTCTGCCTGGCAACTACCCCGGCGTTCGCGCTGGACCAAGGCGAATACCGCTTCAACGGTTTCGGCACTGTTGGCTTCACTTACTTGGGTGGCGAGGACGACAGTCGCAGCTACGGTGTGCAGGGCCAGACCAACGACTCCTGGCGCGGCGACCAACTGTCCAAGTTCGGCGCGCAGCTGAGCTATGGCATCACCGATACCGTTGGCATGACCCTTCAGGCCACTGCCAAGGCTGAACAGGACGACTGGAAAGTCAATCTGGAGTGGGCCTACCTGTCCTGGCAGACTAACGATCAGCTGATGCTTCGTGCCGGTCGACTGCGTAGCCCGGTCTATATGTATTCCGAAAGCCTCGACGTTGGCTACAGCTACCCCTGGCTGCGCCTGCCCGATGAGGTCTACAGCCAGGTCCAGGTGACCAACTACGAAGGTGTCGACGCGGTCTACACCGTGCCGCTGTCCTACGGCTCGGTGACCTTCCAGGTTGCCGGTGGCCAGTCGAAGAACCGTGACTACTATGCCTACGACGAGCAGTTCGATATCGACTACGGCAACCTCTTCGGCGCCAGCGTGAGCATGGCGACCAACGATTTCGGCACCCTGCGCATCGGTTACGTGGAAGCCGACATCACCACCGACATCAGCGGCACCGTCACCGTAGCCCCGGGTGTGGTTGCGCCCCTGAGCCTGCTCACACTGGACAAAGAAAAAGGAAAGTTCACCTCGATCGGCTACCAGTACGACAACGGTACCTGGGTCAGCAGCAACGAGTGGACCTCGCGCATGATCGAGAATGACGACATGGAATCGATCGATTCCTTCTACCTGATGGGTGGCCGCCGTTTCGGCGACTTCCTGCCACACGTCACCTACGCTCAGCTGGATGACAACGGCGGTCGTCAGAGCTCCTGGACCCTGGGCCTGAACTACCAGGCCGCCCCGACCGTCGTGGTCAAGGGCGAGTACAAGCGCGTCGACACCAAGAACGGCTATGACGGCGTGTTTACTCGTAACGCTCAAGAAGTGTTCAACAACGCTGTGTACGACCTCAGCGCTGGCACCCGTGGCGCCCCGGCCCGCAACTACGACGGCGACATCGTTTCCGTCGGCGTCGATTTCGTATTCTGAGGAGCGTCCCGATGAAAGCATCCATTCGCATCCTCGGCGCTGCCGCGCTGTTCGGCCTGGCTTCCCTGGCTCAGGCCGAGGTCGCCGTCATCGTCAATCCAGGCGCGGCGAAGGCGCCTTCGCAATCTGAGGTCGCCAATATCTTCCTGGGCAAGGACAAGTCCATGAAGGGCGTCGACCTGAAAGACTGGACACCGGCCAAGGAAAGCTTCTACTCGGCAGTGACCAGTAAGAACGAGTCGCAGCTGAAGTCCTACTGGTCCGGCCTGGTGTTCACCGGCAAAGGCCAGCCGATGGCCAGCGTCGCCGACGAGGCGGCGGTGGTCGCCAAGGTCGCGGCGGAAGCCGACGCCATCGGCTATGTCGACAGCGCTGCGGTCAACGATTCGGTCAAGGTGTTGTTCACGCTGCCGTGATGACCTCCTGCCATTGAAGGAACCGCCCCTTGCGTCAGCATCGGGCGGTTTTTTTATGCGTATAAACCCTGCAACACTGCGGCTGCATGCACTGATTCGTGTCAGCCGGACGTAGCCCACCAGCGACTAGACTTACGTCCAATGTGCCCCGCCGGACCCACAACCCACCATTGGGCGCAAAAAATGGAACCGAACCATGAGCAAAGCCGATGCGTTCGCCGAGGCAGGCAAGACCGCTGTGCTGCAGAACATCCACGGGACCATGGAGTTTCTGCGCAAGTACCCGCCGTTCAACCAGATGGAGCCGGGACACCTCGCCTACCTGGTGGAGAACTGCCAGCTGCGCTTCTACAGCGAAGGCGATTGCATCATTTCGCCCGATGACGGTGTCGTCGAGCACTTCTACATCATCAAGCAGGGTCGCGTGCACGGCCAACGCCCACACACCAGCAAGCGCGGCACCGACACCACCTTCGAAGTGATCGTCGGCGAGTGCTTTCCCATGGCCGCACTGATGGGCGAGCGCGCTACCCGTACCGGGCACTTCGCCGCCGAAGATACCTTTTGCTATCTGCTGAGCAAGCCCGCCTTCGTCAAGCTGGTGTCCAAATCCGCGGCATTCCGTGACTTCGCCATGCGTGGCGTCAGCAGCCTGCTCGACCTGGTCAACCAGCAGGCGCAGATGCGGGCGGTGGAAAGCCTGGGCGAGCAATACTCCTTGGAGACACGTATCGGTGATCTTGCCCTGCACCATCCGGTCTCCTGCCTGCCATCCATGCCGCTAGCCGATGCGGTGGCATTGATGCACGAGAACAACGTCGGCAGCATTGTAATTACCGACCTCGAACTGCACCCGCAGGGCATATTCACTCTGCGCGATCTGCGCCGGGTGATCGGCACCGGGACGACTGACCTGTCCGCGCCGATCGCTGAGTTCATGACGCAAGACCCCTTCCATCTCCCACCGGATGCAACCGCGTTCAACGCCGCCATTGCAATGACCGAGCGCCACATCGCTCACGTCTGCGTCGTTGATAAAGGCCTGCTCAGAGGGGTAATTTCCGAGCGCGATCTGTTCTCGCTGCAGCGCGTCGACCTCGTTCACCTGGCGCAGGCGATCTCCCACGCCGACAGCGTCGAGACGCTGGTGATCATCCGCAGCCGGATTCTGCAGCTGGTCGACAACATGCTGGCCCACGGCGCGTCTTCTACGCAGATCACCCACATCATCACCTTGCTCAACGACCATACGGTGTGTCGCGTAATCGAACTGGCCATCGAAGCGCTTGGCGACCCGGGCATTTCCTTCACCTGGCTGTGTTTCGGCAGTGAAGGGCGCCGCGAGCAGACCCTGCATACCGATCAGGACAACGGCATCCTCTTCGAGGCCGCCGATGCGGCCGAAGCCGCGCATATCCGCGGCCGTTTGCTGCCGCTCGCAGAGCGTATCAACCGCGATCTGGACACCTGCGGCTTCACCCTGTGCAGGGGCAACATCATGGCCAGCAACCCGCAGCTGTGCCTGTCACGGCTGGAATGGCGGCGGCGCTTCAGTACCTTCGTTCGGGAATCCACGCCGGAGAACCTGCTGAGCAGCACCATCTATTTCGACCTACGTGCGGTCTGGGGCCCCAGCGAGGGCTGCGAGCAACTGCGCAGCAACATGCTTGAGGAAGTCGGTGAGAGCCGGTTGTTCCAGCGCATGATGGCGGAAAACGCGCTGCGCCATCGTCCGCCTGTAGGGCGTTTCCGCGACTTCGTTGTGACCCGTAAAGGTGACGGCAAGGCGACTCTGGATCTCAAGGTGCAGGGCCTGACACCCTTCGTCGACGGCGCTCGCCTGCTTGCGCTGGGCCACGGCATCACTGCGTGCAACACATTGGACCGATTGCGCCAGCTGGTCGAAAAGGACATCGTCGACGAAAAAGACGGCGCGGCCTATGAAGAGGCCTACCAGTTCATCCAGCAAACCCGCATGCTGCAGCACCAACAGCAGGCGCGCGACGGCCAGCCCTACTCGAACCGGCTCGACCCCGACACCCTCAATCACCTGGATCGGCGTATCCTGCGTGAATCCTTTCGCCAGGCGCAGCGCCTGCAGAGCAGCCTGGCGGTTCGCTATCAGCTATGAATATGCCCTGGTTCAAACGTCGCGGCCCGACCCTCGAACTGCAACAGCTGCAACGGCGCGATCAGCTTGCGGCGCCGACTGCGCTGGGCCTTTGTCCTCTGCAGACGCAGCGCATGGTCGTGCTCGACCTGGAAACCAGCGGCCTGGATATGCGCCGCGACATCGTCCTGTCTATTGGCGCGGTGGTGATCGATCAAGGCGGAATCCAGCTGGGACATCAGTTCGAGTCGACCTTGTTGCGCCCGGCGCAAAAGGTCAACGAAAGCGTCCTGATCCATGGAATTGCACCGAGCGAACTCGAAGCCGGTGAAGACCCCGCCGAAGCGCTCCTGGATCTCATGGAATTCGTCGGTGATAGTCCTATCCTGGCGTTCCATGCAGGTTTCGACCAGCGCATGCTGAATCGGGCTTTGAGACAGACGCTCGGTTACAAGCTGCGTCATCCTTTCATCGATGTCGCCGAGCTCGCGCCGATGCTCTGCCCTGACAACCGTCCGAAACAGAATGGTCTGGACGACTGGTGCGCGCATTTCGGTCTGCATGTGCTGCAGCGCCATCACGCCAGCGCCGATGCGCTGGCCACTGCCGAGCTGGCGTTGATCCTGTTCAGCAAGGCACACCGACAGGGATTGGATAGCTTGAACGCCATTAACCAGCGCCTGGCGAACTGGCGCAAGCGGCAACAGGCTCAGTTCATGTAACGCTCGACCAAGCAGTGCGGGACAGCGCCGGGCGATATCCACATTGCGCCATTGGCGGCAACTTGCGATCATGTGCGAATAGTTCTCGTTACTGGCCGTTCGTCGGCCTTGGAGCATTCGCTTGTCGGCTGGGTCGACCCATCAACAGTTCGTGGGCTCGCTGTATCGCGATCATCGCGATTGGCTGTTGAACTGGCTACGCCGCCATCAGGCGTGCCCTCACCGCGCCGAGGACCTGAGTCAGGACACCTTTCTGCGGTTGCTCAAGCGTGACGATATGGGCGAGCTGCGTGAGCCACGCACCTTGCTGGCGACGATCGCCCGCGGTCTGTTAATCGATCATTTTCGTCGCAGTGCGCTGGAGCGGGCCTACCTCGATGAACTGGCGTTGCAGCCAGAAGAAACGCAACCTGGCGCAGAAGAACAGTTGCAGGTGCTTCAGGCACTGCGCGAAGTCAACCTGATGCTCGGCGAGCTTTCAGCCAACGCACGTGCAGCCTTCTTCTATAACCGCCTGGACGGCCTGACGCACGCTGAAATCGCGTCATGCCTCGGCGTATCGGTTCCCCGCGTACGCCAGTACCTCGCTCAGGCGCTGCGCCAATGCTATATCGCCGTTTACGGTGAACCAAAATGAGTATCGACCGGCAACCGGTATCGGCCTCGGTACTCGATGAGGCTATCGCCTGGCAGTTGCGTCTTGGCGATGGTGACGTAAGCGCTCAGGTCAGAATGGAGCTTCAGCGTTGGCTGAATCAGAGTGCCGAACATGCCAAAGCCTGGGCACAACTGGGCGGCATCGACCAGCACCTGGGCACCATTAATTCCCCGCCTGCAAGGCGGGCGCTGCAGATCAACCCGCATTCCGGACGACGGACAGCTGGTCGTGCGTTTCTCGGCCTGGCAGTGCTGTGTGCCTTGGGTGTGGGGTTGGCACTGCAATCGCAGCCGCTCTCAGCGTGGATAGCCGACGAGCGCACCGGTGCTGGAGAACAGCGGAGCATTGCGCTGGCTGACAACAGCCGACTTCAATTGAACAGCCGCAGCGCGGTAGATATTCGCTTCGATCAGCGACAGCGCCGACTGTATCTACACAGCGGCGAGTTGCTTGTTGAAACCGCACCGGGCAACGACCCAAGGCCCTTTATCGTTGAAACCGAACAAGGCGATTTGCGCGCGCTCGGTACGCGATTCATCGTTCGGCGAGAAGGTGATGCAACCCGTCTGGTGGTACTCCGATCCGCTGTAGCAGCGCTTCCGGGTGACCTGCAGGCTGGTCGCACGGTGCAGGCTGGCGAGCAGGTACTGATGCACCGCGATCATCTCGACCAGAACCAGGCAGCGCCGGTTGCTGCAGACGCCTGGAGCCGGGGCATGCTTGTGGCGGAAGACCTTCCACTGGGTGCGCTGCTGGCAAAACTCGGCGAGTACCGCCAGGGCTATCTGGGTCTCGATCCGAGCCTCGAATCCCTGCGCATCAGCGGCAGCTTTCCATTGCACGACACTGATCGTGCGCTGGCAGCGCTGCCACCCAGCCTGCCTGTGCGGATCGAGCGGCACACCGATTGGTGGGTCAAGGTGGTTCCAGCGCAACCCACCGGCGATCCGGCCAGGTAACGGCAGCGGCCCAGCAGACTCCAAAAAAATTCAGCGCCCCCTATCACTTTTCATTTCTCATCCGGCCTGCTGAATAACTGAGACATATTCCTATCCGGGAGTTATTCACAAATGCCATCGCTTTCACTGTTCCGCCCCAGCCTTCTGGCCGTTGCTATTGCCGTCGCGCCACTGCCACTAATGGCCCAGACGCCCAACGGCGAAACGGCTGTTAGCGAGGTCCGCGAGTACTCCCTGCCCGCCGCACCTCTGGCCTCGACCTTGAACCGCATCGCCGCCGAAGCAGGACTTGTGCTCAGTATCGATCCCGCTTTGGCCCGCGGCCGCATGGCCGAGCCGGTACAAGGCCGCTTCGATGGCCAGGGTGCGCTGCACGAAGCCCTGCGAGGGACTGGGCTTGAGCTGCGCCAGAGTGCGGCAGGTAGCTACAGCGTGCAGCCTGCCGCGACCAATGCAATGGCGCTGCCGGACGTGACCGTGACGGCAACCGAGGCGCTGGCCAACGGTGGCGAAGAAAGCGGCTATCGCGCCAGCGCCGTACGAAACGTCGGCGCCCTGGGAGGAATGGAACTTCAGAATGCACCCTATTCGGTCACGGTGATTTCCTCGGAGCTGATGGACAATATTCAGGCCACCTCCAGCGACGACATCTTCAAGCTCAGCCCGACCACGCAGTTTACCTCCCCGACCAGCGCCGGCTACGCCAGTGCGGTGGCCATTCGTGGCTTCAGCGGCGTCGGCAACCTGAGCATTGCCAATGACGGCCTGCGCTTCAGCAACGGCTACGATGGCGGCAACTTCATCGAGGAAATGGAGCGGCTGGAGATCCTCAGTGGCCTGTCCGGCTTTCTTTATGGTCCGGCCAGCCCTGGCGGACTGGTCAATTACGTGCTCAAACGCCCCACTGCCGAACGCTACAACAGCGTGACCTATGGCACTCCCGGCGGCGAGAACCAGTACCTGCACGGCGACTTCGGCGGGCCGATCGACAGCGAAGGTCGCTTCGCCTACCGCGTCAACCTGCTCGCCCAGGATGGTGAGACGGCCATCGACGGCCAGGTCGAACGCCGCCACATGGCCAGCGTCGCGCTGGACTGGAACGTCAGCGACGACCTGCTTATCCAGTTCGACGCCTCACATAAGCAGAGCGAGACGCGCGGCCTGACCAGCTACTGGTACTTCGGCAATCAGGCGTTTCGGCCCGACGCCGACGATCTGGAGAACGACCAGCTCTACAGCCAGCGCTGGGCCTACAACGACAGCCGCCACGACCGTATCGGCAGCCGCTTCCAGTGGCGCCTGAACGATGTGTTCAGCCTGCGCGGCGCGCTGGGCTACAGCCAATACACCAGCGAGTACGCCTACACCGGGCCGACCGTCTACTCTGCCGGCCTGTATACGCAGCCGCTGTATGCCTTCGCCCCGGTAGAGACCGAAGAGACCTCGGGCAACCTGTTCCTCGATGCAGCCTTCGACACCGCAGGCATCGGCCACGAGATGACCCTCGGCTACCAGGGCAACATCGCCCGGGTGCGCTATAACAGCGATTACATCCCCTATACAGCAGGTACCTTCTGCGGCAATACAGGTAATGGACCGCAATATGTAGATGTACTGTGCGGCGCAGCTTCCTTCGACAAATCTCCCCAAGTCGCCAAGCCGGATTACGACTTGGGCGATGGCGACTACCATCTATCCAGCCGCACCCAGTCCGACAGTGTGCTGGTCGGAGATGTCATCACCTTCAACGAGCAGTGGTCGACGATACTTGGCGTGACCCACTCGCGCATCAAGACCTTCAGCGACAACTTCGTCTGGGTCGAGGCGTTCGGCAGCGCTCCGGCCATCGAGAATTACAGCGAGACCAAAACCTCGCCCAACGTTTCGCTCGTCTACAAACCAGTGGAATGGCTGACCACCTACGCGACCTACATCGAAGGCTTGCAGACGGGCGGCGTGGCGCCAAGCGGCACCAACAACGCCGGCCAGGCGTTGGCGCCGATCGTCAGCGAACAGTATGAGATCGGCGCGAAAGCCGAGCTCGGCGGTGCCCTGTACACCGTTGCGCTGTTCGACATCGAGAAGCCCAACACCTACACCAATGCAGCCAACTTCTTCGTTCAGGATGGCATGCAGAACAACAAGGGCCTGGAGTTCAGCGTAACGGGCAACGTTACCCCAGCACTGACGCTGGTGGGCGGCGTCACTTTGCTCGATCCGGTCGTAGAGGGCGCGGCGAACGCTGCCAACGACGGCAATCGCCCGGTCGACGTGGCGCGGCGACTGGCCAAACTGTATGGCGAGTACGCAATTTTTGCCGTACCCGGCCTGACGCTCACAGGCGGTGCCTTCTACACCGGCGAGCAATACACCGACGAAGCCAACGACAACACCATTCCCTCGTTCACCACCTTCGACCTGGGTGGCCGTTATCGCCTCGCACTAGCCGATGACCGTGCACTGACACTACGCGCCAATCTGAGCAACCTGACCGACGAAGAATACTGGCTGAGCAGCCACTACCTTGGCGCTCCTCGCACCATAGAGCTTTCGGCGCAACTGGAGTTCTGACTCAGCGTCAATTCAAGACCGGCCTCTGGGCCGGCTTTTGTCTTTACAGGATTTACCCGATGCAAAGCAAAACCATCCGCCGCTGGTCCTTCGTCCATACTTGGACCAGCCTGATTTGCACGCTTTTTCTGCTGTTGCTGGCGGTCACGGGATTGCCGTTGATCTTCCATCACGAATTGGAGCATCTGCTTGGCGACGCTCCAGAGTTGCGCGAGATGGCGCCCGATACGCCACATCTCGATCTGCAGCAACTGGTGACCGCCGCCGAGCGGCACCGCGAGGGCGAGGTGGTGCAGTATTTTGGCTGGGAAGCGGACGAGCCCAATGGCGTCGTGGCGATCACGGCCGCAACGGCCGGCACCGAACCGAACTCCTCCTATACCTTCATGCTCGATGCCCGTACCGGCGAAGCGGTTGCGATGCCCGCGGCCAACGGCGGCCTGATGATGTTTTTCCTGCGTATGCATGTGGACATGTTTGCGGGGTTGCCCGGCAAGCTGTTCCTGGCCGTCATGGGTATTCTGTTTATCGTGGCGATCATTTCTGGCGTCGTGCTTTATGCGCCGTTCATGCGCCGCCTGGAATTCGCTCAGGTCCGGCGTGATCGCTCCAGTCGTACCCGCTGGCTGGACCTGCATAACCTGATTGGCGTAGTCACACTCAGCTGGGCGCTGGTGGTTGGCGTCACCGGTGTCGTCAGTGCCTGCGCAGACCTGCTGATCGAGGCCTGGCGTGCCGAGTCGCTGACGGCGATGCTCGAGCCCTACCGTGACGCGCCACCGCTGACGTCGCGCGCGCCCGCAAGCAACCTTCTGGAAATCGCCGCGCAGGCAGCGCCGGGTATGCAGCCGGACTTTATCGCTTTTCCAGGCACCCGTTTTTCCAGTGAGCACCACTACTCCGTATTCATGAATGGAAGCACTCATCTGACTTCGCATCTGCTCACGTCTGTGCTGATCGATGCCCAGACGCTGGACGTGACTGCAGTAGGCGAGCGCCCGTGGTACATGGATGCCCTCGGCCTGTCACAACCCCTGCACTTCGGTGACTACGGCGGTCGGCCGATGCAGATTCTCTGGGCCGTTCTCGACGTGCTAACGATCATCGTGCTGGGTAGCGGGTTGTATCTGTGGTGGGTTCGTCGTCGAGGGGCGCAAGCGGCCATGCGCGAGGTGTCCGCATGAGCTGGCGGGATTCGACCTTCATACTGCCAACGTTAATTGCCATGCTCGGCTTTGCCGGTCTCTTTGCTGCTCTGCTCGGTGATGGCTGGTGGGATGTGGCAGCCTGGCTTGGCCTTGGTCTACCCGCGCTACTCAGCGTCTGGGCTCTGACTCGTCGTGGAGACGCGGCTAGCGAGAAACCGAGCCCCCGTGCCACGCGGCAGTAATGCGGGTTATGCGGTGAGTAAATCGCCGAAAAGCGCTCTGCGAGATGGGTTTTAGCTCAGGTGATTGCGTTGCGGCGTCCGCCACGCTTGGTGATCGCTGCGGATCACCAGACTACCTGCTGCGAGCGCACGTCTTGACATCCGCCAGCTTGATTCAGGCCGGTGCGCATCCGTTCAGATGCGCGCCGCCAACATTTCATAGCTGCTGGGCCGCGACTCCCACTTGCGAGAATTACGGCTTTTCGCCAGCACAGATGACCCGATAAAGCGGCGCATCGGCATCCAGCAGGGTCATGGTTTCGATCTTCGCCTGGCCCGCCTCATTCAACCTGAACAGCGCCTTTTCATCGCAGAGTAACTGATGCGGGCCGCTCGTTACGGTGGACATCAGATGCTGTTTTTTGAATCGGTATAGAACGAAACGGGCAACGCGCCCCTTGCTCGTCTCTTCGGTTTGCACATTGGCGCCGTCCAGTACCGTATAGCCCAGCGGCATTGGGAACATCATGGTCCACGGGCGCCACAACATCTCGCCCTCCTCGCTTGCAACGATCACAGAGCCTTCGGGCAACCGCGCTTGCTTGGTTTCGAACCAGGTGTATTCATAGTTGATGGTGTAGGCGAGCATGCCCAGCCCAGCGAATGCCGGGACGATCCACTTCGGCAGTCTCTTGCGAGACAGGTTACGCAGCAACAGCGCGATCCCCGCGCCTGCCAATGCGGCAACGATTGCAGCGATTAGATGCCAGAACATGTACTGCTTCCTTAAAAAAATCGGGCTTCCAGATGGAAGCCCGATTTGTGCCTCAACCGCGGATCAGATGCAACATCTGACCTTTGGCTACATTAGTGATCAAGCGCAGCGCCAGCACCTTTTGGGGTACGAACGCTTTCGACCAGATCCTGAATCGCTTGCGGCGGGGCCTCGGTGGCCATCGACACAGCGTAGGCAACTGCGAAGTTGATGATCGCACCTACTGCACCGAAGGACAGCGGGGAGATGCCCAGCATCCAGTTGTCAGGCGTGTTGGCGAAGGACGCCGTGCCCGGGATGAAGAACCAGCCGAGGTACAGGAAGATGTAGACCAGTGTGGAACACAGACCCACGATCATGCCTGCTACTGCGCCTTTGCTGTTCACGCGCTTGGAGAAGATACCCATCATCAGGGCCGGGAACAGGGACGCAGCGGCAATACCGAACGCCAATGCCACCACCTGTGCCGCGAAGCCAGGCGGGTTAAGACCCAGCCAGGTTGCGAGAACGATCGCACACGCCATCGAGATACGGGCAGCCATCATCTCGCCCTTCTCGCTGATCTTCGGATTGATGATGTTCTTGATCAAGTCATGGCTGATGGCAGAGGAGATCGCCAACAGCAGACCCGCAGCAGTCGAGAGCGCAGCCGCAATACCACCCGCAGCGATCAGACCGATGACCCACCCTGGCAGGTTGGCAATTTCCGGGTTAGCCAAGACGATGATGTCGTTGTTAACCACCAGCTCGCTGCCACTCCAGCCACGCTCTGCAGCAGTCGGAGCGAAGTCAGCGTTGGCATCGTTGTAGAACTGGATACGGCTGTCGCCGTTCTTGTCTGCCCAAGTGATCAGGCCAGTTTCTTCCCACGTCTTCATCCACTCAGGACGCTCTTCGAAGCGAATCGCTTCGGCCTGCGGACCTTCCGGATAAATGGTGTCCAGCAGATTCAGACGAGCCATGGCACCAACGGCCGGAGCAGTCAGGTACAGCAGCGCGATGAACACCAGAGTCCAGCCGGCGGACCAGCGGGCATCTGATACTTTCGGTACGGTGAAGAAGCGGATGATGACGTGAGGCAGACCAGCCGTACCGATCATCAGCGACAGGGTAAACAGCACCATGTTCAGCTTGTTATCGACGTCAGCAGTGTAGTCTTGGAAGCCCAGGTCATTGACTACGGCATCCAGCTTCTCCAGCAGCGGTATACCGGACTCGACGTGAGTACCAAACAGGCCAAATGCGGGGATTGGATTGCCGGTCAATTGCATGGCGATGAACACGGCAGGAATGGTGTACGCGATGATCAGCACGACGTACTGAGCAACCTGCGTGTAGGTGATACCCTTCATGCCGCCGAATACGGCGTAGCAGAACACGACGCCTGCAGCGATCCAGATACCGGCGCTGTTGCTTACTTCCAGGAAGCGCGAGAACGCTACACCGGCACCGGACATCTGTCCGATTACGTAAGTTACGCAGATGAGAATCAAGCAAACAACAGCGACAAGGCGCGCGCCACGGCTGTAGAAGCGATCGCCGATGAAGTCAGGCACAGTGAACTTGCCGAACTTGCGCAGGTACGGTGCCAGCAGCATGGCCAGCAGAACGTAGCCACCCGTCCAACCCATCAGATAGGTTGATGTGGCATAACCGCCGGAAGCGATGATACCCGCCATGGAAATGAAAGACGCTGCAGACATCCAGTCCGCCGCAGTCGCCATACCGTTTGTGACGGGATGAACGCCACCACCGGCGACATAGAACTCTTTAGTCGATCCAGCACGGGCCCAATATGCGATACCGAAGTACAACGCAAAGGAGGCGCCCACAAACAACATGTTGATCCAAAATTGACTCATGCTGGCTTACTCCTCAACACCAAATTTCTGGTCCAGTTTGTTCATCCGCCACGCATAGAAGAAGATGATAACTAGAAACGTCAGAATGGATCCTTGTTGAGCAAACCAGAACCCCAAGTCCGATCCCCCAACCGCAATGCCGGAGAGCATTGGACGCAGGACAATGGCGAAGCCATATGAGACCAGAGCCCAAACAACCAAGCTCCATGTTATGAGGCGAACATTCGCCTTCCAGTACGCATCAGCATTTATTCTATCGGCGTCGGCCATGACGTTCTCCGTCTTATTTTTATTACGGGTGAAGGGAACTACATCGTGAATCTACCAAGGATGTGTTACAGAAAGATAGCCCCGACTTTAGTCTGACTGCCGCTAACGTCACATGCCGACCGGACCTATACAATGCTTCAACGCCGGCCGCATGACCCGGCTAGTAAGGATCGGTATTCGTTGTAGACAGCGATGAGCAAGTGCCCCTGACAGTCCTCTCTTTCGCTCCATGGAGATATCGCTGCTTGGCTCCTGACGCCCGATGCCAGAGCGGATCCTGCCAGCCTTTTTTTGACTTATCGGTCACGAACAATCCGAAGTATAGGAACTCAAGCCGCTGCGTCTGCAAACAGGCATCAGGCCTTAAAACCATCCTGCATGAACAAGTTAACTCTTGCGCATACAGATTACAGTTACCCAATGCACGGCTATTAAACAAAACAATACTAATAAGCGGCATTAACTAATAGCGACTGTTTTATAGCCAGGCACCTAACTACTTTAATTCGGCTTTAACAGCTCTAATTACCAACGCCATCTCCCGTAAGACTTGGCATAAATAGATGCCGCCGATCATTTGAACGAGACATGACAAGAAGAAAGGGTTGGGCGGCGTCAATACGATTCCGATAGCCCTTTGCCGAACGGCGTGGCGGTGCAGTGCAGTGCGCCCGGAACTCATCTCACTCGCAGCGCCGCTCGCGACCGGAGGCCCTCAACAAGTGGGCCGCCCTGCGGTGTACTTCTGCGCAGGGTCAATGGCAGCCTCGAGGTCGCGGATCGCCGTGGCGCCAATCAGCAAGGGGTAGCGGAAATGGCTGCGGTCGGTGAGGTTGACCTCCGCTTCGTGCAACCGATCACCGATGCACAGCTGCATTTCCACCACTGGCCGCTCAGCGACATCGGGGCCACGCTCGAGGTCAGTGTCATCGTCGGGATCAGCCTCCTCTGCACGCGTCTTGATCTCGGCGATACGCGCCAGCGGGCGTTCATAGAACGTGTCTCCAGCACCTTCGACAGCCAGGCGGAATCGTACCCAGTCTTCCCCGTCGCGCTCGAAACGCTCGATATCGCGCGCTGACAGCGAGGCAGTCATCGCGCCAGTGTCCATCTTGGCTTTGAGGGTCTTGCCGAGGTCTTCGATTTTGATCTGCTCATAGCGGCCGAACAAGGTTGGTTCGGCGGCGATGGCGGGAAGGGTTAACGCACTCAACAGCAACAACAAACGGGACAAAACGGCCTCCTGACTTTGTATTGATTCCAGTGGGACCGATCATCGCCGCGATCCGTTCCGCCCGAAGTGCCGGCCACGGACGGCCACGGACGGCACGCGTGGAAGTGGGCTGCCTGCTAGACTGCGCGCCACTTCCTCTTGCAGATGACTACCGTGCCCAGTTCAGCCTTCACCACCCTGCCCCTCAGCGCGTCGACGCTGGCCAACCTCGACGCGCTCGGCTACACCGAGATGACGCCGATTCAGGCTCAGAGTCTGCCCGTGATGCTAAAGGGCATGGACCTCATCGCGCAGGCCAAGACCGGCAGCGGCAAGACCGCCGCCTTCGGTATTGCGCTGCTGGAACCGATCAACCCGCGCTATTTCGGCTGTCAGGCGCTGGTACTTTGCCCGACCCGTGAACTGGCCGATCAGGTTGCCAAGGAACTGCGCCGGCTGGCGCGCTCGGCAGACAACATCAAGATCCTGACACTGTGCGGCGGCGTGTCCATCGGTCCGCAAATCGGCTCGCTGGAACATGGCGCGCATGTGATCGTCGGCACGCCTGGGCGCGTTCAGGAGCATTTGAAAAAGGGCTCCCTGAAACTCGACGGCCTGAACAAGCTGATCCTCGACGAAGCCGACCGCATGCTCGACATGGGCTTCTACGACGCGATTGCCGAAATCATCGGGCAGACCCCGAGCAAGCGGCAAACCCTGCTGTTCTCGGCGACCTACCCGGCCGGCATCAAGCAACTCGCATCGACCTTCATGCGCGACCCGCAGCAGGTCAAGGTCGAAGCCCTGCATGACGACACCCAGATCGAGCAGCGCTTCTACGAAATCGACTCCGAAGAGCGCATGCAGGCCGTGATTCATGTCCTGGCCAGCTTCCGACCGGAGACCTGCGTGGCCTTCTGCTTCACCAAGCAGCAGTGCCAGGAACTGGTCGACGCCCTCACCGCGAAAGGCATCTCCGCCATGGCGCTGAACGGCGACCTGGAACAGCGCGACCGTGATCAGGTACTGGCCATGTTCAGCAACCGCAGCCTGTCCGTGCTGGTCGCCACCGATGTCGCGGCCCGCGGGCTGGATATCGATGCGCTGGACATGGTGATCAATGTCGAACTGGCGCGAGATTCAGAAATTCATATTCACCGGGTGGGACGTACCGGTCGTGCTGGCAAGAAAGGCATTGCTGTCAGCCTTGTCGCTCCAGCCGAAGGCCACCGCGCCCAGGCGATCGAGGACCGGCAGAAAGCGCCGCTCAACTGGCAGCCGCTGGGCGAGCTAAAAGCGCAGCCGGGCGGCCCGCTGCAGCCGCCGATGGTCACGCTGTGCATCGGTGCTGGACGCAAGGACAAACTGAGGCCGGGCGACATTCTCGGCGCGCTGACGGGTGATGCGGGTATTCCCGGCAAGCAGGTGGGCAAGATTGCGATCTTCGACTTCCAGGCGTTCGTTGCCGTCGAGCGCGACGTGGCCAAGCAGGCCTTGAATCGCCTCAACGCCGGCAAGATCAAAGGCCGCTCACTGAAAGTCCGCACGCTCTAGCCGAACTGGAAGAAACGAGCCTGTCGCATCTCCGCATACAGGCTCGTGACGAAACGGATTGCCCGTCTCGAAGAAACAGCGCCAACTCACTCGACCGATCAAGCGAACGGCGCTGCTGGCGAGCCGAGAAGTCCTTTCGCTCGACTCGCCGATGACTCGGGTTACAGCGAACCGCGCGCCCAGGGACCCCAGATGGCAAAGGTGATGCCGGGGGTCTGGATGTTGACGAAGAGGAAATGGCCGGTCGGGTCGAAGCAGGCGCCGCAGAACTCACGGTTGCGGTAGTCGCCACCGGATACGTTCTTCCCGGCCGCAGCGGCCTGGACGTCATCGAACACCACGTTGTTCTTGGCGAAGATGTAAGCCTCTCCTGCTGTGGTCAGGCCCAACAGGCGCTCACCGAAGCCGTAGGTATCCTGCACACCGCCGCCATCTTCGCAGAGCAGCAAACCACCGCGCGGGCTGACCGTGATGTTGTCCGGGTTGTTGGCGATTTCAGCGTCGGTGGAGGCGAATAGACAGGTCAAGCGGTCGTTGGCCAGGTCGTGCACCCACACCGCCCCGTTGCCATAACCGGCACGTCCCTGACTGTCGGTTCCGGCGCTGGTATCGACGATGTAGAGCTTGCCTTCGCTGTACCAGATGCCTTCGCCGCGGCTCATGCTCAAGCCGCCGGCACGACGAGCCTGGGCGAACGGCCCACTGCCCTCGGGCTGCGGCTCCAGGTCCGGGTTAGGCACTTCGACCCACTCGAGCTGATAACTGTCACCTTGTTTCGGCGCCAGCAAGTCGGCCGACGCAAGGTTGCGAACCCGCGCGGCTTGCAGGATGCCGCCCACGGCCAGCGAGCCCGGTTGCTGGCTGGCATCGGTGGGAATGTAACGGTAGTAGCCGGCGCGGTTGCGGGCGTCTTCGGTCAGGTAGACGTAGCTGTTGCGCGGGTCTACGGCAACCGCTTCATGGGCAAAGCGTCCCATCTGGATAATCGGCTCGCCGGTGGTCAGGGCGGGATCTGCAGTCACTTCGAATACGTAGCCGTGAGCGCGACCACCCACCGAGCTGTAATCCGCAGTGGTTTCCTCACAGGACAACCAGGTGCCCCAAGGCGTGACGCCGCCGGCACAGTTGGTACGGGTTCCGCCTAGGCTCGGCAGGGTGCGTACCGGCTGCATGATGTCGCGGGAGACATAAAGGTTGGTGGTGCCGCCGGCCGGACGCTGGCTGTTGGACAGGGTCACGTCATCGTAGATGCCGGTGGCGTCGATCAGCGGGCCGGTGCTGGCTTCATGGTTACGCACGAGCACGATTTCCGGGCCATGCTGGCCGCGACGCACCTCGATGACGCCCATGCCGTCATGCGATGTCGGTACAGGCTGGCCGTTTTCCATCAGGTCGCCAGTCCATGAAAAGCTCTTGTACTGGAATCCATCGGGCAGCTGGAGCAACTCCAGGCCGGTGCTCAGGTCCTTGGTCGGACGCAACGGGCCGTAGCTGCTGCGAACCAGGCCGGCACCGCGACCTTGTGCATTACGTGCAGCGAAGGCTTCGAGCGTACCCAAAAACGGCGTGCTGGCGACGACTGCGGCAGTGATGGCGCCGCCTTTGAGCAGGCTGCGGCGGCTGGCATCGTGTTCACGGTTCATGCGGTGTCCTCTTTTATAGGAATGGGAGGGGGCGGCATGAATGAAGCCTGACGAATACGGCTAAACGATGACCGTGCGGTTTCGTTCCGGTGATGCGAGACGGATGGACGGTATAAGCTTTGCTTCGATTGCCGTGACGTCAGCGCACGACCGACGTCCAATCTTCTTATCGAAGCCAGGCCCGACTCACATATATGCGCTCACCCTTGCTCAGCCACTCCCTGCGCCAGCTCTGGGCGCTGGACAAGTTCGGCTACAGCTTCCGCGTACTGATCGCACTCGCCGGCAGCATGGGTTTGAGCTGGTATTTCGCACAGCCCGCAATGGCGATCCCCTTGTTCCTCGGCGTCATTGCCAGCGCCTTGGCAGAAACCGACGACAGCTGGCTAGGCCGCTTATCGGCGCTGCTGGTCACGCTGGTGTGCTTCAGCATCGCCGCGGCTTCAGTGCAGTTATTGTTCCCCTATCCGCTGTTATTCGCGCTCGGCATGGCCGCGTCGGCGTTCAGCCTGGTGATGCTCGGCGCGCTGGGCGAGCGCTACGCGACCATCGCCCAGGCGACGCTGATTCTATCGATCTACGGCATGATCGCTGCCGACCAGCGCGGCGGCGAAGCGCTGCACCCCTGGCGCGATCCGCTGCTGCTGTTGGCGGGCGCGACCTGGTACGGCCTGCTTTCGGTTCTCTGGAATGCGCTGTTCGCGCACCAACCCGTACAGCAGAGCCTGGCCCGCCTGTACCGTGAGCTGGGGCAGTACTACAAACTCAAGGCCGCGCTCTTCGAGCCAGTGCGCCAGCTGGATGTCGAAGAACGTCGCCTGCAACTGGCGCAGCAGAATGGCCGAGTGGTAAGCGCGCTGAACGCCACCAAGGAAACCCTTCTGCATCGCCTGGGCAATGGTCGGCCCGGGGTGAAGATCAGCCACTACCTCAAGCTCTATTTCCTTGCACAGGACCTGCATGAGCGCGTCAGTTCTTCGCACTATCCTTACCAGGAACTGGCCGAGGCGTTCTTCCATAGCGACGTGCTATTCCGTTGCGGAAGGCTGCTGCGCTTGCAAGGCGTGGCATGCGCGGACCTCGCCAATGCCGTTCAGCTGCGCCAGCCGTTTCGCTACAGCGAAGCCAATGCACAGGCGCTGGCCGATTTGGAGTCGTCGCTCGAACACCTGCGCTTGCAGAGCAACCCAGCATGGCGTGGGCTGTTGCGCTCATTGCGCGCCTTGTCCGGCAATCTGGCGACCATGCAGCGCCAGCTGTCCACGGCGACCAATCCAGACGCCCTGGAAGGCGAGCAGGACAGCAGCCTGCTGGACCGACAGCCGCAGTCATTGCGTGATGCGTTCAACCGTATCCGCTTGCAGCTGACACCCACCTCGCTGCTGTTTCGCCACGCCCTGCGCATGAGCCTGGCGCTGCTCTGCGGCTATGCCGTGCTTCACACGATTCACCCCGAACAGGGCTACTGGGTATTGCTGACCACTGTATTCGTCTGCCAACCCAATTACGGCGCCACCCGGATCAAGCTGGTCCAGCGCGTGACGGGCACGGCGCTTGGCCTGGCGGTTGGCTGGGCGCTGTTCGACCTGTTTCCGAGCCAGCAGATACAGGCGCTGTTCGCGGTGATCGCCGGCGTCGTGTTCTTCGCCACTCGCAGCAGCCGCTACACCCTGGCAACCGCCGCGATCACCCTGCTGGTGCTGTTCTGTTTCAATCAGGTGGGTGACGGTTACGGGCTGTTCTGGCCGCGCCTGGTCGATACGTTGCTGGGCAGCTTGATTGCGGCGGTCGCCGTATTCTTCGTGTTGCCGGACTGGCAGGGTCGGCGCCTGAATCAGGTCGTGGCCAATACGCTCGCGCGCAGTGCCGATTATCTGCGGCAGATCATGACGCAGTACGAAAGCGGCAAGCGCGATGATCTGGCCTATCGACTGGCGCGGCGCAACGCGCACAACGCCGACGCGGCGCTCTCCACCACCTTGTCGAACATGCTTCTGGAGCCCGGGCACTTTCGCAAGGACGCCGAAACCGGCTTTCGCTTCCTGATCCTCTCGCACACGTTGCTCAACTATCTGTCAGGCCTGGGTGCGCACCGCGAGAGCCTGCCGGTCGATGCCCGTGACGACATGCTGGAAAGCGCCGCAGAGCAACTGGCGAGCAGCCTCGATGAACTGGCCAACGGGCTGCAACACAACCAACCGGTCGCTGTTTACAGCGAGGCCGAAGAAGCGCTGGCGCAACAGCTGGAGCAGGCTTCGGAGGACATCGACGACAGCCACCGGCTGCTGCAAACCCAACTGGGCCTGATCTGCCGTCAGCTGGCGCCACTACGCAGCATGGCCGCGCACCTGTTGCGGCAACATCCGCAGCCTCAAGGCTGAGGCAGCGAATTCGGCGAAGGCAGACCATGGCGCGAGAAGATGGCCGCGTAGGTGCCGTCCTCGACCATCGCCTCGATCTCGCGGTTGAAGGCCGCAATGATTGCAGCCTGCTGCGGATGGTCATTACGCACCACTAACGACAAATCGCGAATGCTGAATTCACCCGGCACGAAACTCAGCCCATCACTCACCTCTTTGAGCGAACTATTGAAGTGAAACAGCACAGTACGCTCGTCCTCAAGGGCCAGATCAGCGCGATCGGCCAGCAGCATTCGTGCCGCCTGTACGAAGTTATTGGCGTAGCCTTTGTTGAGTGTTGAGTCGTCTGCCAGCTCATCGCTATAGGCATAACCATTGGTCAGCACGATTTCGTAAGTGCGCAGACTTTCACGTCCCTCATATTGGATGCCGTCACCCTTCCGCTGCACCCAACGCACCCGGTTTTGCAGAAAGGGACGGCTGTACGTTGCGTAGTCCGCATGCCTGACCGTGAACCAGTCGTTGATGATGTCGTACCTACCTTGCTGTAACCCCAGCACAGTCCGCTCCCAGGGCACCTCAGTGTAGGTGACCTCAGCTAATCACAACCAGCGCCGTTTGGGATGCCCGGCCCGTCGGATGGCGGGAGTCCAGGCTGCAGCCAACGAGCGGCAGGAGTACCATCGCGCATTTTCCGGGCGAGGTAGCTGGCAGTGCAGACGGACGTGGTGGTGATCGGCGCAGGTGCCGCCGGGCTGATGTGCGCATTCTCAGCCGCCGCGCGGGGCCGTAGGGTGCTGCTGATCGACCACGCCAACAAGGCCGGCAAGAAGATCCTCATGTCGGGCGGTGGCCGTTGCAATTTCACCAATCTCTACACCGAGCCGGCCAATTTCCTGTCCGGCAACCCGCATTTCTGCAAATCCGCGCTCGCCCGCTATACCCAGTGGGACTTCATCGAGATGGTCAGCCGCCACGGCGTGCCCTACCACGAGAAAAAGCTGGGCCAGTTGTTCTGCGATAACAAGGCAAGCGACATCCTCGGCATGCTGTTGAAAGAATGTGAGCAGGCCGGCGTCGACCTGCGGCTCGAGACGGCCGTACAAAACATCGCCAAAACGGAAGATGGCTACCTGCTGCAGACCGGTGCGGGACTGGTAGCCTGTCAGTCACTGGTCATCGCCACCGGCGGCTTGTCGATTCCGACACTCGGCGCGAGCGGATTCGGTTATCAAGTGGCGCGGCAGTTCGGCCACAAGGTACTGCCGACCCGTGCAGGTTTGGCCCCCTTCACTATCACCGAGCCGCAATTGAAGTCGATGTGCGAGGCCTTGTCTGGCACCTCAGTCGAGGATTGCCTGGTCAGCTGCAATGACCAGAGCTTCCGCGAAAACATCTTGTTCACTCATCGCGGCCTGTCCGGCCCGGCGATCCTGCAGATCTCCTCGTACTGGGAGCCGGGCGACGCGATCGAAATCAACCTGTTGCCGCATCTGAACCTGAGCGAATGGCTGGAGGAACAGCGCCAGGAGCGTCCCAACTCCGAACTGAAAACGCTGCTTGGCGAACTGTTCACGCGCAAGATGGCAGGGCTCCTGGCGGAACACTGGTTCGTCTCTAAACCCTTGAAACAGTACTCAGCCAACGAGCTGATCGAGATCGCCGAGCGGCTGGCCTGCTGGCGGCTGGTGCCGGCGGGCACCGAAGGCTATCGCACCGCCGAGGTGACCCTCGGCGGCGTGGATACCAGGGAGGTGTCATCCAAGACGATGGAATCGCAGAAGTCGCCGGGGCTGTATTTCGTCGGCGAGGTACTGGACGTCACCGGCCACCTTGGCGGCTTCAACTTCCAGTGGGCCTGGGCCTCGGGCTATGCCGCGGCGCAGTACGTCTAGCTACTCGTTGGCCAGGTTGGACGGCGGCGAGAGTTCACGCGGGCCAGCCGGGTCGGTTGCGGTGTTCTGGTACTCCTGCTGGTTTCGTTCGTTGTTGCGCAGCGCTGAAGGTTCTTCGTCTGGCGAGCAGCCGACCAATGTCAGTGCCAGTGGAAGTGCCGCTGTCATGGCGATCAGTCTGGATGTCATCTCAGTCTCCTGCCGTGCGGTACGTTACGCCAATGCATCACGAAGACCGACACGTGCATCTGGTTAGTTCCGGCATTTACTGAGCGGCGCCTGGCGCACCGCGTGTGGTGTTGGGCGCGGTACCGGCGCCGGATGCTGTGCCCAGCCCGCTGCCGTTGTCCGCTGGCGCTGTGTCCATGTTGCCCTCCGCACCGGTAGCCAGCGGCGCACCGGCTTCGGGGCCAGCACCCTGTCCGTCGTTGGAGGGCGGCGCGCCCGTGAAAGGGGCCTCAGGCTTTTCGATTGCAGGCTCGGGCGTCGCCACCTCCCGATCAGCATCATCCTGGCCGCAACCCACCAGAACCAAGCCGATGATAGGGGCACATAAATAGGCCAATCGCATCAATACCTCCAAGCGTCTATCGCGCATACAGCCTGCCCGCATGCAGCCTGCGGGCGATGAGTCAATCCTTATGAAAACTGACCCTGCAGGCAGTCTGGAGTGCCACGCCTGGATGCCCAGTCCGCCCGGCGGTTGCGAGTACTGCGTGCGTATATGTTGATCAACGACGGGCAGCTAAGCGCACCAGGCAATAGCACCATTAAGTCTGGCAGTAAAAGCTAATGCAGATCAGCGGGGCGGAGCGGAGCTGCTGCTTTGGGCCGACCGACTACACCGGGGCATTGCGCCCCGGCACCATTCGATCAGGCGGCCTGTTTGGCAGCGAATTCCTTTTTCAGACGGCTCTTCAGCGCTTCCATCTGCTGCCCCATCTCGTTCAGCTTGTCTTCGCTGAACAGCTCACGCGCCGCCGGAAACATCTCGGATTCCTCTTCCTCGATGTGGTGTTCGAGCAATTCCTTGCAGACCTTTGCACGTCCGGAAAACTCAAGCGTCGAGGGGTCAGTCGCTTTGAGGTCTGGCAATACCAGTGAATCGACCGTGCGATGCTCTTCCTTGGCCTCGTGATACATGGACTTTTCCTCCTTGCCGCCTGCTTCCTTGAAGGCCGGATAGAGAATCTGCTCTTCCAGTTGGGTATGGATGGATACTTCCATTTCCAGCTTTTGCAGCAGTTCGGTACGGGTTTTGACCGCGCGCTCGGTGGTGTCGGTGAGGCGCGTCAGGATGTCTTTGACTTTCTCGTGATCGTCGATCAACAGGTCGATGGCGTTCATGGGGGAGTTCCTCTATCAGGTTTGTGCTGCATTAGGCTCTTCGGCCTGATCGTCAGCACGGGGGCGCAGCTGAAAACGGCAGCTCTACAGCGGTGCAGACCTGCCGTTTGACTCAGGCGTAATCGTAAGTGGGCAGTCCGGTGCGGCTCTGGCTCTGCAGCCGGGCGATAGCGGGCGACATTCCCGCTTCCAGCGCCAGGTCACGGCGGACCGAACTGATGACCCACTCAAGCTGGATATTCGTCTGGGTCTGTCCTTTGGACAGGGCCCGCTTGATGACCTCACGATCATCGTTACGAAGCGTTAGCAGAAGCCCGCCGTCCGGACGAGGTGCGGTGATGACTTCGAATTCGGGAAACGCGGCAGAGAGAACTTTTTCAGCGGCAATCATTATTGTGTACTCCGGTTATGTTCCAGCGTACGTAGCTAGAGCATCGTTCATGCCAACCGGGCAACCATAAAAATCCGCATAATTTCAGCGACTTGCGTCACATAATAGCGTTTTGTACGCATGCAAAACGCATGACAGTTACGCTTACGGCATGCATTCTGCGTTGCTGACGAACAAAAAACGAAGTTCGCTGTCGAGCGCTCAAGCCTTGCGCCAGACGCTTGCAAGCCACGGTTGTTGCTCGCGCGGTAGCCCCGAGGGGCGATAGTAATGCTCCAGTTCGATGAACCCGACTGACTGCAGCAAACGTCGCCACGTCGGCCAGTCATACCAGCTGCCGTAGCGCGCGCCACTCCAACCTTCCTGATTGTCGCCACGTGGATTGGAGCAGAACAGCACCCCTGCGGGACGAAGCGCCGCGTGCAGCTTCGACAAGACGCTGGCGATCTCGCGACTGGGCAGATGAAACAGCACGGCATTGGCAAAGATGCCATCGAACGACTCGCTTGGCAGATCCAGCTCCAGGAAGTTCTGGTGCACCACCTCACAGTCGGTTTCGGCACGCGCCATTTCGACGAACGGCTCTGCACCATCTAGGCCGACCGCAATGTGCCCGCGCGCGGTGAACGCCTTGAGATCCCGGCCAGGGCCACAGCCGAAATCGAGAATACGCAGCGGCGGCTCGCCCTGAATATGTCGAAGCAAGGCGTCGATGTTCTGGCTGACATCGTGGTCCCGAGTACCCTCACGAAACGCTTCAGCGTTGGTACGGTAATCGTCCAACGTCAGTTCTGAAATGGCACGATGATTTTCTTCAGGCATGAGCGAGTTCCGGTGATGAAGAGGCGAGCCTAACGGCACGATTATCGATTGCCAACGCATGTGAAACCGCGGAAATCGCGTAAAAGCACAGCAAGCAGTTGACGGATGGCCGCACATCGCTGAACTTGCTGGAAAGCGCTGGCTCCAACGCTGATCCGCGTGGATCAATGCCTCAGCGCCGCACTATGTTTCATGAAACACATCGAGAATTGCTCCGATGAGCCAAGCACCCGATAAAGTCGTTCTACTCGTCGAAGACGAACCTCACATCCTTTCCCTGCTGTCTGATTACCTCGCTGGCGAAGGCTATAAGGTATTGGAGGCAGCCGATGCACCACGGGCTTTCGAGATCCTGGCGACTATGCCGCAACTCGATTTATTGGTGACCGATTACCGTCTTGCTGGCGGTGTTTCCGGGGTGATGATCGCTGAGCCAGCATTGAAGCTGCGCCCCGAACTCAAGGTCATCTTTATCAGCGGCTACCCCATCGAAATCCATGAATCCGGTAGTGAAATCGCGCGGTCCGCGCCGATTCTGGCCAAACCGTTCTCGCTAGACACCTTGCGCAGTCAAATTCAGCAGCTGCTAGCCTGACCGCAGTAGCTTCGCGTTTCTCCTTAACGCAACGAGCCCGCACTGGGCGGGCTCGTTATTCAACGCATCGACTCAGTTGACCTTCGGGTCGAGCTCGCCGCGCGCATAGCGCTCGAACATGCCTTCCAGGGAAATCGGCTTGATCTTCGAGCCATTGCCAGCCGTACCGAACGCTTCGTAACGCGCAATGCAGATATCGCGCATCGCGGTCACGGTCTTTGCCAGGTACTTGCGAGGGTCGAATTCGCTGGGGTTCTTCGCCATGAACTCGCGGATCGCACCGGTAGAGGCCAGCCGCAGGTCCGTATCGATGTTGACCTTGCGCACGCCGTACTTGATGCCTTCGACAATCTCCTCGACCGGCACGCCGTAGGTTTCCTTGATGTCACCACCGTACTCATTGATGATTTTGAGCCACTCCTGCGGGACCGAGGAGGAGCCGTGCATCACCAGATGGGTGTCCGGGATGCGCTGGTGAATCTCCTTGATGCGCTGGATCGACAGGGTGTCGCCGGTTGGCGGCTTGGTGAACTTGTAGGCGCCGTGGCTGGTGCCGATGGCGATGGCCAGGGCGTCGACCTTGGTTTTGGCGACGAAGTCCGCAGCCTCTTCGGGATCGGTCAGCAGTTGGCTGTGATCCAGGGTGCCTTCGGCGCCGACGCCGTCTTCTTCACCGGCCATACCGGTTTCCAGAGAGCCCAGGCAACCCAGCTCGCCTTCCACCGATACACCGCAGGCGTGGGCAAAGGCGACGGTTTGCTGAGTGACGCGGACGTTGTATTCGTAGTCGGACGGTGTCTTGCCGTCTTCACGCAGCGAGCCGTCCATCATCACCGAGCTGAAGCCCAGCTGGATCGAGCGCTGGCAGATGTCAGGGCTGGTGCCGTGGTCCTGGTGCATGACCACCGGGATATGCGGGAATTCTTCCACCGCTGCGAGAATCAGGTGGCGCAGAAACGGTGCGCCGGCGTATTTGCGAGCACCGGCCGAAGCCTGGACGATCACCGGGGAGTCGGTCTTGTCGGCCGCTTCCATGATGGCTCGCATCTGCTCGAGGTTGTTTACGTTGAAGGCCGGCACGCCGTAGTCGAATTCGGCAGCGTGGTCGAGCATCTGGCGCATGCTGATGAGTGCCATGTTTTCCTTTCTCCCGGTTAGGGTCGATTAATCGTGTAAAGCCTGCCGCAAGGGCTGACGGTGTTCAAGCACCGCGCGGTATGGCGCGGCATTGTAGTGGTGGACGGCTCAAAAGCCATCAGACCCGGTAAAAAGGCCTTAAAGCAGGGAAAATCGCCGGTCTTTCGATCAAATATTGATCAGCGACGCGTTGCAGCCATGGGCGAGCAGCTTGTCATCAGCCAGTCGATAGACCAGCGCACCAGTCCCCTTGTCATGGAAGGCCACAACGCCATCGCTATAGAAAGCGCCGCGGGTCACGGGTTCCTTGCGCAACCTATGGACCTCTTCGCTGCTTCCGATTTTAAGCTCCACCGTCTGGTGGCTTTCATCCGCGTAGCGCCAGGCGATATTTTGCGCACTTTGGCATTTCCAGCCCACGAAGGGCGCATCCGGGCCGGATTGCCAGTGCCCGCACCCGCCAAGCAGTAACGCAGCGATCGAAATGAGCAGGCCTTTCATCGGTCCTCCAAGCTGGTTCAGGGACAATCCTGCATATCTGCAGCGGTTCCTACGGTCGGGTCACCCGTGCTCTGCATCTCGATACGCTGATCGTTCTGCGCGGTCGGGCTCTGTGCCGGTGGCGGGTCGATCACTTCACAGAGCGAGTCCGGCGGGCCCCCGGCGCAACCGGCCAGGCCAAGACAGCAAACAGCTAGTGCGAAAAAACGCATGGTGAGTCTCCATTCCTTGTCTGGACAGAACAGAGACCGCAACCCGCCGCAGGGGTTGCCTTTTGCCGTTACGTTTGTAACGACAAAAGGCCATCAGCCGTTCTACTTTGCGCGCTGCTCCAGCACCTCGACAGCGGGCAGAGCCTTGCCCTCGACGAACTCGAGGAAGGCACCGCCGCCGGTAGAGATGTAGGAAATCTGTTCAGCGACACCGTACTTGTCGATCGCCGCGAGGGTGTCACCGCCGCCCGCGATGGAGAACGCAGGGCTTTGCGCGATGGCCTGAGCCAGCACCTTGGTGCCGTTACCGAACTGATCAAACTCGAACACGCCGACCGGGCCGTTCCAGAGAATGGTTTTCGAGGACTTCAGCAGTTCGGCGAAGTTGGCCGCAGTCTGCGGGCCGATATCCAGAATCATGTCGTCATCGGCAACATCGCCCACCGCCTTGACGGTAGCTTCGGCATCTTCGGCGAAGGCCTTG
This sequence comes from Stutzerimonas stutzeri SDM-LAC, assembly GCF_000235745.1. Classification (GTDB taxonomy): domain Bacteria; phylum Pseudomonadota; class Gammaproteobacteria; order Pseudomonadales; family Pseudomonadaceae; genus Stutzerimonas; species Stutzerimonas stutzeri_H. Next base: position 69,923 of record NZ_AGSX01000043.1, on the reverse strand, counting down.
GCGACCACCACGTCGACCGGCAGCGGCACGCTGACCTTGGCCGCGATGGCCCTGGCGGTGTCGACCAGATCGGCTTCATACAGCGACTTGCCTACCGGGAAGCCAGCCGCCGCGAGAAAGGTATTGGCGATGCCACCGCCGACAATCAGTTGGTTGCAGACCTGACTCAAGCTGTTGAGTACGTCCAGCTTGGTCGACACCTTGGAACCGGCCACGATGGCCGCCATCGGCTGAGCCGGAGTCTTCAACGCCTTGCCCAGCGCATCCAGTTCTGCAGCGAGCAGCGGGCCTGCACAGGCGACCTTGGCGAACTTGGCCACGCCGTGAGTCGAGCCCTGGGCGCGGTGGGCAGTACCAAAGGCATCCATGACGAAGACATCACAGAGCGCGGCGTACTTCTGCGCCAGCTCGTCGCTGTTCTTCTTCTCGCCCTTGTTGAAGCGCACGTTTTCCAGCAGCACCAGCTCACCGGCCTGCACCTGAACGCCATCGAGGTAATCCTTGACCAGCGGCACTTCGCGGCCGAGCGCCTTGCTCAGGTAGTCGGCAACCGGCTTGAGGCTGTCTTCCTCGCTGTATACGCCCTCTTCGGGACGACCCAGGTGCGAGCAAACCAGCACCGCAGCACCCTTCTCCAGCGCCAGCTTGATGGTCGGCAGCGAGGCCTGGATGCGCGCGTCGCTTCTCACTGCGCCATCCTTGACCGGCACGTTGAGGTCCTCGCGGATCAGCACGCGCTTACCCTGGAGGTCGAGGTCGGTCATCTTCAAAACGGTCATGTGATCTTCCTTAAGTTCAAGAACGGCGATGTCTTAAAGCGGTGCAGGGTCAGCGGTGGGCAACCTGCAAATAGTGGTCGGCCACGTCGAGCATGCGGTTGGCGAACCCCCATTCGTTGTCGAACCAGGCCAGCAGGTTCACCAACCGCGGCCCGGACGCCCGCGTCAGGCTGCCATCGACGATTGCCGAATGCGGGTCGTGGTTGAAATCACAACTGGCATGGGGCAGCTCGGTGTAGGCAAGCAGGCCATGTAGCGGCCCGGACTCAGCGGCCTTGCGCAGAATCCGGTTGATCGTCTGGGCATCGGTATCGCGGGACGTCTGCACGGTGATATCCAGGCAAGAGACGTTCACCGTCGGTACACGCACCGCTTTGGCCTGAATCCGCCCCGAGAGTTCCGGCAACAGTCGTTCAATGCCTTTCGCAAGCCCGGTGGACACCGGAATCACTGATTGAAACGCAGAGCGGGTGCGGCGCAGGTCGTCATGGTGATAGGCGTCGATGACCGGCTGATCGTTCATCGCCGAGTGAATCGTGGTGATCGAAACGTAATCGAGTCCGATGGCATCGTTGAGCAGCTTGAGCAGCGGCACACCACAGTTGGTCGTGCAGGACGCGTTGGAGACCAGCCGCTCGGCTCCGGTCAGTTGCTCATGGTTGATGCCCATGACCACCGTCGCATCGACGTCAGCGGCCCCGCTCATGGGTTGGGAAAACAATACCCGAGGAACGCCCGCGGCGAGAAAGCGTTCCCCACCGGCACGCGTGTTGTAGGCGCCGGAACACTCGAGCACCAGGTCGACGTCCATGCCGCGCCAGTCCACCGCTTCCGGCGTCGGCTCGCGCAGCACCTTCACGCAATCGCCGTTCAGGTGCAGGCAATCGCCGTCCACGGTCACTTCGCCAGGGAAGCGGCCATGGGTCGAGTCGAAACGGGTGAGGTACTCAAGGCTCGCCATATCAGCGAGATCGTTGAGCGCGACGATCTCGAAATCGAACGCTGCGTTGCGCTCGTAGAAGGCACGCAACACGCAACGGCCAATACGGCCGTAGCCGTTGAGCGCGATGCGGTAGGGTCGGTTGAGCATAAGCGGAGCTCCAGGCTTCAAGCCTCAAACTGCAAGAGAAACGCGGGCGACCCGGCTTGCAGCTTGAAGCTTGAGGCATGCAGCGACTCGTTAGTCTTCCAGCAACTCTTCGGCGACCGCGAGAATGTTGTCGACGGTGAAGCCAAACTCCTCGAACAGCTGACCAGCCGGGGCCGACTCGCCGTAAGTGGTCATGCCGATGATGCGACCGTCGAGACCAACGTACTTGTACCAGTAGTCTGCGTGGGCCGCCTCGATGGCGATACGCGCGCCGACTTCGACCGGCAGCACGTGCTGCTTCCACGAGGCATCCTGGGCGTCGAAGACGCTGGTGCACGGCATCGAGACGACACGCACGTTGCGTCCCTGCTCAGTCAGTTTGTCGTAGGCCTGCACGGCCAGGCCGACTTCCGAACCGGTGGCGATGAGGATCAGCTCAGGCTCGCCAACGCAGTTCTTGAGGATGTACCCACCCTTGCTGATGGCAGCTTCGGTTTCGTTGTCGCGGATGTGGTACGGCAGGTTCTGGCGCGAGAAGATCAGCGCGCTCGGGCCGTCCTTGCGCTCGACGGCGTGCTTCCAGGCCACCGCGGATTCAACCGTGTCAGCCGGACGCCAGGTGTCCAGGTTCGGCGTAGTGCGCAGGCTGGTCAATTGCTCGATCGGCTGATGCGTCGGGCCATCCTCGCCAAGCCCGATGGAATCATGGGTGAAGACATAGAGCACGCGCTGCTTCATCAGTGCGGACATGCGCACCGCGTTACGGGCGTATTCCATGAACATCAGGAAGGTCGCGCCGTACGGAATCAGGCCGCCGTGCAGGGCGACGCCGTTCATTATGGCGCTCATGCCGAATTCGCGCACGCCGTAATACATGTAGTTGCCCGAAGCATCTTCGGCGACCACCGGCTTGCAGCCTTTCCACAGGGTCAGGTTGGAGCCGGCGAGGTCAGCCGATCCGCCAAGCAACTCTGGTAACAGCGGGCCGAAGGCATTCAGGCAATTCTGGCTGGCCTTGCGGCTGGCGATGGTTTCGCCCTTGGTAGCGACTTCACGGATGAACTCGGACGCCTTCTCGGCGAAGTCGGCTGGCAGCTCGCCCGCCATACGGCGCTTGAACTCGGATGCCAGCGCAGGGAATTCAGTTTCATAAGCGGCGAAGCGCTTGTTCCATTCATTCTCCGCGTCGGCGCCCTTCTGCTTGGCGTCCCACTCGGCATAGATCTCGGCGGGAATCTCAAACGGACCGTGTTTCCAGCCCAGCGCCTCGCGGGTCAGGGCGATCTCGGCATCGCCGAGCGCAGCGCCATGGGATTCTTCCTTGCCCTGCTTGTTCGGCGAGCCGAAACCAATGATGGTCTTGCAGCAAATCAGGGTCGGGCGGTCGCTCTTGCGCGCGGTTTCCAGGGCGATCTGGATCTCGTCGGCGTCATGGCCGTTGACGTTGCGGATCACCTGCCAACCGTAGGACTCGAAGCGGCGCGGGGTGTCGTCAGTGAACCAGCCGTGCACTTCGCCGTCGATGGAGATGCCGTTGTCATCGTAAAAAGCGATCAGCTTGTTCAGCCCAAGCGTGCCGGCCAGCGAACAGACTTCATGGGAAATGCCTTCCATCAGGCAGCCGTCACCCATGAATACATAGGTGTTGTGGTCGACGATGTCGTGGCCGGGACGATTGAACTGCGCGGCCATGATTTTTTCCGCCAGGGCGAAGCCCACGGCGTTGGCGATGCCCTGACCCAGCGGACCAGTCGTGGTCTCGACGCCAGGGGTATAGCCCAATTCGGGATGGCCAGGCGTCTTGCTGTGCAACTGGCGGAAGTTCTTCAAATCATCGATGGACAGGTCATAGCCGGTCAGGTGCAGCAGCGAGTAGATCAGCATCGAGCCGTGGCCGTTGGACAGCACGAAGCGGTCGCGGTCGGCCCACTGCGGGTTGGTCGGGCTGTGCTTCAAGTGGTCGCGCCAGAGCACTTCAGCGATGTCCGCCATGCCCATGGGGGCACCCGGGTGGCCGCTGTTGGCTTTCTGCACGGCATCCATGCTGAGGGCGCGGATGGCATTGGCTCGCTCACGACGGCTGGACATCGCTGAATCTCCTGCGGGATAGCTTCTGAAACGAAGGGGGCGGAAAAAGGCGGCCATTTTCCCCTACCGGGGCGGGCGGGGCAATGACTGAATAAGGGCACGCCACCCCAACGCTGCCTGTTAGCCGAGCAGCCTGACACCACAGCTGGCGATGTCCGGCAGATGCTGCAGCAAGTAGTCCTTCATTCGCGTCAGGGCTAGCGGCGTTTCACCGGCCGCCGGCCAGACCAGGTAATAGCTGTCGCCGGAGCGTACCGCCTGGTCGAACGGCAGCATCAGCGAGCCTTTGCGCAGTTCGGCGTCGACCAGAGCCAGGTCGCCGATCGAGATGCCATGCCCTTGCGCCGCCGCGGAAATGCCCAGTTCCAGCGTGTCGAACAGTTTACCCTGCTGCCAGTTGACTGATTCGACCCAGCCGACCCGCTGCAACCAGCGTCGCCAATCCCGACAGTCACGCGAAGGGTGAATCAGCGCTGCATCGGCGAGACGCGCGGCTGTCCAGGGCGAGCCGCTCTGAAAATCCGGCGAACAGACCGGCACCAGCCACTCATCGAACAACTTGACCCGGTTCCAGTCCGCCGGGAACCCGCCATGGCCGAGCAGGATGGCGCAATCAAAAGGCTCGTTGTGGAAGTCCACCGAATCGAGGTCCATCCAGGCACTGGTCAACTGCACGCGGTCCTGCGGATGGTCGAGCTGGAAACCCTCCAGCGCGCCAAGAAGCCAGCGCATGGTCAGCGTCGACGGGGCTTTCAGCCGGAGCGCGTCCTGCTGGCGATTGATAGCGATGCAGGCGTTTTCGATGGTACGGAAACCGACCTTGAGCTCCTGCGCCAGCCGCCGCCCAGTATCGGTCAGCGCCAACCGCGAACCGCGGCGTTCGAAAAGTGGGCAACCGAGGCTTTCTTCCAGCGTCTTCACATGCCGACTGACCGCACTCTGGGTGATGCACAGGCTTTCAGCGGCCTGTGTAAACGAGCCGAAGCGTGCCGCGACCTCAAAGGCACGCAGCGCGTAAAGCGGCGGCATACGCAACGTCATGCCGCCGGCCCCTGGCATGAGTAAAACTCATCGGACATGGCCGTTTTTTCCATTTTGCAACCCTCCAGGGCCCACCAATACTCGCCTGCAATCGGGCCCGCCGCGTGCTCGCACCGATTCAATAAGAGGCCTCTGCCTTGTAACGCTAGGGAAGGATGACATGCCCACTCGCGAGTTCGATCAACTTTTATCTGCCAGTATTCGTCACGGGGGGCTCAGTCAGGCGCAGATAGCGGATATCCTCGACTTCAAGCTATTGGGCAACACCAAGGGTTTTGTCCGTCTGCAGATTACGGACATCGGCGAGATCCCACCGACGCCCGCCAAACGCACCGAACTGAACAAGCTCGACGACCGCAGCGAGCGACTGCTACTGCAAGCCACCGCCTTGCTGGGCGAGCCGATCGGCTACGTGCAGGAATCGGGCGGTTGCATCGTCAACAACTTCTTCCCGCAGCAGACACAGTCACGCGCGGCGACCTCGGACAGCTTCGACACCGAACTCGACCTGCACACCGAAAATGCCTTCCACGCGATCCAGCCTGACTATCTACTGCTGCTCTGCCTGCGCCAAGACCCGGCTGCCGAAGCCGTAACTTACATCGCTTCGGTAGAACGCATCCTCGAACGACTTTCCTATGACGATCAGGCGTTCTTTCTCAACGAGCCCTACAACTTTCTCTCCGACTACGGCCCCAGCGAAAAGAACCAGCGCATCGACATCAACAAGCATCAGACGGTGCTGTACGGTGACCCTGACGCGCCTTTCCTGCGCTTCGATCCGCAATTCATGGTCGCCTACAGCAATCGGGCTCAGCAGGCGCTGGACCGACTGCGCGCCGTTGCTTGGGACGCGGTCGAGCCGGTGCGGCTCAGCCGCGGCGACCTGCTGATCATCGACAACCGCCGCACCGCGCACGCACGCAGCCCCTTCACCGCCCGTTTCGATGGCAGCGACCGCTGGATGCAGCGCACCTTCGCCAGCTGCAACCTGCGCTTCTACACCGAAAGGCTGGGCAAGCAATCGCGCATCTTCGAACTGGTAACCGAGCTATGAACGCCACCTATCTCGCCTTTGCCGCCGCGGTCGCCTTGCTGATCGCCTCCCCTGGCCCGGTCGTCGCGCTGGTTGTCGCTGACGCCCGACGCAGCTGGCCGGCCTGGACCATTCTCGGCGGTGTGCTTTCGGCGCAGATGCTGTTGATCGCTGCGCTGATGGTGATCTACCTGGCCCTGGACCTGAAACCTGTGATTCTAGAATGGGGCCAGGTGCTCGGCGGGCTCTACCTGATCTGGCTCGGCGCTGATGGCCTGTGTGGCGGCGGTGGGGAAGCCAGGGAACTGCCGCGCTCGCAGGCACATTACTTCTGGCGAGCCATGGCGGTCGGACTATCGAACCCCAAGGACATCCTGTTCTTTCTCGCCTTTCTGCCGGGCTTCATTCTGCCGGCGCAACCCTTCGCACCGCAGGCGCTAGCGCTGATCGCCATCTGGGCGTTGGTCGACATCTCGATCCTGATCACCTACAGCCTGGTGTCACGCCAACTGTCGAGCAATGACCGTCTGCAGGGACTGCTCGATCTGCTGCCGAACTTCTTTCTGTTGGCCCTGGGTCTGGTGTCCTGCGGCATGGGCATCAACAGCCTGATCAGCTAAAGCGCTGCTTGTCCAATATCAAAACTTTTTGATATTGGCATTGCTGGACGAAAATCGAGCGACTAGACTGCGCTGCCTATGAGCCTGCGCATTCCCCAGATATCTTTCGACGACAGCGATCAGCTCGCCGCCCTGTGCAAGGCCGGCGGCGATTCGCTGCGTCTGAACGTGCTGCGCGCGCTGGCCAACGACTCATTCGGTGTACTCGAACTGGCGCAGATTTTTGCCATCGGCCAGTCCGGCATCAGCCATCACCTCAAAGTAATGACCCAGGCCGGCCTGCTGGCGACGCGCCGGGAAGGCAACGCGATCTTCTACCGCCGCGCCCTGCCCCAACTCGATAGCCTTGGTGGCAAGCTGCAGGCTGCCCTGCTCGAAGAGGTCGATCAGTTGAGCCTGCCGTTTGATGTACAAGGGCGCATCGCTGCCGTGCATGCCCAACGCAGCGCAGCCAGCGAAGACTTCTTCGCAAGAATGGCAAGCAGTTTCCAGGCGCGACAAGACATGATCGCCGGGCTTCCTCAGTACCACGACAGCGTGGTCGCGCTGCTCGATGCGCTGAATCTGTCCTCGGATTCCACAGCACTCGAAGTCGGCCCTGGCGACGGCAGCTTTCTGCCCGTGTTGGCCCATCGCTTCGCTCGCGTGGTCGCGGTGGACAACAGCCCGGCAATGCTCGAGCTGGCTCGCTCACGTTGCGAGCAGGACGCGCTGGAAAATGTCGAGCTGAAACTTGCAGACGCGTTACAGGACGAATGTCCGTCAGCCGACTGCGTTGTGCTGAACATGGTTTTGCATCATCTGGCCGCGCCGGGTGAAGCACTCAAGCAACTGGCGCGGCTGGTGAACGTGGGCGGTAGCCTGCTGATCACCGAGCTGTGCAGCCACAACCAGAGTTGGGCCAAGGAGGCCTGCGGCGATCTGTGGTTGGGCTTCGAACAGGATGATCTGGCCCGTTGGGCCGATGCCGCGGGGCTCACGCCCGGCGAGAGCCTCTACATTGGCTTGAAGAACGGTTTTCAGATCCAGACCCGGTACTTTTCCCGGCTCGCCGCTGACAGCCGACTCACCCACCGGTAATTAGGAACCGATAGATGAGCGAATACTCGATTTTCACCTCCGAATCCGTGTCCGAAGGGCACCCGGACAAGATTGCCGACCAGATCTCCGATGCGGTGCTGGACGCCATCATCGCCGAGGACAAGCACGCCCGCGTGGCCTGCGAAACGTTGGTCAAGACAGGCGTCGCCATCGTTGCCGGTGAAGTCACCACCAGCGCCTGGGTCGACCTGGAGCAACTGGTGCGCGATGTCATCATCGACATCGGCTACAACAGCTCGGACGTCGGTTTCGATGGCGCCACCTGCGGCATCATCAACATCATCGGCAAGCAATCAGTTGACATTGCCCAGGGCGTCGACCGCAGCAAGCCGGAAGACCAAGGTGCTGGCGACCAGGGCCTGATGTTCGGCTACGCCAGCAATGAAACCGACGTACTGATGCCCGCCCCGATCCGCTTCTCCCACGCACTGGTCGAACGCCAGGCCGAAGCCCGCAAGAACGGCCTGCTGCCGTGGCTGCGCCCCGATGCCAAGAGCCAGGTCACCTGCCGTTACGAAGGTGGCAAGGTGGTCGGCATCGACGCCATCGTCCTGTCCACCCAGCACAACCCTGAGGTCAAGCATGCCGACCTCAAGGACGCGGTGATGGAGCTGATCGTCAAGCACGTGATCCCGGCCGAACTGCTGCACAAGGACACCCAGTTCCACATCAACCCGACCGGCCAGTTCATCATCGGCGGCCCGGTGGGTGACTGCGGCCTGACCGGACGCAAGATCATCGTCGACACCTACGGCGGCATGGCCCGTCACGGCGGCGGCGCATTCTCCGGCAAGGACCCGTCAAAGGTCGACCGTTCGGCCGCCTACGCCGGTCGTTACGTGGCCAAGAACATCGTCGCCGCCGGCCTGGCCGATCGCTGCGAAATCCAGGTGTCCTACGCCATTGGCGTGGCCCAGCCGACCTCGATCTCAATCAACACCTTCGGCACCGGCAAGCTCAGCGACGAGAAGATCGTTGCCCTGGTGCGCGAGCATTTCGATCTGCGTCCCTACGCGATCACCACCATGCTCGACCTGCTGCACCCGATGTACAAGGCCACCGCGGCCTACGGCCACTTTGGCCGTGACCCCTATGAAATGACGGTTGGTGGCGACACCTTCACCGCTTTCACCTGGGAAAAGACCGACAAGGCCGACGCCTTGCGCGCGGCTGCTGGCCTGTAAGTACAGACCGCAGCAAAAAGCCCCGCCAGCGAGAGCTGAGCGGGGCTTTTTTTGCGATGAGTACGTAGCCGTAAGACGGCCAGGCTCAGTTCTTCAGCCGGTAACCCGTCTTGAAAATCCACCAGATCAAGCCCAGACACAGCGCCAGGAAGCCCAGCGTCATCGCCAGGCTGATCCCGACATTGACGTCCGAGACGCCATAGAAACTCCAGCGGAAGCCGCTAATCAGATACACCACTGGATTGAACAAAGTGACCTTCTGCCACAGCGGCGGCAGCATCTCGATCGAGTAGAAACTGCCACCCAGAAAAGCCAGCGGCATGACAATCAGTGACGGAACAATCTGCAGCTTTTCCCACCCGTCCGCCCAGATGCCGATGATGAAACCAAACAGGCAGAAGGTCACCGCCGTCAGTACCAGGAACAGCGCCATCACCCACGGGTGGGCAATTTCGTAATCGACGAACAATCGAGCAGTTAGCAGAATCACCAGCCCCAGAATGATCGACTTGGTCGCCGCCGCGCCGACATAGCCGATGACGATCTCCAGATAGGAAACCGGCGCCGACAGAACCTCGTAGATCGTCCCTGAATAACGCGGCATGTAAATACCGAACGAGGCGTTAGAGATGCTTTCGGTCAGCAGCGCCATCATGATCAGGCCGGGAATGATAAACGCGCCGTACGGAATGCCGTGCATCGCCTCCATACGCGAGCCAATGGCCGAGCCAAACACCACGAAGTACAGCGAAGTTGAGATCACCGGTGTAGCGATGCTCTGCAACAGCGTGCGCCAGGTGCGCGCCAGTTCGAACAGGTAGATGGCGCGGATTGCGTGGAAATTCATGTGCGGCTGCCCTTTACCAAACTGACGAAGATTTCTTCCAGCGAACTCTGACTCGATTGCAGATCCTTGAAATCGATGCCGTGCGCGGCGAGACGCCTGAGCAGGTCGGCGATGCCGGTGTCCTCGTGCTGGGCGTCGAAGGTGAACACCAATTGATTCCCTGAGTCGACGAGTTCAAGCGGATAGCTGGCCAGCTCCGCGGGGATTTCCGCAAGCGGCCGTTGCAGATGCAGGGTCAGCTGCTTGGTGCCAAGCTTCTGCATCAAGGCCTTCTTGTCCTCCACCAGGATAATCTCGCCCTTGCTGATCACCCCGATTCGATCGGCCATTTCTTCGGCCTCTTCGATGTAGTGGGTGGTGAGAATGATGGTCACCCCGCGCTCGCGCAGGCCGCGAACCATTTCCCACATGTCCCGGCGCAGCTCGACATCGACGCCCGCGGTCGGCTCATCGAGAAACAGGATGCTCGGCTCGTGAGACAGGGCCTTGGCGATCATTACCCGGCGTTTCATGCCACCGGAAAGCTCGATGATCCGCGCGCTTTTCTTGTCCCACAGCGACAGATCTCGCAGCAGCTTTTCCAGATAGGCGTCATCCGGCGCCTTGCCGAACAGCCCGCGGGAAAAGCGCACCGTGGCCCAGACACTTTCGAAGCCTTCATTGAACAACTCCTGCGGCACCAGGCCGATCTTCGAGCGCGCGGCGCGGTAGTCGCTGATGATGTCGAACCCATCCACCAGCACGCGTCCGCTGCCGGGGTTGACGATGCCGCAGATGATGCTGATCAGCGTGGTCTTGCCGGCGCCGTTAGGGCCGAGCAGCGCAAAGATCTCGCCTTTGTGGATCTCTAGGTCAATCTGCTTAAGCGCTGGATGCCCTGAAGCGTAGGTCTTGGTCAGGTGCTCGATGGTGATCACGGGTTGCACTGATGAATCACTCCGCAAAAACAGTTGGCTGACGATTGTACGGTGCTGCTGGTTAGCTCACTAATCAATGCCGTTGATACCGATCATGCTCACTGCTGCATCGCAAGCGCATGCTGCGCATGTCATCACAGCAGGAGTGGCACCGCATGCAGCGGATCAGACTGGCTTTTGTCACGCTGTTCATAAGCGTGACCCTTCTCTGGCTCACCACAGCTAGCGTCATCCCTGGCGACTACTCCCGTTTCTGGCCGCTGCGTGCAGACATGGTTCACTACAGTGGCGCTCTTGCCATCGCCGCAATGAGCGTGGCGATCTACCTCGCCATCCGCCCCCGGTGGCTGGAGCGCCTGCTGGGTGGCCTGGACAAGAGCTACCGGTTGCACAAATGGCTGGGCATCGCCGTCCTGGTGATCGCAGCAGTGCATTGGGGCTGGGCGCAGATCCCCAAATGGCTGGTGAAATTTGGCTGGCTCGCCAGCCCTGCTCGACGCGGCGCCGACCGGGCCGAGAACGGCCTGCTCGGCTGGTTACATGCACAGCGGGGGTTCGCTGAGGACATCGGCGAATGGGCTTTCGATCTGGCGGCGTTACTGATCGTTCTCGCCCTGATCAAACAGTTTCCGTACCGCTGGTTCTTCAAAACACATCGGTGGCTGGCACTGGTCTATCTGGTGCTCGTTGTGCACAGCCTTGTGCTGATGCCGCCCGCCTATTGGCCGTCAGCGCTGGGGGCGGTGATGGCCGTGTTGCTTATTGCTGGTGGCCTCGCTGCGTGTGTCTCGCTGCTGCGTCAGGTCGGGCGTGCACATCAGGTCATCGGCCACGTCGATGGCCTGAGCTATCACCCCGACAACCAGGTCCTGCGTGTGGATGTGGCGCTGGAAGGGCCCTGGCCCGGTCACAAACCCGGACAATTCGCCTTTGCCAGCTTTGACCAACAGGAAGGACCACATCCCTTCAGCCTTTCCAGCGCTTGGCAGAACGACGGCAAGCTCTCCTTCTCGATCAAGGGACTCGGGGACTACACCCGTCGCTTGCCGCAAACCCTACACAACGGCGATGCAGTTACGGTGGAAGGCCCTTACGGCTGCTTTGACTTCCGCGGACATAAGCCGGGGCAGATCTGGGTAGCGGGAGGCATCGGCATCGCCCCCTTTATCAGTCGTCTGCAGGCGCTGGCGAGCAGTGACAAGGACAACAACATCGATCTGTTCTATTGCACCAGCGCACCGGACCAACGCTTCATCGCGCAGCTACAAGCGCTCGCAGGGTCCGCGCGAATACGCCTGCACGTACAGGTGGCAGCGGAGCAGGGCCGGCTCACGCCTGGCCAGGTCCGCCAGGTCATTCCGGACTGGCAGCAACGTGACGTCTGGTTCTGCGGGCCGGCGCGCTTCGGCAGCGAACTGCGCCAGGATCTGACCGAGCACGGCCTGCCAGCCGGCGATTTCCATCAGGAACTGTTCAACATGCGTTAGCGCACGGCCCGAGCCGCACCAACTGGGCAGAATGGGTTCTGCCCCCAACGAGCAAGGATGCTCTATCAATGCAACGCCTCATCGCGCTCACTTTCTGCACCCTCTCCTCCCTGGTAATGGCCGATTGCCCCGACTGGCCAAACCGCCGCGCCGAAACCGAAATCGCAGCCTTGGCCCATCAAGTGACGCAGTGGGACGACGCCTATCATCGGCGCGGCGTCTCGCTGGTCGACGACGAAATCTATGACCAGACTCGACAGCGCCTGCAGCAGTGGCGAGATTGCTTTGTCGCAATCAGCACAGCGCCAGAAGCAGACCCGCTTGACGGCGCCGACGGCCCCGTTGCCCATCCAGTCGTCCAGACCGGGCTGGCCAAGCTCGCAGACGCCGAGGCGGTCAAGGACTGGCTCGCGACTCGCTCGGACGTTTGGATGCAGCCAAAGGTGGATGGCGTCGCGGTGACGCTGCACTACCGGAATGGCTCGCTGGTCCGGATGGTGAGCCGCGGCAATGGCAGCCACGGGCAGGACTGGACCGACCGGGCCCGGACGCTACCGGCCATACCGCTTCAACTCCCGGTCAGCGAAGAGCTGATCCTGCAAGGCGAGTTGTACTGGCGCCTGCAGGCGCATGTCCAGGCCAAAGCCGGCAGCGCCGGCGCGCGCAGCCGTGTCGCCGGAGCGATGGCGAGGCAGGTGTTGGATGAGGCGACAGCGACACAGATCGGCCTGTTCGTCTGGGACTGGCCCAACGGTCCAACCGACATGCAGGCACGCCTCGCGGGCCTGGTCGCAATGGGCTTCGGCGACAGCACCGCACTGACCCGACCGCTGGAGACCGCCGAGCAAGCCGGGCACTGGCGCGATTACTGGTTTCGCCACCGACTGCCGTTCGCCAGCGATGGCATCGTGCTGCGCCAAGGCCAACGGCCGGACGCTTCCCGGTGGCAGGCGCAACCACCGCACTGGGCGGTCGCCTGGAAATACCCGCTGCGTACAGCGGTCGCCCGGGTGCGCGAGGTCACGTTCAACATTGGTCGCAGCGGCAGGATCACGCCGGTTTTGCAGCTGGAGCCGGTACAGCTGGATGACCGCCTTGTCAGCCGCGTCAGCCTCGGTTCCCTGAGGCGCTGGCAGCAGGAAGACGTACGGCCAGACGATCAGGTCGCCATCGCCCTGGCGGGCCTGACTATTCCGCGCTTCGAGCATGTCGTCTGGCGCATGCAGCAACGGCGGCGAGTCGAGGCGCCTAAGCCGAGCGACTACCATTTTCTCAGTTGCTGGCAAGCCAGCCCCGGCTGCGAACAGCAGTTTGTCGCACGGCTCGTCTGGCTCAGCGGCAAGCACGGTCTCGACCTGCCACAGTTGGGTTCGGGGACCTGGCAGGCTCTGGTGGAGTCTGGGCTGGTCGTCGATCTGCTTGACTGGCTGCAGCTCGATCAGCGGCGGCTGCAACAGGTTCCGGGTATCGGCGAAGCCAGCGCCAGCAGCCTGATCGCCAGTTTCCAGCTGGCACGCACGCGTCCCCTCGACAGCTGGCTCCGGGCGCTCGGCGCGCCACCTGGGGCTGATGCCATACAGGCTAAGAACTGGCACGCGCTGACCAACATCAGCCTGGCGCAATGGCAGGCCGAACCCGGTATTGGCGCAACACGCGCCCAGCACTTGCAAGCCTTCTTCAGGGCACCGGAGGTACTCCGGCTGCGTCAGCAGCTGCATGAGGTCGGGATTGTCGGCTTTTAGCGGCACTTCACCGCTCGCCTCCAGTCATATGACATCACAACAAGAAAAAGGACCTGTGCATGGCCGGTCAGCACAATCTCGTCACTTTTATGCTGCTCTGTCTTTGCGGCACCCAGCCAGCAACGGTTGCCGCAGAGACGGATGCCACCTGCAGCGACCAGCGCGAGCGCATCAGCCAGCAAATCAAGGACGCGCGCCTGAAGGGCGACAGCAGTCAACGAGCGCTATTGGAGGCTCAGTTACAAAACCTGACCGAGCGCTGCCAGGGCGTGGTCCCGCTGCAGCCCAACCACGCCGAGATCGAACGGGCGATGCGTCTGGCTACGACACGCGAGGCGCAGCTGCGCGAGGCACTGGGGACGGGTGATCCGCAGGTGATTGAAGTGAGCAAGCGGCGCCTGGATCATGCCCGCAAGCAACTGGAGGCAGCCAAGCACTGACGGCGTAGCGCACCGCCTCTATCAATAGGCGCGAAATTCCTGGTGGCACGCTTCGCACGCGTCTTCTACCTGCTGAAACGCCGGCGCGATGCTTTCGGGCGTCACCGGCCCCTGTGTGGTCGCGGCAACCAGCGCGGCAGTTCGGGATTCAAGCTCACGGGCCATCTCCTTGAACCGTTCCTGCTGTTGCCAGACGTCGTCACGGGCGTCGCTTTGCGCCTCCTTGACCTCCGGATAATGTTGCCAAGGCTGACGCGACAGCTGATCAAGCTTCGCCGCACCGCTGGTGAAGCCTTCCGGGTCGAACGGCAAGCGCCCGCGGAGCATGCCGCCCAGGTCTTCCTTGACGTCGAGCATCTGCTGGTAGATGGCCTTGCGTTTGCCGAGTGGCGAATTGGGATCGATGCGATCACAGCCAGCCAACAACGCCAACATGGCGACCAGCGACACACTCAACGGCAACAACTTCATGGTTCGACCACTCGGAATACAAACGGCCGGCGATTATCGCCCCTGCCAGCCGTATCACCAAACCGCGCCCCTCTATTGCGACCATTCACCGCCTGCGGATTCGCAGTCGATCTTGGCCTGGGCTTGATCTGTTGCCTTGTAGTGGTAAGTGACGATTCGCGCCTGCTCAGGCACCGTGGTCGGCGCGGGCGTGCTGTTGGCCTGACTACCGGTGGCTCGCTCGTTGGCTAGCGTAGCGGGCGTCAACGGTGCCGTACAAACCCCGAAATGGCCGGACGGGCAACTGTCGAGAATCTCACGGCGAGAGTTCTTCACCGCCTCGTTGTTCTGGCAGACCCAGTCGATGTCGTTGTCTTCCATGCCTTCGTAGCGAAAACACTTTTCGGTCACCACCGGCGGCGGCACCGCGCCGGAGGTTTCGGCGCTGACATAGCAGGAATTGGCGGCAGCCGGCAGGCTCAACCCGACCGCAATGGCTAGCAGAACGGAACGAAACAAGAGGTTCATGTTGGCAGCTCCTGAGGGGTCATTCGCCCGGCGAGGTTCACCGAACCTTAAGGTACGACCCTCCTGCCCTTGGCTGAGTTCGCGACTCGCCTGGCACCATTTGCACCGCGACCTAGTCCACTCTGCATCCCATGAACGCTGACCTGAGGACCCCATGCTCGAACTTTCGGCCATTTTCATCAGCCTCACAGCGCTGCTCGCCTACCTCAACTACCGTTTCATCGGCTTGCCCCCAACCATCGGTGTGATGGCCACGGCGCTGGTGTTCTCGCTCCTGCTGCATGGGTTGACCATGCTGGGCCTGCCGCGGCTGGAAGCGCAGATCGAAACCCTGGTTGGCCGGATCGACTTCAACCATCTGCTGATGGATGGGATGTTGTCGTTTCTGCTCTTTGCCGGCGCGTTGCACATCAACCTGGCCGACCTGCGCGCCCGCCGCTGGGCCATCGGCCTGCTGGCGACCGTCGGGGTGCTGTTTTCCACTGCCGTGATCGGTTTCGGCAGCTGGTGGATTCTTGATCTTTTCGGACAGCAGCCGCCGCTGCTCTATTGCCTGCTGTTCGGCGCACTGATTTCGCCAACCGACCCCATCGCCGTGCTCGGCATCATGCGTTCAGCCGGTGCGCCCAAGGCACTGGAGACCACCATTGTCGGCGAATCACTCTTCAACGATGGCGTCGCGGTGGTGGTATTCACCGTGCTGCTGGGCGTGCTGGCGCGCGGCGAAGCCCCGGGCGCTGGCGAGGCCGTCTGGCTGTTCTTCGAAGAAGCCGGCGGCGGCATCCTGCTCGGCGCCTTGCTTGGCGCTCTGACCTTCGCCCTGCTCAAGAGCATCGATCAGTACCAGGTGGAGGTCTTGCTGACCCTCGCGCTGGTCCTGGGCGGCTATACCCTGGCCACACACCTGCACGTCTCCGGCCCCATCGCCATGGTGGTAGCAGGGCTGATCATCGGCAACCAGGGTCGGCAGCACGCGATGTCGGATCACACCAGGGAGAACCTCGACAACTTCTGGGAGCTGCTCGACGAGATCCTCAACGCGGTGCTCTTTGTACTGATCGGCATGGAGCTGGTGCTGCTGCCATTCAGCGCGCATTACCTGCTGATTGCGCTGTGCGTGACGCTACTCATCCTCGGCACCCGCCTGGTGGCGGTCGGCCCCGCAGCCTTCCTGTTGCGCAAAATGGGCCGCGCACTGCCCAACGGCACGGTGCGCATCCTCACCTGGGGCGGGCTGCGAGGCGGGATTTCGGTGGCGCTGGTGCTGGCGCTGCCAGCCAGTGACGAGCGCGATCTGCTCCTGAACATCACCTATCTGATCGTGCTGTTCTCGATTCTGGTCCAGGGATTGAGTATCGGGCGGCTGGTCCGCCAGATCTGCACTCGCGCGCGCAGCGACGTTCACTGACCGAGAGCGCTGCGCCGGGCTTGGGATTGCCCGCAGTCACAGCTATAATCGCCGGGCTTCACACTGCCGACACCGTTCGGCCGTGCCCGCCACCTGTCCGAGGGGCGCTGCAGCAGGGCGAAAGCCTGTTTTGGATCTAGCAAGCCACGCGGCTTATCTGTCGCGCCGCAGCAGATCCCAATCAGGTATCACCTGTCAGGCTCGGACAGGGCGTTAACCATACGCATCAACGGCGCCCATTCGCACAAAACGAATGGAGAACTCTTCAATGAGCGCTGTCATGACGCCTGCCGGTTTCAACGATTTCAAGGTCGCCGACATTTCCCTGGCCGACTGGGGTCGCCGCGAAATCATCATCGCCGAATCGGAAATGCCCGCCCTGATGGGCCTGCGCCACAAGTACGCCGGCGAGCAGCCGCTCAAAGGCGCGAAAATCCTCGGCTGCATCCACATGACCATCCAGACCGCCGTGCTGATCGAGACGCTGACCGCCCTCGGCGCCGAAGTACGCTGGTCCAGCTGCAACATCTTCTCGACCCAGGATCAGGCCGCCGCCGCCATCGCCGCCGCCGGCATCCCGGTCTTCGCCTGGAAAGGCGAGACCGAAGAAGAATACGAGTGGTGCATCGAGCAGACCATCCTCAAGGACGGCCAGCCGTGGGACGCCAACATGATCCTCGACGACGGCGGCGACCTGACCCAGATCCTGCATGACAAGTACCCGCAGGTACTGGAGCGTGTTCACGGCGTCACCGAAGAAACCACCACCGGTGTGCATCGCCTGCAGGACATGCTGAAGAAAGGCACCCTGAAGATCCCGGCGATCAACGTCAACGACTCGGTCACCAAGAGCAAGAACGACAACAAGTACGGCTGCCGTCACAGCCTCAACGACGCCATCAAGCGCGCTACCGACCACCTGCTCTCTGGGAAACAGGCCCTGGTGATCGGCTATGGCGACGTGGGCAAGGGCTCAGCGCAGTCGCTGCGCCAGGAAGGCATGATCGTCAAGGTCTCGGAAGTCGATCCAATCTGCGCGATGCAGGCCTGTATGGACGGTTTCGAGCTGGTCTCCCCCTACAAGGACGGTCTCAACGACGGTACTGACGGCTGTATCGACACCGCACTGCTGGGCAAGATCGATCTGATCGTCACCACCACCGGTAACGCCAATGTCTGCGACGCCGGCATGCTGAAAGGCCTGAAGAAGCGCGCCGTGGTGTGCAACATCGGTCACTTCGACAACGAGATCGACACCGCCTTCATGCGCAAGAATTGGGCCTGGGAAGAGGTCAAGCCGCAGGTGCACAAGATCCACCGCACTGGCGCTGGCAGCTTCGATGCACAGAACGACGACTACCTGATCCTGCTGGCCGAAGGCCGTCTGGTGAACCTGGGCAACGCCACCGGTCACCCGAGCCGAATCATGGACGGTTCGTTCGCCAACCAGGTGCTCGCGCAGATCCACCTGTTCAACGAGAAGTTCGCTGACCTGCCGGTCGTCGAGAAGACCAAGAACGTCACCGTGATGGTGCTGCCGAAGAAGCTCGACGAGGAAGTCGCAGCCGAAATGGTCAAGGGCTTCGGTGGTGTCATCACCCGTCTGACGCCGACCCAGGCCGAGTACATCGGCGTGGAAGTCGAAGGTCCGTTCAAGCCAGACTCTTACCGCTACTAAGACCGCCGGAGGCCGGAAGGCTGGAGGCTGGACGAAATGATCCAGCCGCTAGTCTCCAGCCTTTGTCGATGAAGGAAGTCTCGGGCAGCGTGCTGTCCGACAGCCCCTGGATTTGTCATGAGCAAACCCCAATCGAAACCCGCCATCAGCTTCGAGTTCTTCCCCACCAAGACCGACGCTGGGCATGAAAAATTGATGGTCACCGCGCGCCGGCTGGCCGAATACAAGCCGGACTTCTTTTCCTGCACTTACGGTGCGGGTGGTTCGACCCGCGACCGCACCTTGAACACCGTGCTGCAGCTCGACGGCGAAGTGAATGTGCCGACCGCACCGCACCTCTCCTGTGTCGGCGATAGCAAACAGGAACTGCGCGAGCTGTTGAACCTGTACAAAAACGCCGGTATCAAACGCATCGTTGCGCTGCGCGGCGATCTGCCATCCGGCATGGGCATGGCCAGCGGCGAGCTGCGCTATGCCAACGAGCTGGTGGAGTTCATTCGCAGCGAAACGGGCGATCATTTCCACATTGGAATCGCGGCGTACCCGGAGATGCATCCGCAGGCGCGCAACTTCGAGGACGACCTGGCCAACTTCGTGCGCAAGGCCAAGGCCGGGGCTAGTAGCGCCATCACCCAGTACTTCTTCAACGCCGACTGCTACTTCTACTTCGTCGAGCGCGTGCGCAAGCTGGGCGTAGAGACGCCGATCGTCCCGGGCATCATGCCGATCACCAACTACAGCAAGCTAGCGCGCTTCTCCGATGCCTGCGGTGCGGAAATCCCGCGCTGGGTGCGCAAGCAGCTGGAGTCCTATGGCGATGACATGGAAAGCATCCAGGCCTTCGGCGAGCAGGTAATCAGCGAGATGTGCGAGGAGCTGCTGACCGGCGGTGCGCCGGGCTTGCACTTCTATACCCTGAACCAGGCCGAACCCAGCCTGGCGATCTGGAACAACCTCAAGCTGACCCGCTGAATCATCGATCCGGCTCCCTGCAGAAACAGGGAGCTGGTCAATGAACCTGCGAACTGCCACACTGTCCTACCAATGCGGTGGTAACAGGCTCTGTTATACTCCGCGCTTCCGCCAGGCTTACGCCCGGATGTCAGCATCTTCCAATGCGGCAGGACCGGACGGGATCGCACGCCAGTCGCGATTCGAGCCAGGCATGACCATCCCAGGGCATCGCCCTATACAAGACAGGATTACTCATGTCCTTTGCTTCCCTCGGTCTCTCCGAGGCTTTGGCCGGTGCCGTCGAGGCCGCCGGTTACACCCAGCCTACACCGGTGCAACAGCGGGCCATCCCCGCCGTGTTGCAAGGCCGCGACCTGATGGTCGCCGCACAGACGGGAACCGGCAAGACCGGTGGTTTCGCGCTCCCCGTTCTCGAAATCCTCTTCCCGGGTGGCCATCCCGATCGCGAACACCGCCACGGCCCACGACAGCCGCGCGTACTGGTGCTGACGCCAACACGCGAGCTGGCCGCCCAGGTTCATGACAGTTTCAAGCTGTACGCCCGCGATCTGCCGCTGAAAAGTGCCGTCATCTTCGGCGGCGTCGGCATGAATCCGCAGGTCCAGGCGATTGCCAAGGGTCTTGATGTGCTTGTCGCCTGCCCTGGCCGCTTGCTCGACCTGGCCAACCAGAAAGCCGTCGACCTGTCGCATGTCGAAATTCTGGTGCTCGACGAAGCCGACCGCATGCTCGACATGGGCTTCATCCATGACGTCAAGAAGGTGCTGGCCAAGCTGCCGACCAAGCGCCAGAACCTGCTGTTCTCGGCGACTTTCTCCAAGGACATCACCGATCTCGCCAGCAAGCTGCTGCACGAGCCAGAAAAAATCCAGGTCACCCCGCCGAACACGACGGTCGAGCGTATCGAGCAACGGGTATTCCGCCTAGCTGCCTCGCACAAACGCGCCCTGCTGGCCCACCTGATCACTCAGGGCGCCTGGGAACAGGTGCTGGTGTTCACCCGCACCAAGCATGGCGCCAACCGCCTGGCTGAATACCTCGACAAGCATGGCCTGCCGGCGGTCGCGATTCATGGCAACAAGAGCCAGAACGCGCGCACCAAGGCGTTGGCCGACTTCAAGGCCAACCAGGTACGTGTCCTGGTCGCCACCGATATCGCCGCACGCGGCCTGGATATCGATCAGCTGCCCCATGTAGTCAACTTCGAGCTGCCGAACGTCGAGGAAGACTACGTTCACCGTATCGGTCGTACCGGCCGTGCCGGACGCAGCGGTGAGGCCATCTCGCTGGTGGCTCCCGACGAGGAAAAGCTGCTCAAGGGCATCGAGCGAATGACCAAGCAGAAGATCCCGGACGGCGATCTGATGGGCTTCGATGCCAGCACCATCGAGGCGGAAAAGCCCGAAGTTCGTGAGCCACGCCAGCCGCGGCCTGCCCGCAACAGTGAACGTAAGCCTCGGGGCGAGCGCGCCGCGAAAACCACCGAAGCTGCAGCCGGCGAGCCGAAAGCGGGCGACCGCAACCGTCGTGGACGCAACAAGCCGCGCAATGCGCGTCCTGCGCAGGGCGCGACAGAGCAGGCGGCTGGGGCGCCAGTGAGCCGTCCGCCTCGCCTGCCAAATGATCGCGATCCGGAAGTGTTTCTCGATGATGAAGTCGACAACTTCGGTAACAGCATCGACTACGTCAGCCCGTACCAGAACAAGCAGGGACGTGGCCGCCGCCCCGGCGCCCCAGCTCAACCCGGTGGCCAACCACGTGCCGCGGCAGCGCCGCGCAGCGGCACCGGCGCTCAGGGCAAAGGCAAGCGCCAGGGGCAATCGACCCGTGGCGGTCAGCCACGCCGCAAGAATGAAGGACGCCGCATCGACGGTGGCAACGGTGGCGCTCGTCGAGACATGGCGGAGAAGCCGAAGGAAAAGCAGCCGGTCATCATCCACAAGGAGTCGAAGCTGGATCGATTGCCCAGCCTCGATCAGTTGGAGCAGCTTCCGACCAAGCCTCGCGGTGAGAAGCCGGCATTGCTGACCCGCAATCGCTGAAAATGCAGCACAAACAACAACGCCGCCCTCAGAGGCGGCGTTGTTGTTTGTGCACTAGCTCGGCAAGAACACCATCGAACGACGGCAAGCGCGGTTAAGCATCCTCAACCCTGCCCTGGGATAGCCTCGGTCTGGGCATCCCAACCGCCGCCCAATGCCTTGAACAGCTCGACCTCGCTGACCATCTGCGCCAGTCGGTCGCTGATGAATTGCTGCTGAACTTCGAACAGCTGCCGCTGTGCATCGAGTAGGGTCAGGTAGCTGTCCACACCGGTGCGGTAGCGGCGTTCGGCAAGGCGGTAGTAGTCCTCGCTGGTCTCCAGCAGATCGCGCTGAGCCTGCACTTGGCGAACATAAGTCGCCTGCGCGGCCAGTCCGTCCGCCACTTCACGGAAGGCTGTCTGGATTGCCTGCTCATACTGCGCCACCTGGATGTTGCGACTGATCTCGGCATAGTCGAGGTTGGCACGCAGCTGCCCGGCGTTGAAGATCGGTACACTGATGCTCGGGGCGAAGTTCCAGTAGCTGGAGCCGCCATCGAACAGCCCGGACAGCTCTCTGCTCGCAGTACCCACCGCACCGGTGAGGCTGATGCGTGGAAAGAATGCCGCCCTCGCCGCACCGATATTCGCGTTGGCGGCACGCAGCTGGTATTCAGCTTGAATGATGTCCGGACGTTTATAGAGCAGGTCCGACGGCAGCCCCACCGGAACCGCCGCCAACAGGTCGCGCTCCAGCCGACCATCAGCCGGCAACTCCAACGGAATATTGCGACCAAGCAGCAGCGTCAGGGCGTTTCGATCCTGGGCCACCTGGCGGGTGTAACGCTCGATCCCTACCCGTGCGGTATCGACCGCGCTGCGCGCCTGGCTTAGTTCGAGTGCTGAGGCTACGCCAACATCGAAGCTGCGCTGAGTGAGCGAGAGGCTTTCTTCGAAGGCCTTAAGCGTGTCGCGGCTCACCAGCAATAGAGCCTGATCGGCCTGCAAGGTCAGCCAGGCATTAGCCACGCTGGCAATCAGGCTGACCTGCGCGCTCCGCTGCGCCGCCTCCGTGGCGAAGTACTCCTGCAATGCCTGCTCGCGCAGACTGCCCAGACGCCCGAACAGATCGAGCTCCCAGGACACTCCGAGCGTCGCACTGTACTGGCTGCTGATGGCGCTTTCGCCCGTCTGGTTGAGATCACCCGGCGTTCGAGTGCGATTGCCGGCTGCATCGCCGCTTACCACCGGCAGCACATCGGCTCGCTGTACGCGGTAAAGCGCGCGATAGGCATCGACGTTCAGTGCCGCGACACGAAGGTCACGGTTGTTCTCCAGCGCCACGCTGATCAACTGACGCAGCGCGGGATCCCTGAAAAAGGTCTGCCAGTCCATCTCCATCTGCGGCCCTTTCGCCGCACTGGCAGAGCCGATGTACGCCTCACCCTCAGGCCAGCTCGCCGCTGTAGGTGCGTCAGGCCGCTGGTAATCGGGGATCAACGAGCAGCCGCTCAGCGCTGCCAACAGCGCCAGGCTCAGTAGTGACTTGTTCATTGCGCCTCTCCGTTTTGCTCGTCACTGACGGTTTTCTTGCGCTTACCCAGGGAAGACACCAGGACATAGAACAGCGGCACCCAGAAAATCGCCAACACCATGGCGCTGAGCATGCCGCCGATCACGCCGGTACCGATTGCATGCTTACTGCCTGCGCCCGCCCCGCTGGAGATTGCCAGCGGAAGCACGCCGAGCATGAACGCCAGGGACGTCATCACGATAGGACGCAAACGAATACGGCAGGCTTCAACCGCAGCAGCGGTCAGTGTCATGCCTTGCTCATGCAGGGTCTTGGCGAACTCGACGATCAGGATCGCGTTACGTGCCGACAAGCCTACCGTGGTAAGCAGCCCGACCTGGAAGAAGACGTCGTTGGACAATCCGCGGCCCATGGTGAAGGCCAGCGCGCCGACAATGCCCAACGGTACAACCAGCATGACAGAGAGCGGAACCGACCAGCTTTCGTACAGTGCCGCGAGGGCAAGGAATACTACCAGTAGCGACAACGCATAGAGCGCCGGCGCCTGTGACCCGGACAAACGTTCCTCATAAGACTGGCCCGTCCATGAGTAACCGATGCCCGCCGGCAACTGCTCGGCGATCCGCTCAACCGCTGCCATGGCCTCACCGGAGCTGTAACCTGGTGCAGCCGCGCCCAGAATTTCCATCGCCGGCACGCCATTAAAACGCGTCAGCTTTGGCGGGCCATAAGTCCACTCACCCGTGGCAAAGGCGGTGAACGGCACCATCTCGCCCTCAGCATTGCGCACGTACCACTTTCCAAGGTCCTCCGGATTCATCCGCGAGGTAGGCTCGCCCTGCATGTAGACGCGCTTGACCCGCCCCCGATCAATGAAGTCATTGACGTAGCTTGAGCCCCAGGCAATGGAGAGTGAATCGTTGATCGCCGCCAGGGAAACCTGATGCGCACGCGCCTTTTCATCGTCAATGATCAGCCGATACTGCGGCTCGTCACGCATCCCGTTGAAGCGAACACCGGTGAGCGTCGGGTCCTCTGAGGCGAGCTGCATGAACTGGTCGCGAGCCTTGGTCAGCGCTTCGTGACCAAGCCCAGCCTGATCCTGCAGATACACGTCGAAACCGGTGGCATTGCCCAACTCCATGACCGCAGGCGGCGCGAAGGCGAACACCATGGCGTCACGAAGGCTGAAGAAGTAGCCCTGCGCACGCTGCGCCAGGTCGAATACGCCCTGCCCAGGCTCGGTCCGCTCTTCCCAGGGCTTGAGCATGATGAAGGCCATGCCTGAACTCTGGCCACGGCCGGCAAAGTTGAAGCCGGTAATGGTGAATACCGAGCGGACCGTCTCGCTTTCCTCGGTCAGCAGATAATCGCGCATCTGCTCGACGACCTCCTGCGTCCGATTCGCGGTCGATCCAGCCGGTGTCTGAACCTGTGCGAACAGCACACCCTGGTCTTCCTCTGGAAGGAACGCAGTAGGGATACGCGTGAACATCCAGATCATGATGCCCACGATGAGCAGGTACATCAGCAGGTAGGGCAATTTGCGCCGCAGCACAGCAACCACGCCACGCTCGTAGCGCAGTGTGCCGCGCTCGAAGGTACGGTTGAACCAGCCGAAGAAACCGCGCTTACCCTCGTGATCGCCGCTATGCGGCTTGAGGATGGTCGCGCACAGCGCCGGGGTGAAGATCAGCGCCACCAGCACCGAGAGCACCATGGCCGAGACGATGGTGATCGAGAATTGCCGGTAGATAACCCCGGTGGAGCCGCCAAAGAACGCCATCGGCAACAGCACGGCGGAAAGCACCACGCCGATACCCACCAGCGCGCCCTGGATCTGCCCCATCGACTTGCGCGTCGCCTCCCGTGCGGAAAGCCCCTCCTCGCGCATCACCCGCTCGACGTTCTCCACCACTACGATCGCATCGTCCACGAGCAGGCCAATGGCCAGAATCATGGCGAACATGGTGAGCGTATTAATGCTGTATCCGAATGTCAGCAGGACCGCGAAGGTGCCGAGAATCACCACCGGCACAGCCAGCGTCGGGATCAGCGTCGCCCGCAGGTTCTGCAGGAACAGGAACATCACCAGGAAGACCAGTACGAAGGCTTCCAACAGCGTATGCACAACGCCTTCAATGGACGCCGAGATCACCGGTGTGGTGTCGTAGGGGTAAACCACCTCGACGCCCGGCGGAAAGAAAGGCTCCAGCTCGGAAATGGTTTCGCGCACCGCATTTGCGGTATCGAGTGCGTTGCCGCCGGCGGCAAGGCGTATCCCCAATCCCGCGGCTGGCCGGCCGTTGTATTCGGCGCGGATCGCATAGCTTTCGGCGCCGAGTTCAACTTTTGCGACATCGCGCAGGCGTACCTGTGATCCGTCAGCATTGACCTTCAGCAAAATCTTTTCGAACTGCTCCGGCGTCTCCAGACGCGTCTTGCCAATGATCGTGGCGTTGAGCTGCTGGGTTTCTACAGCCGGCAAGCCGCCGAGCTGGCCGGATGAAACCTGAACGTTCTGCTCCTGTACCGCGGACCGGACGTCCACTGCCGTCAGTTGGTACTGCTGCAGTTTGGCCGGGTCGAGCCAGATGCGCATGGCGTACTGCGCGCCGAACACCTGGAAGTCACCGACACCCGGCGTGCGCGAGATCGGGTCCTGCACGTTGGCGACGATGTAGTTGGCCAGGTCGAAGTTGGTCTGCTGTCCATCCTTCGACACCAGCGCCACCACCATCAGGAAGTTGCGTGCCGATTTCGACACACGTATGCCCTGTTGCTGAACTGCCTGGGGCAGCAACGGCGTGGCGAGCTGCAGCTTGTTCTGGACCTGCACCTGGGCGATGTCAGGGTTGGTGCCCTGCTCGAACGTCACGTTGATGCTCATGCTGCCATCGGAGTTGCTTTCCGAGGAGATGTAGCGCAGCCCGTCGAGGCCATTGAGCTGCTGCTCGATGACTTGAACGACGGTGTCCTGGACGGTCCGCGCCGAGGCGCCCGGATAGTTGACCGATATCGATACGTTCGGCGGTGCGATGCTCGGATATTGGTTGACTGGCAGATTAAGGACCGCCAGCGCACCGGCGAGCATCAGCACCAGAGCAATCACCCAGGCGAAGATCGGCCGATCGATGAAGAACTTGGACATGTCTGGTTATTCCTTTTGGCCAGCAGCGGCTGTGCCAGCCTGGGCATCGCTCTGCGCGGCCTGCCGGACATTACCGGCTGGCTGCGGGTTGACCTCGACACCCGGACGAATGAACTGCAGGCCTTCGGTAATCAAGCGATCACCCGGCTGCAGACCTTCGCTGACCAGCCAGCGATTGCCCACTGCCCGCTCGGTCTTGATCTTGCGCAGTTCGACCTTATTGTCGGCACCAACAACCATCGCCGTCGGCTCGCCACGAGCGTTACGGGTCACGCCTTGCTGAGGCACCAGCAAGGCCTGCTCACGCACACCTGCGAGCAGCCGCGCATGGACGAACATTCCGGGCAGCAGGTTTTTTTCAGGGTTTGGGAACTTGGCGCGGATGGTGACCGAGCCCGTCCCTTCGTCCACGGCCACCTCGGCAACTTCCAGCGTACCGTCATGCGGATACTCGGAACCGTCTGAAAGGATCAACCGAGCCTTCGCCGCGCTGTCACTGGCCTGCTGCAGCCGGCCGCTTTCCAGATCACGCCGCAGGGCGATCAAATCCTGCACCGGCTGGGTCACATCGACATAGATCGGATCAAGCTGCTGGATAGTCGCCAGTTCCTGCGCCTGACCATTGCTGACCAGCGCACCCTCCGTCACGGCAGAGCGGCCGATGCGTCCGGAGATGGGCGCGAGCACCTTGGTATAACGCAGATCGATTTTCGCCCGTTCGAGCTCGGCCTGCGCCTGCAGCGACGCGGCCCGAGCCTCATCATAGGCCTGCTGGCTCACCGCCTGCTCCTCGACCAGCAACGCATAGCGATCCGACAACGACTTGGCCGAGACCTGCTTCGCCTGAGCGCTTTTCAAGGTCGCCTCGTAGACCGCCGGATCAATCTGATAGAGCTGCTGCCCCTTTTTCACTTCGCTGCCTTCGTTAAACAGGCGCTTGTGAATAATCCCGTTTACCTGCGGACGGACTTCGGCGACACGGAAAGCTGTGGTTCGGCCCGGCAGTTCGGTGGTCAGCTCGAACGGCTCGGCGCCGAGCGTCACAATGCCTACCTGAGGAGCCGGCTGCTCTGCCGGCGCCGCCGCTTGTTCTTCCTGGCAACCGCTGAGCAGCGCCGCAGCAATAGAGAAACTGAGCACAGCAGCACGGGCTGACTTTATAGACATCGAAAGCGACCTCATTGAACAGGTAGCCCAGAGCAGAACAGCCCGGGCGGACTCGAATGGCAGAATGCGAGGAATATACTTACATTCAAGACTGTCTGTAAACAGTCGATCAGCTCTCCAGTGCTCTATTGTGCCCATTGCACAAGCCATTCGAGTAAGCAGCCCGGCTTCTCTAGAACGACGGTAGCTGGGCGCAGAAACCAGAACGCCGGCTTACGCCGGCGCCCGATGAACTGCGTTTGGTTACTGACGCACACCTTCCACCGAGATGATCAGATCAACAGTCTGCGAAGCTGGACCCAGGTCCATCTTGATGTCGAAATCTTTCAGCTTGAGCGTCGTCGTACCTTCGAAGCCTGCACGGTAGCCGCCCCATGGGTCCTTGCCTTCACCGAGGAACTTGGCCGCGATGACCACGGGCTTGGTAACACCATTTAGCGTCAGGTCGCCGGTGATATCCGCAGTGCCGTCACCGGTTGGCTTGACTGATGTGGACTCGAAGGTCGCCGTTGGGTGCTCAGAGACGTTCAGGAAATCTTCGCTGCGCAGATGCTTGTCACGCTCGGCGTGGTTGGAGAAAACGCTGTCGGTCTGCAGGGTGACCTTCACGCTGCTCGCTTCCGGCTTGGCCGCATCGAAGCTAAAGTTGCCGTCGAACTCCTTGAAGGAGCCCCACAGCCAGCTGTAACCGAGGTGGCTGATTTTGAAATTGACAAAGGCATGCTGGCCTTTGGTGTCGATCGCGTAGTCAGCGGCAAGCGCCTGACCAGCAAGCATCATCGAGCCCAGGGCCAGTGCAGCAAAGCGTTTCTTCAACATTTAATTTTCCTTTTTCGAGGTTTGTCAGGCATCGGCGCGTCCGATCATTCGCTTGAGCGTCGGGTCGCGATCGATGAAATGGTGCTTGAGAGCCGCCAGCGCATGCAGACCGGAGAGAATCACCAGCCCCCAAGCGAGGTATTCGTGGAGCAGGCCGGCTATGTCTTCCTGGTCCGGAATCGATGTGATCAGCGCAGGCACTTCGAACCAGCTGAACACGCTGATACCACGACCCTCAGCCGTGGATATGAGGTAGCCGGAAATCATCACCGCGAACAGGCCAAGGTAAAGAACACCGTGACCGACCTTGGTCGCCAGCCGCGTTATTCGACTATGGTTCGGGACGGGCGCTGGGCCGCTGTTGAGGAATCGCCAGACAACGCGCAAGACCATCAACGCCAGCAGGAGCAGGCCGACGCTCTTGTGTATGTCCGGTGCAGTCCGATACCAGCTGCTGTAATAGGTCAGCCCGACCATCCAATAGCCCAGCGCAAACAGCCCAACCACAGCAGCCGCTACCAGCCAGTGCATCGTGATGCTGACCAGACCGTAGTTGCTGGAAGTGTTTCGCCATCGCATTGTTAAAAGTCCCGAGTTGATGAACGCGCTTAGCCTAACGGCTAACAGATCGAAATGAATCGCATTTTTTCGTTTCAAAATATCGGCCTGGTAGATAGATCACCTCCGCCAATCAGACCGCAGGCCGGTTTCTGCTAGGCTGCGCCGATGCCTATGCCGAGGAGCAACGATGAGCCTGAACGACAGCTGGATGCAGCGTGACCTATCCGTACTCTGGCACCCCTGCACCCAGATGAAAGACCACGAGCAGCTGCCGCTGATCCCGATCCGACGTGGCGACGGTGTGTGGCTTGAGGACTTCGATGGGAAGCGTTATCTCGACGCCGTCAGCTCCTGGTGGGTCAATGTGTTCGGGCACGCCAATCCGCGTATCAATCAGCGCATCAAGGATCAGCTCGATCAGCTCGAGCACGTCATGCTTGCCGGCTTCAGCCACCAGCCGGTCGTAGAGCTGTCGGAACGGCTGGTTAATATCACGCCTGCCGGGCTTGATCGGGTGTTCTACACCGATAACGGGTCGACCGGCATCGAAGTCGCGCTGAAGATGAGTTTCCACTATTGGCGCAATATCGGCTGCCCGGACAAGCAGCGGTTCGTCACCCTGACCAACAGCTACCACGGCGAAACGGTTGCGGCCATGTCTGTGGGCGATGTCGCACTGTTTACCGACACCTATAAGCCGCTCCTGCTGGACACCTTCAAGGTACCGAGCCCGGATTGCTACCTGCGCCCGGACGGCGTGAGTTGGGAAGAACATTCGCGCACCATGTTCGCCCAAATGGAACAGACGCTGGCCGAGCATCATGGCGAGATTGCCGCAGTGATCGTCGAACCCCTGATTCAAGGTGCAGGCGGTATGCGCATGTACCATCCGATCTATCTCACGCTGCTGCGCGAGGCCTGCGACCGCTACGATGTGCATCTTATCCATGACGAGATTGCGGTTGGCTTCGGCCGCACCGGCACCATGTTTGCCTGTGAACAGGCCGGCATCACGCCGGATTTCCTCTGCTTGTCTAAAGCCCTGACCGGCGGTTACCTGCCGATGGCAGCCGTGCTGACCACAGACAAGCTGTACCAGGCGTTTTACGACGACTACGCCACCTTGCGCGCCTTCCTTCATTCGCATACCTATACCGGCAACCCGCTGGCCTGCGCAGCGGCTTTGGCCACGCTGGATATCTTCGAACAAGACAATGTCATCGAAGCCAACAAGCGACTGGCAGCACGCATGGCAACAGCCACGGCTCACCTAAGCGATCATCCGAAGGTTGCCGAGGTGCGCCAGACCGGAATGACGCTCGCCATCGAAATGGTCCAGGACCGCGCCAGCAAGACGCCCTATCCATGGCAGGAACGTCGCGGCCTGAAGGTATACCAACACGCGCTACAGCGAGGTGCGCTGCTGCGCCCGCTAGGTAGCGTTGTGTATTTTCTACCGCCGTACACCATCACCGAGGAACAGATCGACTTTCTTGCCGAGGTCGCAACCGAGGGCATCGACATTGCGACACGAGCAGATATCAGCGTTACGGTCCCAGCAGGCGCGCCGGATGAATTTCGTGATCCCGGTTAGCCGGTTGAGGTTACCGGCGCGCCCGGTTGGCCATTAAACTCCCTCTCCCTTTCTATCCCGTAGCCAGCCATGCGCCTTTCCCGCTTTTTCATCGACACGCCATTATCGCTTGGCCTCCAGCAGCTACC
Organism: Stutzerimonas stutzeri SDM-LAC; assembly: GCF_000235745.1. GTDB lineage: Bacteria > Pseudomonadota > Gammaproteobacteria > Pseudomonadales > Pseudomonadaceae > Stutzerimonas > Stutzerimonas stutzeri_H. The sequence goes on along the minus strand of NZ_AGSX01000043.1, from coordinate 39,535 downwards.
GGAGGCCTCCGCTCACTACATCAGCCGAGTACTACGGTTGAACGTAGGTGCAGCCGTACAGCTCTTCGATGGCAGCGGCGCGGAATATCGCGGCGAACTCACCGAGGTGGGCAAGAAGCAGGTGGCGGTAACGCTGCGCGAACAATTCGCCGGGCTGCCGGAATCGAGGCTGCACATTCATCTCGGCCAGGGCCTGTCGCGGGGCGAACGGATGGACTGGGCAATCCAGAAAGCGACCGAGCTAGGGGCTGCGGAGATCACACCGATCATCAGCGAGCGCTGTGAAGTCCGCCTGAAGGATGAGCGGGCCGATAAGCGCCTGGCGCACTGGCGTCAGATCGCCGTAAGCGCGTGCGAGCAGTGCGGTCGTTCGGTCATTCCGATCATCCATCCGCCAACACCGCTACAGGAGTGGATCAAGCTGGAAGCGGAGTTGAAGCTGGTCTTGCACCCTGTGGCTGAACCGCTATCGGCACATAAGCCGCCAGCCACGCTAGCGTTTCTGATCGGCCCCGAAGGTGGCCTGAATGACGCCGAGATCGGGCAGGCGCGTAGCGCCGGATTTCAACCGGCCCGACTGGGACCACGAGTGCTACGCACCGAGACCGCACCGGTGGTAGCGCTTAGTCTCGCGCAGCAACTTTGGGGCGATTTCCAGCCGGGCGCATGAATGAAATACGGAGGGTGGCTGACCAGACGGCTTCCCGCACCGCCGGCTTGACCCTACTCAGATCAGGCCAGCATCCGCCAGTTTCTGCTCCAGCGCGATGAGGTCCGGTATGCGCGCCTGAACGTCACCGAGATTGACCGCGTCCAACTCCAGCGGCGCGAGCGTGACGTCCGAGCGCGCCAAGCTTGGATCAACCTTGACCGAGCGTGGAATGCCCTGAACGAGCAAAGCGATGAACTTGACGTGATCGCGGCCGCCCAAGGCGTTGAGCACGGCCACACGTGCCCTTGGGCCCGTTTCAGGCTGACCGCCGGATGCCGCCTCAAACGACAGAAGAGGCAATGTCAGATCTCTCCAGGACACCTGCCCAAGAAACCAGGATGGGTTACCGTGCGCTGAATTAGGAGCGCGATATGGAATCAGCTCGGCAACCGCAACGTTGGGTAACAGCAGCGTACGGTCGGCCAAGGGAACCAGCAGCCCGGTCAGGCTGGCAGAAGCATTTTGCGTAATAGCGGATTGGCTCATGGGTTATCCAGTTGCAGAGCGGCAACAGGCTGGCTGGCCTGCTGCGCAAAGTGATTGACCATAGCCTGAGCCAGTTCGCGCGGATCGCCGCTGAGCGAGCTATAGCCGCCCTCGCGCAGGCTGTCGGGCATGCTCGAGCAGACGCAGGAGTCGGCACGCTGAGTCCAGACCCTGCCGCCCTGACGTAGAACATACGCGGCTGCAGCACTGCCATCGCTGCCCATGCCGCTGAAGACGATGACACCACAGCGGTTACCGAACTGCTGCGCCAGATTGAGCATCATCTGATCCACCGACGGGCTGTAAGGCTCCGGCCAGCTGCGCCCGGAGAGCAGCATGGCGCCGTCCTTGCCAAAGCCCATTTCTTCGCTGACAGGTGCCACCACAACTTCGCCACAACGAATCGAGTCGTTTGCCCGGCTTTGATTGACGCTCCACTCACTGTGTCGTCCCACCGCTTGCGACAGGGCCGACTCGAAGCTTGCCTCGATATGCTGGGCGTAGACAAAGCCAACCGGCAGCCCTACCGGTAAGGCATCGAGAAAAGCTTTTACCGCCTCGGGGCCACCCAGCGACGCAGCCAGCAACCACACCTCGCGGGCAGGCTCGCCGGACGCCGAATCAGCCGCAGCCAGTAGCGCGCCAGGCAACGTCAGACGAGTGGCACGTTCCGCTTCTCCGCGAAGCACTTCAAGGCGCGGACCCACTACCCGGGATGGGTCGCCGACCAACCGCTTCAGCTTGCCAAACATGCGCCGTTCCCAGCGCGGATAATGCTCGGAGTGCCGCTCCGGTGCGTGCCCCTCGCCGAACAGCACCGGACAGCTGTCCCGCTCGAGCAAGGCATTGACCAGCGGAGAGTCTTCCGTCTGCGCCAGGTCGACAAGCCACAGATCAGCTTGCGCCGCCATGAGGTCGGCTTCCTCAATCCGTGCCGGGTCGCAATTGAGTACGACGGTGTAACCGTTTGCGCTCAGAGCCTGCTGCAGCACATGGCGTTGCAGCGAGGTGTCTGCGATCACCCCAATGCGCGCGAGGCTGACTTCACTCATGACGGGCGACCAACTGCTGGATCGTCTCAAGCAGCAGCGATTCCTGATAGGGCTTGCCCAGATACTCGTTGACGCCAATGGCCATGGCCCGATCCCGGTGTTTATCACCGGTACGCGAGGTGATCATGATAATTGGCAGGTCCTTCAGATGCTCATCGTGGCGCACCAGCGTTGCCACTTCGAAGCCATCCATTCGCGGCATCTCGATATCCAGCAGAATGATGTCCGGCTTACGCTCCTGCAGCTGCGTAATCGCGTCGACACCGTCCTTGGCCGTCAGCACGTTCATTCCGTTCCGCTCGAGGAGACGGCTGGTGACCTTGCGCACAGTTACCGAGTCGTCCACCACCATCACTAAGGTCGGCCGATCGACTTCAACCTCGGCCGGTTCCTCGTCGCCCAACAGGCGCAATGGCTGCTGCTGGGTAAGCAGGTGCGCATGCAGGACTCGAATCGTCGCGAGCAGGTCGAGGATCACCACCACCCGGCCATCGCCGAGGATGGTCGCGCCGGAAATACCCGGGACAGTGGCAAACTGCGGGCCCAGGCCCTTCACCACAATCTCGCGGGAGCCGGCGAGGCTATCGACCTGTACCGCTACACTGTGCTCGTTCGAACGCACCAGGATCACCGGTAACGGCAGGCTTTGCCCGACCAGTTTGGGTCGCTGACCGTTGTTCAGCAGCTCGCCGAGGTAGCGCAACTCATAGGTCTGGCCAGCGTATTCGAAGCGCGACGCCCCAGGCTGGTAATAGGCCTCGAGTTCGTACGGCGATACGCGCACGATACCTTCGATAGTGTTGAGTGGGATCGCATAAAGATCCTCACCGGAGTACACCATCAGCGCCCGGTTGACCGACACGGTAAATGGCAAACGGATCAGGAAGCGTGTTCCCTTGCCCAGCGTCGACTCGATGCTCATGGAGCCACCGAGCTGCTTGACTTCGGAGTGCACCACATCCATACCGACGCCACGCCCGGATATCTGGGTCACCTGTTCAGCTGTAGAGAATCCCGCCTCCAGGATGAACTGCAGCACATCATGGTCCGACAGTTCACTACCGGGCTGCATCAAGCCGCGCTCAATCGCCTTGCGACGGACGGCTTCGAGATTGATACCCGCTCCGTCATCGCTCAACGCCAGAACGATATCGCCGCCCTCGCGGCTCAGATCCAGACGAATGTTGCCCTGCTCGGACTTACCGGCCGCAACACGTTTGGTGCCTACCTCAATACCGTGGTCAACGGCATTGCGCAGCATGTGCTCCAACGGCGCAACGATGCGCTCGAGCACACTGCGGTCCATTTCACCCGTGGCGTTGCCGACATGGAATTCGACCTGCTTACCCAACTCACCAGCCACCTGACGAACGATTCGGCGCAACCGCGGCACCAAGCGATCGAAGGGGACCATGCGGGTGCGCATGAGGCCTTCCTGCAGTTCCGTGTTGACCCGCGCCTGCTGCAGCAGCAGGGTTTCGGCGTCGCGATTACGTGCGGCCAGGGTTTCCTTCAGATCCAGCAGGTCAGATGCGGACTCGAATAATGCCCGTGACAGCTGCTGCAGCTGCGAGTGACGGTCCATTTCCAGCGGATCGAAATCGTCGTATCCCGCACGCTCCGCCTCGGCCTGATAGCGGCTGAGAATTTGCGCCTGGGTCTCGGTATCCAGCCGCCGCAGCTGGTCGCGCACGCGTTCGATGGTGGCTTCCATCTCGCCCAACGTGAAGCCTACGTCACTGACCTGCTGCTCGACCCGTCCGCGGAAAATCGAGGTTTCACCCGCCAGGTTGACCAATCCTTCCAAAAGCTCAGCCGGTACTTTCACCAGCTCCTGCGGTGCGCGGCGCGATGCGGCATCCAGTGCGGCCTGCTCAGCGCGCCGGATGAATGGCAGGACCTTGGCCGGCGCACTGTTGACCGAAGCCTGAGCACTGGCGGCCACAATGGGGGTTTCGAGCATGATCACCGACGACTCAGGGTGGTCGTCCGGCTGGCTTTCCTGCAGCTGTCGGTCTGTCGCAAACTCAGGCTCAGCTATAAGCCGCGAGCGCATCGACTCGACCTCGTTGAGCAACGCGTCATAGCCGCCCTGCACGTCCATGAACAGACTGTCGGTCCACGGGTTACCCTGCAGCTGCGCCTCGCTGAGACGTTGTTCCAGGTCGTGCGCCATATCGCCCAGGCGACCTTGCGCCGCCAACCGTGCACCACCTTTCAGCGTATGGAGCACGCGCATCATGTCGGCCAGAGGACCCGCGCTATCTCGCGTGGCTTCCCAGCGCTCGAGGGCGGTCTCCATTTCCTCCAGTAACTCGTCCGCTTCCTCGACGAAAATGTCCAGAATCTCAGCTTCGGCGGCACCTTGAGCAGCCTCTTCCGCTGCCTTCAGAGCAACGCTGCTGGGCATGCTCAACTGCTCGTCGGGGTTAGCCCGGAAACGCTGAATGGTCGCGATCAGGTCTTGTCCGTCCGGCAGTTCCCGGAATGCGCGTACGGCATCGAGCATCGCTGCGAGCCGGTCATGGCAGGTCTGTAGCAGGGTGAACAAAGTCTCGCTGGCGCGGTAGTGACCGGCGCAGAGTCCCTCGTACAGATACTCCAGTTCATGGGCTAGATCGCCGATCTCGCGGATATCGGCCATCCGCGCGCCGCCCTTCAAGGTATGCAGGTCCCGCTGCAGCGCTTCAATTTCAAAGCTGTTGCCGACATCTTCCATCCAACGCTGAAGCGATGCTCCGGCACGCTCGATGATGTCAAAGCCTTCTTCGAGGAAGATTTCAACGAGCTCGGGATCTCGGCTTTCCCAACGGACCTCACCGGTATCGCCTGAATCGGCCGCCGGGGTTGGCTCCTGTGACTCGGCTGGCTCGGGCTCTTCGGAAAGTTCTACAGCGGCCTGCGCCAATGGCTGATCCAACGCTTCAAACGCGAGCGCATCGTCCGCTGGAAGGCTGGCATCAAGGCCATCGGAGTCCGTGTCAGACCCACTCAAAAAGTCGTCAGGGGGCTCTGCAGCTTCGACCTGCTCAGGCAGCTCGGCAATGAGCCCAGCCCCCTGCGGGGCCGCGTTGGCCGTTGGCATTTCGTCGTCGGACGAAACAGCCGGGTCGAAGCTCGGCGCAACACCTTGCCGATACGCGCGAATCTGCTCGATGAGCCGCATAGCGGCACCCATTGGCTGGTGCGCCTGCAGCTGCTCAAGTTGCACCGCTAGCTGATCATGGCTGCGCAGCAGCAGCGTGGCGAGGTCATTCGTGTGTACGTAGCGCCCGTCTGAAAGCCCTTCATAGAGCGTCTCGAGCTCATGTGCCAAATCGCCGATCGGCCGAATCTGTGCCATGCGCGCGCCGCCTTTGAGTGTATGCAAGTCACGCAGCAAGGCCGATAACGCCAACTGGTTAGACGGGTCCCCTAGCCAGCGCTCCAGTGCACCACCAGCGCTCTCAAGCAGGTCGACGGCTTCGTCGAGAAAAATCTCGACCATTTCTCCGTCCAGCTCGTCCTCCACCGCAGGCTCGACAGGCCAGGCTTCGGCTTCGGCTTCGGCTTCGGCTTCGGCTTCGGCTTCGGCTTCGGCTAGAGGCTCGGGGGCACTGTCTGCCGAAGCAAAGGTGGCAGATGTATCTACGGAAACTTCGTCGAGCGGCTGTTCCAGCGTAAGCGGATCAATCGCCTCGGCAAGCAACTTCTCAAGTCTGGCCACTAGCTCGGGCTGGCCGGTCACCTGCAGGCCTGCCGCGACCTGATCCATCATCCCGACCAGGGCTTCATGTGCCTGTTCGACATCGTCGAAGAACCGAGCGCTGACCGCTAGACGCCCTTCCTGCACAACGGCATAGAGATCAAGCAGCACCTGACACAGTGTGTCGATCTGTGGCAACTCGGCCATCTGGGCGCCAAGTCCCAGCGTTGTCAACTCTTCCAACAACGCGGTCAATTCCTGCCGCTCGGCAGGATGCTCACGCCAGCTCTGCAGAAGCGCTTCGGCGTCTAGAAGAATGTTCATACCTTCCGACAGAAACAGCGCGATCATGCCAGGGTCGCGCGGCTCGCCGTGCTCTCTGTCACCTCGCTCGCTGGCGTCCGCCAGTCGGGCCTGATGCAACTCATGCACGCGAGCAATGAACGCTTGCGCTCCCTCGATGGGCGCCAGCGGCTTATGCTCGAGATTTTCCAATCCGCGTCTGAGCAACTGCTCTGCGGCATGTAGAAGTTCAGCCTCAGCCAGATCCATCTGAATCAGGTTGGCCTTGAACTCTTTGACCATTCTTTCCAACGGCGTGGCGATTTCCGCCATCGGCAGAATTCCGGCCATATGCGCACTGCCCTTGAGCGTGTGCAGCGCGCGCTGTAAAGGGTCGGTCACAGGTTGCGGCAGGCGCTGCGCGCAATCGGCAAGGAAATCGACAAGCGTGGCAAGATGCGCTTCAGCCTCGTTGCGGAATATTTCCAGCAACTGCGGATCCAGTACCTCTTCACCGACTTCTTCCCGGGCCTGCTCCTCAAGCGCGGCACCGCCCTCCGGGTCCGGTTCGGGCAACTGCCCTCGGGCCAAAGCGTGGGCGCTGGCGGCCAGGCGATCAACGTCGTCGCGCTGGCGTTGTGCCTTGGCTGCGAACTCTTCGACCAGTGCTGGCATCAGCGCTACCACATCACCCACTAGCTTCTTGACCGGCTCGCCTACCTCAATGCTGCGGTCAAGAACCCGATTGAGCAGGTTTTCGACAGCCCAGGCGAGTTCGCCAATGACCAACGCCCGGACCATACGCCCGCTGCCCTTGAGCGTATGGAACGCGCGCCGCACCTCGCCAAGCGCGTCCTTGTCCGAAGGATCTTCGCACCAGCGTGGCAGGTGCTCGGCAATGGTTTCGAGAACCTCGGCGGCTTCTTCGATGAACACTTCGAGCAAGTCATCATCGATTGCCTCCTCACCTTCAGGCGGCGGCAGCAGACTCGGTGGTACATCCCGCGCCGGAGGATTGATGGCGGTAACAGGCGCAACCATTACGTCTTGCATGGTCATAGCCGGTTCGTCGGGAACCGATTGCGCCATCAGGCCGGGTAGCAAGACTTCGGGCATATCGAGCGCGGCCATTTCAGCCTCGTTCCACTCCACCTCGTAGCCCAGCAAATCATTGGCAGGCCCTTCGGTGTCGCTCGTGACGTCCTCCGTCCCGACGGGATTTGCTTGCGTGGCTTCTGGCTCAGTCAGTTCAATGGTCTCTCCAGACCAGTCGAACGCTTCAGCCTCGGCCGCACTGTCGTTGGCCAACCCATCTTGGCTAGCCAACTCGGCATATGCCGACGAATGCGGTTCAGTCTGCGGTAAGTCTGATTCGGTCGAGCGCTGGTCCTGCATCTCAATGGCAGGCTCAAGCTCCGGAGCTGGCTCGAAGGACAGCACCTCGATCTCATCGAGCGGATCGGACAGTTCAAAAGCGCTCTCAGGGTTGGTTTCTTCAACCTCACTCGAAAGCTGCACGCTGAGCGGATAGCCCAACGCCTGCAAACTCTCTTCGGCGACGTCTAGAATCAGGTCGCCCTGCGAGCCGCAATCTTCGCTGAGACGCTCGAGGTAGTACTCGACGCTGGTTATTGCATCAGCAAGCGTATCCAGGCTTTGCCAGTCCGGAATCGCCTGCTTCGCGAGCAACTGTTCCTGAATGTAGCGGTTACAGGCATCCAGCAACGCTGCGGCTCGGGCAAGGGGAACCATCGCCAGTCCCCCACGGGATTGGGTCAGCAGTTCAGGAACGCGGGCCAGATGCTGATGGTTCCATTGGGAGGCGATGAACTCGATAATCGCGTCTTTCGCCTGCTCCAGTCCCGTACGCGCCTCACGGATAACCAAGCGATGAATCTGACCGACATCGGTGGTCGGGAGGTGACTTTCTTCACCTCGATGCTCGACTGCATTACCGCCGACCATGCCGGAGAGCGTCGCCTCGACATACAGCAGGGCACCGGCGACATCCATCAACGCCGCATCGTCAGGCTCCTGCTGCCCATTGGCCAGGGCTTCGACCAGACTGATCTGCTCCAGAATGATCCGCCGTGGCTGACCGAAACCGAGCACGGCGAGCGTGTCGGCAATCTGCTTCAGAGGCGGCTGCAGTGCGCCCACCTCCGTAAGTGTCATACGGTCGCTGCGTACGAACAGGTCCAGGCTATCCTTGACCCGAACCAGCTCCTCGCACAACGCCGCCACAACCGAGCGCATGGCGCCGCGATCCGGCCCCGCCAGCTGTGCCCGTTCTTCGTCGACCAAAGTGCTGTCGGGTAACGCATCATCCAGGCTGTACTCAGCCTTCAACGCCTGGATGCGCGGCGATTGGGCCGGCGCCTTGGCGATATAGAACAGGAGATTCTTGGTCAGCTCGTCAGGAGCCGCCTGATTGATGCCCTCAGCGCCCTGCGTAACCAGACGCTTCAGCTCTTTGTCGACCTGGCGTAACAGGTTCCGAACCGTGGTGCCATTTGCGACAGCGCCACTGGCAAGCCCCTCGACCACGCCGGACGCGATCTGCCACAGCGCGCCCAAAGGTGCATCCTTACAAAGCATTTCCAGACGCGCGAAAACTCGCGCCATGTAGCTTAAATTGGTCGCTAGATCCTGATTGCGAATGACCCCGACCAAGGCGACCTGCAGCATCTGCCGTAGCTTTCGCAACAGACCTGGCAAATCTTCGGTCTGCCGCTGCGCCAAAAACTCGCCCGATAAGGCCGGCGCCCGCGCGGACATGTTTGGCGAAAACAGGCTGGTTTCCGACAACAGCTTCTCGCCACGCGCCGCCCGGAGATCGTTGAGCAGCGGCAGCACAACCATGGGCAGATCGCGCCGAGCACTCTGGATACGATCCAGATAAACCGGCATTTGCAAAATCGCCTGCATGAGCACTTCAAGCGCTTCGGTCTGGCTGGCGACGCTTTCGTCTAACAGCGCGCGGGCAAGCTGCTCCATTTCCTCGGCAAGCAGTGCAGCGCCATAGAATTCAACCATCTGCAAGGTGCCTTGCACCTGATGCACGTAGGTCAGACAGAAGCGCATCCGCGTCGAGTCTTGCGGGTTTTCGACGAACGCTTCCAAGGCCTGCCGTGCCTGCTTCAGCGTTTCGGCAATCTCGCCTTTCACCCACTCCAGGGCGACATAATCGTGCCGATCACCCATAGCGACTCCGCTCATAAACATTTCCGGGTAAAGGCCAGAACCTGACTATCAGCCACCGGAACCAGCTCCGGGTGCTGCCAACCGACCACCTCACCCGCACCAATAACCAACAGCCCTCCCGGCGCCAGGCGCTCGGCAAGACGATTGAGGATTTCGCGGCGGCGCCAGCGACGGAAGTAGATCAATAGGTTCTGACAAAAAATGACGTCCACATCGGACATTGGCGCACTGGCCAACTCCAGCACGTTAAGTCGGGCAAAGCACACCCTTGCTGCCAGGCTGGGTACCACTCGGAAGCGATCATCCGCCAGCGCTTGGAAATACCGATCGCGCAAGCCGGGGTCCAGTTGCTCGAGCCGGCGACGAACATAGAGGCCGTCGCGCGAACGGTTCAAGGCGCTGAGACTGATATCGGTTCCTATCACACCGAAGTGTGTTTCGCCGCTGGTGCAGGTAAGCGCCTCGGCTGCACAAATCGCCAATGAGTAGGTTTCCTCGCCGCTCGCGCAACCGACGCTCCACAACGACCAGGGCCGCGTGGCGCCTCGCGACTCGACACGCTGCTTCATGTAAGCCGAAAGCACGGCAAATGACGGAGGGTGACGAAAAAAGCGGGTCTCCTGGACCGTCAGACGGTCCATCAGGGTGGACCATTCCACAGCGCCCCGGGGGCCGTCCGTGACCTGACGATAATAACTCGCGTAGTCCTGCGCCCCGACTTCGCGCATACGGCTGCTCAGATTGGTTTGAAGAAAGGTCCGACGCTGTTCGGTTACGACCATGCCAGAGCGTTCCTCGAGCAGGGCCTGCCAGTCGTTGAACTCTGCAGCTGACATATCAGCCAAGGGTCTCAGTGACCAATCAACACCTGGCTGCATGCCCTGCCCCTTATCCATGAACTTCCGCAGCGGCCCATTTCAGGCCGCTGCGCTCTCAAGTCAGGCCTGATCCTGCGCATCCGGCAAGGTAAAGCCGGATACCGAATGCCGCATCTCGTTGGCCATCTTGGCGAGGTTACCAATGCTCTTCGCAGTAGCGGTGGTACCCGACGAGGTTTGCGAGGTAATTTCCTGAATGACGTTCATGGTGTTGGAAATGTGACCAGCCGACGACGCCTGTTGGCGAGCTGCGTTGGAAATGTTCTGGATGAGCGCCGCAAGGCTCTTGGATACCTTTTCGATTTCTTCCAGAGCGACCCCTGCGTCCTGGGCCAGGCGAGCACCTCGTACCACTTCGGAGGTGGTCTGTTCCATGGAGATAACGGCTTCGTTGGTGTCGGTCTGAATAGTCTTAACCAACGCTTCGATCTGCTTGGTTGCTGCGGATGAGCGCTCCGCAAGACGCTGTACTTCGTCCGCAACGACCGCAAAGCCTCGGCCAGCGTCACCGGCCATAGAGGCCTGGATCGCGGCGTTCAATGCGAGGATGTTGGTCTGGTCGGCAATGTCGTTAATCAGGCTGACGATATCGCCGATTTCCTGTGAGGATTCACCGAGACGCTTGATTCGCTTGGAGGTGTCCTGAATCTGCTCCCGAATGTTATCCATACCGGTGATGGTGTTATGCACCACCTCGTTACCCTTGTTCGCGATGGCTACCGAACGCTCGGCTACCGCCGAGGACTCGGCGGCGTTGGCCGATACCTGGTCAATCGACACAGCCATCTCGTTGATCGCAGCCGACGCACCCGCAATTTCCTGAGCCTGATGCTCGGATGCCTCGGCCAGATGCATTGCGGTTGCCTGCGTTTCCTGAGCCGCACCGGACACCTGCACGGCGGTCTGGTTGATCGTTTCCACCAGGTCACGCAACTGGTCGATGGAATAGTTGATCGAGTCGGCGATGGCGCCGGTGAAGTCTTCGGTAACCGTGGCGGCTACTGTCAGGTCACCGTCAGCCAGGTCGCCAATTTCGTCAAGCAGACGCAGAATCGCAGTCTGGTTACGCTCGTTCTTTTCCGCGGTTTCGCTCAACCGACGACGGGTAACCTGAACCATGACCAGGCCGATCAGCAGAATCGAGGCAAGCGCCAAGGCACCAAGAACATAGCCAGCCAGGGTATTGATGTAGCGGGCTTCGGCACGGCTTTGCAGCCCCTGCGTCAGCTCGGATGTCTTGTCGAGCAAGGTCTGCGAGACCTCGAAAATGCTATTCGACGACTCTCGTACCTGGAACAGTTCCGGTGAGGTTTCCAGAATCTCGTCTACCGAACCCGATACAAACTGGAACAGCTCGGAAATTGCGGCCAGTCGGTCCAATGCTTCGACATCGCTGACCCGGCTGATTCCCATGGCCTCGTTGCCTTCGAGCATGGCGCTGAGTACCCGACCAAACAGGCTGGCGTCGCGACCAAACATGTCGGCCGCCTGTACAGAGTCCTGATCGCCAGAAAGCACCTTGTTGACCGAACCCAGAATACGTTCGGCGAGCAGAGATTGACGCTGCGCCACGGAAACCTGGGCGGCTGGGGCGCCACTTTCGAGAAGGATGTCCACGACCTCCTCATACTCGACCTGGAGCTGCGGAATGGTTTCGGCGAGGGTGGCTGCAACCTGATGCAAAGACAGTACGGTTTGCTCACTCGCAAGGATCGCGTCGGTGTTCTGCCGCAACGTATCCCAATCCTGCTGCACTGCCGCCACTTCAGACTGGAGCGAATCCGGCACTGCTGGCAGTCCAATGCGCTCATCGCCAAGGGAGAGATAGCCCCAACGCTCACTGAAGTCGTTGCGAGCATCTTTCAGCGAGTCGAATGCCTCGGGAGTACCGGTGGCCGCTTCAACCGCGTTCTTCGCAATGCGCTGGGAGAGAACTCGCAGCTCACCGGCGTGTCCAACGTACTCGTTATCGTAGTCGGCCTGTGTATTGATGTACGCGAAGTTCACGAACAGCAACACCATCGAAACGATCAGGAGGATAAACAGGCCGGCGATCAACGTATTGCTACGTACCCCTGCCAGCAATGCATTCGCGTTCATTTTTTTCATTTTTTCCGGCCCCCGCCTGGACCACCCTTACGTTTCCTTCCAAGAACCAAAAGGCCGGCATCAGCCGACCCCACCTAAATCAATACGCCACGTCCAGGAATGTCTGGTGCGCGGCAAGCGCATGCGGACTGAAGACCAGCCAGGGCTGCTCGCGCTGAAAGACACCGTGAATGAATGGTTGAATCGATGCCTCGACAGGAGGCAACTGTTCAGAGAAAGCATCTACCGGAAAATGTTGCATGCCGAACACTTCGTCGACCGTCAATCCCGCGAACACTTCCTGGTGATCCACCACCAACACACGACGTTGCTTGCGTAGCGGCGACAACTCAAGCCCGAGATAACCGCACAAATCCATGACAGGCAAAAGCCTACCGCGGACGTTGGCCACACCTTTAACCCAGGATTTAACACCGGGCAGCAAGGTATAGCGTGGCTCGTGGAGTATTTCGCCAACCTCCCCCATCGGGGCAACGAACAAACGCCCCCCCATTCGAAAACCGATGCCAGCCCAGGTCTGGATAGCTTCCTGCTGCGAAGGCAGACCAGCCGCCAACGCTCGGCAACGGGCGTCGATTTCCAGAAGTCGCTGAAAAGGCGTAAACGTATCCGACATGCTGGCAACTTCCCTTGTCCGAATCCCGAACGTCGATTAACCGGCAAGTACGGCGTTCAGGGTCTTCAGCAGTGTCGCTTCGTCCACCGGCTTGGTCAGGTAGTCCTTGGCCCCTTGGCGCTTGCCCCAAACCTTATCGGTTTCCTGGTCCTTGGTGGTCACAATGATCACAGGAATGTGACTGGTTTCAGCATCTTTGGTCAGCTGACGGGTGGCCTGAAAACCGTTCAGGCCGGGCATGACGATATCCATCAAGACCGCGTCCGGCTTCTCTTGGCGCGCAAGCGCTACGCCATCGGCACCGTTTTCGGCTTTTAGAACGGCGTGACCATGCTTTTCCAGCATGGCGGTCAGCTTGTACATCTCGGTCGGCGAGTCATCAACAATCAGAACGCGAGCCATGGTTACTCCGTGGGAAAGGCTTCAGCGGCACAGGGCCGAACTTCAGGATACTTGCTCTACCGGTGCGAAATCAGGCACATGAGCCTTGATAGCACCGAGCAACTCTTCTTTGCTGAAAGGCTTGGTGAGGTACTGGTCTGACCCCACGATCCGGCCCTTGGCCTTGTCAAACAAACCATCCTTTGAGGACAGCATGATCACCGGCGTGGACTTGAAAGAACTGTTGTTCTTGATCAGCGCGCAGGTCTGATAGCCATCAAGCCGGGGCATCATGATATCGACGAAGATGATGCGCGGGTGACTATCCGCGATCTTGGCAAGCGCATCGAAGCCATCCACCGCCGTGATCACATCACAACCTACTTTCTTCAGTAGCGTTTCGGCGGTGCGACGAATCGTTTTCGAATCGTCGATCACCATGACCTTCAAGCCCTCGGAGTGCTGTTCCATTTCGCCCTACCATCGCCTCGGTGAGTCGTAGTTTATCGTTATGTCAGTGCGCCGGAGGCCCTGTCATCGATGGGCTGCACCCAATCGCCGGACCTTTTTAGCACACTCCTCAAATGCAAGCTATCTGCCGCCGGAGCAACGGGATTTTCCTTGACCCAGCGCACATCCGCCGCCAATCTGCATCGGTATTTCAAGCCTCTGGCAGCACGACCTGCCCCTCGTTGGAGACCACCACATGACTGTTCGCGTCGGGATCATCATGGACCCAATCGCGCAGATCGCCTTCAAGAAAGACAGCTCCCTGGCCATGCTGCTGGCAGCCCAGGACCGCGGCTGGACGATCTACTACATGGAACAGCGCGATCTTTACCAGCTTGCGGGCGAGGCGCGCGCCCGCATGCGCCCAATCCAGGTCTTCAACGACCCCCAACACTGGTACGAAACAGGGGAAGAGATAGACAGCGCTCTCGCTGACCTCAACGTCATCCTGATGCGCAAGGACCCGCCTTTTAACAGCGAGTATGTCTACGCTACTTACTTGCTGGAGCTTGCCGAGCAGGCCGGCACGCTGGTAGTCAATCGTCCGCAGAGCCTGCGCGATTGCAACGAGAAGTTCTTTGCTACCCAGTTCCCGCAACTCACGCCGCCGACGCTTGTCAGTCGGCGGTCCGACATTCTGCGGGAGTTCGCCCGCGAGCAGCGTGACATCATTCTCAAACCGCTGGATGAAATGGGCGGCGCGTCGATTTTCCGCCACCGCGAAGGCGACCCGAACCTGTCGGTGATTCTCGAGGTGCTGACCGAGCATGGCGGGCGCCAGATTATGGCGCAGCGCTATATCCCGGCGATCAAGGATGGCGACAAGCGAATCCTGATGATCGACGGTGAGCCGGTGCCCTATTGTCTGGCGCGCATCCCGGCTGCTGGCGAAACCCGCGGAAATCTTGCCGCTGGCGGACGCGGGGTCGCGCAGCCACTTTCAGCGCGCGACAAGGAAATCGCGGCAATTGTGGGGCCGGAGCTGCGCAAACGCGGCCTGCTGTTCGTCGGACTGGACGTCATCGGCGACTTCCTGACTGAGATCAACATCACCAGCCCGACCTGCATCCGCGAGATCGACAATGCGTTCGATACCCGCATCGGCGAGCACTTGATGGACGCTATTGCAGCGAAATTGCCGAGCAAGTCCAACGCTTAACGGACACGCGGTTGGCGGCCCCGCCAACCGCAATCTCCGGTTCGATGCAGACGGGATTACCGACTGCACATTGGTAGACGCACCGTCATACCGACTCATCAAACCTGCCGCCTGGTTCATAGACTTTTACGGTCGTGCTGGGCAGACTGCGCGCACTTCGAGCCGACTGTAATGCGATGAACGCCGCTACACGCCAACCCTCCACTGCGCGCTCTGACGTCCGTCCGGCGGACCGTCTCGGCTTCACAATTTTTCTTGCAGCCGCGCTGCACGGCGCGCTTATCCTTGGGCTCGGATTTACCCTGTCCGAACCGAAGCAGACCAGCAAATCGCTCGAAATAACCTTGTCCACCTTCAAAAGCGAAGAGAAGCCCAAGGACGCAGATTTCCTGGCCCAGGACAACCAGCAAGGCAGCGGCACGCTGGAGCATAAGGCCTCGCCAAAAACAACCGAGCAAGCGCCGTTCCAGGACACTCAGGTGCGCAAGGTGTCGCCCGCTTCATCGCCACCGCCGAGCAGCCCCAGCGAGGCGCCCAAGACAGCCGTAGCGACGCGTGCCCCGCAGCCTGAAAAAACACCGGCAAAGCCACAAAAGAACAAGCCACAGCCGCAGGCGCAACCGGCTCCCGTCTATGACAGTTCGCAGCTCAGCGCGGAAATAGCCAGCCTTGAAGCCGAACTCGCCCAACAGGTCGAGCAGTATGCCAAGCGGCCGCGTGTCAGCCGTCAGAACAGCGCAGCCACCATGCGCGACATCAGCGCCTGGTATCGTGACGAATGGCGCAAGAAAGTCGAGCGCATCGGCAACCTGAACTATCCCGACGAGGCGCGCCGTCAACGCATCTACGGCAGCTTGCGCATGTTGGTGGTCGTTGACCGAAACGGCGCGGTACAGGAGCTTCGAGTGCTCGAGTCCTCGGGCCAGCCGATGCTCGACGAGGCCGCCATGCGCATTGTCAGGCTTGCCGCACCTTTCGCGCCTTTTTCGGGTGAGCTGGCGCAGAACTTCGATCAGGTGGAAATCATCAGAACCTGGCGCTTCGAGCGCGGCGACCGTCTGTCCAGCCGCTAGCCGGAAACGAGCACACCGTATCCGGTCACGGCATCTGGCGCGGCCGCTTCACGGCCCAGCCCGCAACGCTTAAGCTAGCAGCCATGAACGCAACCTCGCCCAGCTACCTCAAGCATCATTTTCTGATCGCCATGCCGCATATGGCGGACCCCAATTTCGCCCAGGCCTTGATCTATCTGGTGGAACATAACCGGGAGGGCGCGATGGGGCTTATTGTCAATCGCCCGAGTGGATTGAATCTGGCGGACATACTCGAGCAGCTTCGCCCGGATCAGCCTGGCGATGCCAGCAGCCAGGACCTCACGATCTTTTCCGGCGGCCCGGTGCAGACCGATAGAGGCTTCGTGCTGCACCCTGCCGACGCCCGGTTTCAGGCAACGCTTGACCTGGGCCCGCTCGGCGTAACCACGTCCCAGGATGTTCTCTTCGCCATTGCCGACGGCTACGGTCCCAAGCAGCATTTCATTGCCCTTGGCTATGCGGGCTGGGAGCCCGGTCAACTGGAAGCGGAGCTGGCCGAAAATGCCTGGCTGAGCTGCCAGGCACAGCCAGAGATTCTGTTCGACCTGCCCTACGGTCAGCGTTTGAATGCTGCTGCGGCATCGCTGGGGGTCGATCTGAGACTGCTCAGCAGCCAGGTGGGCCACGCATGAGCACGCTACGTCTGCTGCTCGGCTTCGACTACGGCACCAAACAGATCGGCGTCGCCGTCGGCCAGGCGGTCACCGGCCAGGCCCGCGAGCTCTGCGTGCTCAAGGCGGAAAATGGCGTGCCCAACTGGTCGCAGATCGAGGCGCTGCTGCGTGAGTGGCAGCCGGATGCGCTGGTAGTTGGCTTGCCTCTGAACATGGACGGCAGTGCCAGCGAGATGAGCGCGCGCGCCGAGAAATTCGCCCGCCGCCTCAACGGCCGCTTCAACCTGCCGGTACACACCCACGACGAGCGCCTCACGACATACGAAGCCAAAGGCGAGCGCCTGCGTGGCGGCCAGAGCGGTGGTTATCGTGAGCGCCCCGTCGATGCCCTGGCCGCGGCTCTTTTACTCGAAGGCTGGCTGAGCGCCCAGCAAACCGCCTGAAGCGGTCTCAGGAGAAATCATGACCCTACCCAATCCCGACCAGCTGCTCCCGGAAATGGATGCAATGCTGGATCAGCACCTCAAGAGCCGGAGCATAAGCGAGCCTCGATTCATCGGCATCCGCACGGGTGGTGTCTGGGTCGCCCAGGCGCTGCTTGAACAACGAGCCAAGAACGAAGCACTGGGGATCCTGGACGTCTCGTTCTACCGCGACGACTTTACTCAGAACGGTCTGCATCCCCAGGTCCGTCCTTCAGACCTACCGTTCGAAATCGAAGGTCAGCATCTGATCCTGATCGATGATGTGCTGATGAGCGGCCGCACCATTCGTGCAGCCCTGAACGAGTTGTTCGACTACGGTCGGCCGGCCAGCGTCAGCCTGGTGTGCCTGCTAGACCTCAATGCCCGCGAGCTGCCGATCCGGCCGGACGTCGTCGGCGCGACACTTTCGCTGGGTCCTGACCAACGGGTAAAGCTACTCGGCCCATCCCCGCTAACGCTCGAGTTCCAGACCCTCGCCTCCCCTAATTGAGACCCTCGCGATGACGCCAACCGACGCCAAGCGCCCACTCCAGCTGAACGACAATGGTCAGTTACGCCATTTCCTCTCGCTGGATGGCTTACCGCGCGCGCTACTTACCGAAATCCTCGACACCGCCGACTCCTTTCTCGAAGTTGGCGCCAGGGCGGTCAAAAAGGTCCCGCTGTTGCGGGGCAAGACCGTCTGCAACGTATTCTTCGAGAACTCCACGCGCACCCGCACGACCTTCGAACTAGCGGCCAAGCGGCTGTCGGCGGATGTGATTACCCTGAACGTATCGACCTCCTCGACCAGCAAGGGGGAAACGCTTACCGATACCTTGCGCAACCTCGAGGCGATGGCGGCCGACATGTTCGTCGTGCGGCACGCCGATTCCGGCGCCGCACACTTCATCGCCGAGCATGTCTGCCCTGACGTGGCAATCATCAATGGCGGCGATGGGCGCCATGCCCACCCGACCCAGGGCATGCTCGACATGCTCACCATTCGCCGGCACAAAGGCGATTTCGAAAAACTCTCGGTGGCCATCGTCGGCGACATCCTGCATTCGCGCGTCGCTCGCTCGAACATGCTTGCGCTGAAAACACTGGGCTGCCCGGACATCCGTGTCATAGGCCCGAAGACGCTGCTGCCCGTTGGCCTGGAGCAGTACGGCGTCAGCGTCTATCACGACATGAACGAGGGCCTGCGCGACGTTGACGTGGTGATCATGCTGCGCCTGCAACGCGAACGCATGCAGGGCGGATTGCTACCCAGCGAAGGCGAGTTCTATCGCCTGTATGGCTTGACCACCCAGCGTATGGCGCTGGCCAAGCCGGACGCCATCGTCATGCATCCCGGTCCGATCAACCGTGGCGTCGAGATCGAGTCGGCAGTGGCGGATGGTCCTCAGTCGGTCATTCTCAACCAGGTGACCTATGGCATCGCAATCCGTATGGCGGTGCTTTCCATGGCGATGAGCGGCCAGACTGCCCAACGGCAGCTCGAAAATGAATACGCAGCCGAGGAGCAGAACTGATGCCAACCCAAATCCTCGGTGCACGCTTGATCGACCCTGCCAGCGGGCGCGATGAGATCACCGATATCTACTGCCAGGACGCCAAGATCGTTGCGATCGGCCAGGCGCCAGCAGGCTTCAGCGCAGCACACACCATCGACGCCCAGGGCCTGGTCGCCGCACCCGGCCTGGTCGATTTGTCCGTCGCCCTCCGCGAGCCGGGCTATAGCCGCAAGGGCAACATCGCCAGCGAAACGCTCGCAGCAACGGCTGGCGGCATTACCAGTTTGTGCTGCCCGCCGCAGACCAAGCCGGTACTGGACACTGCGGCGGTTGCCGAGCTGATCCTCGACCGCGCCCGCGAGTCCGGTCATGCCAAGGTTTTCACGATCGGCGCCCTGACGCGCAACTTGGCGGGTGAGCAGCTCGCCGAGCTGGTGGCGTTACGCGATGCTGGCTGCGTCGCCTTCGGCAATGGCCTGGCCAATTTCACCAGCAACCGCAATCTTGGCCGGGCGCTGGAATACGCCGCAACCTTCGATCTCACCGTTGTCATCCATTCTCAGGACAGCGATCTGTCCGTGGGCGGCCTGGCCCATGAAGGCCCGGCGGCGGCCTTTCTCGGCCTGGCAGGGATTCCGGAAACAGCGGAAACCATCGCCCTGGCGCGTAACCTGTTGCTGGTAGAGCAGGCCGGTGTGCGCGCGCATTTCAGCCAGCTCACCACGGCCCGCGGCGCGCAGATGATCGCCGATGCGCAGGCTCGCGGCCTGCCAGTCACCGCCGATGTGGCGATGTATCAGCTGATCCTCACCGACGAAGCGCTGCACGGTTTCTCTAGTCTCTACCATGTGCAGCCGCCTCTACGCAGTGCTGCCGACCGTGAAGGTCTTCGTCAGGCGGTGAAGAGCGGTGTCATCTCGGTGATCTCGAGCCATCATCAACCGCATGAAGCGGATGCCAAGCAAGCCCCGTTTGGCGAGACCGAAGCGGGCATCAGCAGCGCCGAAATTCTCCTGCCTCTCGCCCTGACCTTGGTTGAAGACGGCATGCTGGATTTGCCGACGCTGCTGGCTCGTCTGAGCAGCGGTCCGGCGGCAGCGCTACAGTTGCCGGCTGGCCAGCTGTCGATTGGCGGAGCCGCAGATCTCGTCCTTTTCGACCCGAGCAGCTCCACCCTTGCCGGCGAACGCTGGCACTCGAAAGGCCGTAATTGCCCCTTCATCGGGCATTGCCTGCCCGGGGCGGTACGCTACACCCTGGTTGATGGACGGGTTGCCTTCGTCGGCTAGCCCCGGTCACCGGTCGTTCGCAGCCGAACAGGACTGCGAACGGTCGGCGCACGATTACCGATCGATGCGTTTTTCCATATTCTGCATCGACACCTGGCTGTTCAGCGTCCAGAAATCATAGAGCACACCGATGAAAAACAGCCCGCCCGTGCAGAGGTAAATCAGACCGGTAATCCACTTGCCTTGGTACATCCGATGCACACCGAATACCCCTAGAAAGGTCAGCAGAATCCAGGCGACGGTGTAATCGATGGGCCCAGGTTGGAAGCGCAGGTCGGCTTCACGGTCCATCGACGGGATCAGAAACAGGTCGATAATCCATCCAACGAAAAACAACCCGAGCGTGAAGAACCAGATGGTGCCGGTAATCGGCTTGCCATAGTAGAAACGGTGCGAGCCGAGAAAGCCGAATATCCACAGGAGGTAGCCAATCAGGGTGCTATGGGTGTTTTGACGCATCTGAGCCTCGTAGTCCGGTTCGGTATTTCGTGAGCTTATCCGATTCCCGCCAATTGCAGCGCCTGCCGAGCGGACACCACTCACCTGATTCGCCATGATACTGTACATACAACCAGTATCATGGTGACCGTTATGCAGTTGATTGAAAAGCTCAGCATCCTGGCTGATGCCGCCAAATACGATGTGTCGTGCGCCAGCAGCGGTGCGCCCAAACGCAGCTCAAAAGGCCGCAGCGGGCTCGGCGCCACGGATGGCATGGGCATCTGCCACAGCTTCACCCCGGACGGTCGCTGTGTGGCCCTGTTGAAAATTCTGCTGACCAACTTTTGCCTGTACGACTGCCAGTACTGCGTCAACCGGCGCTCCAGCGATGTGCCGCGCGCACGCTTCACTCCAGAAGAAGTGGTGACGCTGACACTGGATTTCTACCGCCGCAATTGCATCAGCGGGCTGTTTCTCAGCTCCGGGATTATTCGCTCGGCTGACTACACCATGGAGCAGCTCAACCGCGTAGCCAGGTTGCTACGCGAAGAGCACGAATTTCGCGGCTACATACATTTGAAAACGATCCCGGATGCCGACCCGCAACTCATCGCGGAGGCGGGCCGTTACGCTGACCGCCTGAGCGTGAACATCGAGCTGCCGACCGAGGCCAGCCTGATTCGTCTGGCACCTGAAAAACAGGTGGCGACCATCAAGCAAGCAATGCATGCCATTCATGAAGGCGAGGCCGAAGCAAAAGCGGAACAGCGAGCGCCACGCTTCGCACCGGCAGGTCAGAGTACACAAATGATCGTCGGGGCTGACTCCACTGATGACAGCACCATTCTGCACACCGCCCAATCGCTATATGGCGACTTCAGGCTACGGCGCGTCTATTACTCGGCTTTCAGCCCAATTCCGCACAGCCCCAAGACCGTGCCCTTTGATGCCCCACCACTGCTGCGCGAACATCGCCTGTATCAGGCGGACTTCCTGATGCGCGGCTATGGCTTCAAGGCCAGCGAATTGCTGGCTGGCCCGGGCAATCTGCCGCTGGATATCGATCCGAAACTGGCATGGGCGCTGTCCAATCGCGAGCATTTCCCCGTTGACCTGAATCGTGCCGAGCCCACGCTAATCGCGCGCATTCCCGGCATAGGCATGCTCAGCGCTCAACGACTGGTCGCCCTGCGCCGGCAGAAGCGTATCCGCTTCGAAGACCTGACACGACTTCGCTGCTCGCTGGAAAAAGCCAAGCCCTTCGTTATTACCCATGACTATCGCCCGAGCCTGGCCTACCGGGAGTCGTCCGCCCTGCGCCAACAGCTTAGCGACGGCCCGCTGCAGATGGGGCTCTGGTGATGCTGCAGGTTCGTTTCGACGGTCGTTTCGATGGCTGGCGCGAGGCGGCGCGCGGCTTGCTCCGCAGCGCAATCGCCCCGCATCAGGTGGAATGGCTGGCTGGAGGCGAGACGGGTGGCTTGTTCGGCGAGTCCGTTGCGCCCGAACCACTCGAGCCCAGGCCACCCATACGCATCCCTCGACAGCTGCTCGTCGAGCTGGAAAGTGCTGCGCGCTTTCGTACAGCTGACCGCTGGAGCTTGCTGTACCGCATTCTCTGGCGAGTCGCCAAAGGCGACCACACGGCACGACTGGTCGGCGATGCTGATGGCAGCGAGCTCCATGCCAGGATCAAGGCGGTACGCCGCGAAGCACATCATCTGCATGCATTCTTGCGCTTCAAACCAACGAACCGAGGCAACGCGCCGGACTATGCAGCCTGGTTCGAGCCCGCGCACGACATTCTGATCAGCGCGACGCCGCACTTCGCCGAACGGATGGGGCTGCATTCATGGATGATCGCAACGCCCGATGATGCGGTGCTGTGGGATGGCCAGGTGATGCACTACGCCAATCCTTGCCCGCCCACCTGGCGGGAGCTGGCGCAGACCGCGCAGGATCCCGAGGCCGAACTGTGGAAGACCTATTACGAAAGCACCTTCAATCCGGCGCGGCTCAACCCTGACGTGCTGCAGTCGAATCTGCCGGTACGTTTTTGGAAAAACCTGCCGGAAGGGCCGCTGATCCCCCAATTGATGAGCCATGCCCGGGCTGGAGCGCAACGTGACGGTCAGGCAGAGCGTGTCGCCACCCGTCCAGGCAAGCGCATCGAGCGACCCGGACAGGCATGATTAGCGGAAGCTGCGACTCGTATCGTCGTCGCTGACTTCCAGCGTCAGCCCTTGTGAAACGCTGGTGAGGTGTTCGCCGTCGGTTTCCGAACCCAACTTGATCATCAAGCGCAGATCGTTGGAGGAGTCGGCATGCGCCAAGGCGTCTTCGTACGTGATTTCACCCTGGACATAGAGGTTGTACAGCGCCTGGTCGAAGGTCTGCATGCCGAGGTCGGTGGAGCGTTTCATCAACGACTTGAGCTCGTGGACTTCGCCCTTGCGGATCAGATCAGCCGCCAGCGGCGTATTGATCAGCACCTCGATCACCGCGCGACGGCCTTTGCCATCGGGCGTCGGGATCAGTTGCTGGGCAACGATGGCCTTGAGGTTCAGCGACAGGTCCATCCAGACCTGCTGCTGCCGATCAGCCGGGAAGAAGTTGATGATTCGGTCCAGCGCCTGGTTGGCGTTGTTGGCGTGAAGGGTTGCAAGACAGAGGTGACCGGTTTCAGCGAATGCCACGGCATAGTCCATGGTCTCGCGGGTCCGCACCTCTCCGATCAGGATCACATCCGGCGCCTGGCGCAGGGTGTTCTTCAGCGCCACATCGAACGAGTCCGTATCGATACCGACCTCACGCTGAGTGACGATGCAGCTCTGGTGCTGGTGAATGAATTCGATGGGGTCTTCGATGGAAATGATATGACCGCTGGAGTTCTTGTTGCGGTAGCCGATCATCGCGGCCAACGACGTGGACTTGCCGGTACCGGTCGCACCGACAAACAGCACAAGGCCGCGCTTGGTCATCGCCAGCTTTTTCAGCACTTCTGGAAGTTTCAGGTCTTCCAGCGTGGGAATGGTGGTCTCGATACGGCGCAATACCATGCCGGCGAGGTTGCGCTGATAGAAGGCACTGACCCGAAAACGACCAATGCCACGCGCGCTGATGGCGAAGTTGCATTCGTGGTTTGCAGTGAACTCTCGACGCTGCTGCTCGTTCATCACCGCGTGGACCGTCTCGCGGGTCATCTCCGGCGACATCGGGGTCTTGTTGACGGGTAGGATCTTGCCATTGACCTTCATCGACGGCGGCACGCCCGCTGTAATGAAGAGGTCGGAGCCGCCCTTTTCGACCATCAGGCGCAACAGTTTTTCGAATTCCATCGTCGTTCTCGTAGTCGGGCGTAGCCGCGCTATAGCAATGCGAAGAGGCCCGGCCTAGCGCCAGGCCCAATAGTTCTCAGAAGTTTTCCGGCTGCTTGGCCTTTTCCTTGGCAGCGTCGCGCGAGATCAGCCCCTTGGCCAGCAAGCCTTTAAGACAGGAGTCCAGCGTCTGCATGCCCAGCGATCCGCCGGTCTGGATCGAGGAGTACATCTGCGCCACCTTGTCTTCGCGGATCAAGTTGCGGATTGCCGGGGTGCCGATCATGATCTCGTGCGCCGCTACCCGACCACCGCCGACCTTCTTCAGCAGGGTCTGGGAAATCACGGCCTGCAATGATTCCGACAACATCGAGCGGACCATGGACTTTTCTTCAGCCGGGAACACGTCGACTACCCGGTCGATGGTCTTGGCCGCCGAGGTGGTGTGCAGGGTGCCGAATACCAGGTGGCCGGTTTCTGCGGCGGTGAGCGCCAGGCGGATGGTTTCCAGGTCGCGCATCTCTCCGACCAGAATGATGTCCGGGTCTTCACGCAACGCCGAGCGCAGTGCTTCGGAGAAGCCGAGCGTGTCACGGTGCACTTCGCGCTGGTTGACCAGGCACTTCTTAGACTCGTGAACGAATTCGATCGGGTCCTCGATGGTGAGGATGTGGTGGTACTTGGTGTTGTTCAGGTAATCGAGCATGGCCGCCAAGGTGGTCGACTTGCCCGAACCGGTCGGCCCGGTGACCAGCACCAGCCCGCGCGGTACATCGGTGATCTTGCGGAAGACCTCGCCCATGCCGAGGTCTTCCATGGTCAGCACCTTGGACGGAATGGTCCGGAATACTGCGCCAGCACCGCGATTCTGGTTGAAGGCGTTGACCCGGAAGCGGGCGACGCCAGGCACCTCGAACGAGAAGTCGGTTTCGAGAAACTCCTCGAAATCCTTGCGCTGCTTGTCATTCATGATGTCGTAGATCAGCGCGTGTACCTGCTTGTGGTCCATCGCGGGGAGATTGATCCGGCGTACATCGCCGTCGACGCGGATCATCGGCGGCAAGCCGGAAGACAGGTGCAAATCCGACGCTCCCTGCTTGGCACTAAAGGCCAGCAGCTCTGTGATATCCATGGGACTCCCCAATTACAAGCAAGCAGGTAGAATGCCGCGCAGACCCTAAGGTGGCAGGCGCAGGTAATGTCCACGATAGCGACGAATATTGCAAAGGTCGGAACGCGCATCCGTGAGGCGGCGCAAGCTGTAGCGCGCAATCCCGGCGAGGTGCATCTGCTGGCGGTAAGCAAGACTCAATCGGCCGAGGCCATTCGCCAGGCCAGCGACGCCGGGTTGCGCGATTTTGGTGAGAATTATCTTCAGGAAGCCTTGCAGAAACAGACCGAGCTTGCCGAGCTTCCTCTCACCTGGCACTTCATTGGGCCGATCCAATCGAACAAGACCAAGCAGATCGCCGAGCACTTCGACTGGGTCCACTCGGTGGATCGTCTGAAAATCGCGCAGCGTCTCTCCGACCAGCGCCCCGAGTCGCTGCCGCCCCTGAACATCTGCCTGCAAGTTAACGTCAGCGGCGAAGCCAGCAAGTCCGGCTGCGAACCGCAGGCCGTGTCGGTGCTGGCCCACGCCATTGCCGCCCTGCCTCGTCTGCGTTTGCGCGGACTGATGGCGATCCCCGAGCCGACTGAAGACCCGGCCGAGCAACGCGCCGCTTTCGCCCGCCTGCGTCAGTTGCGGCACGAGCTCGACCTCGGTCTCGACACCCTCTCCATGGGCATGAGCCACGACATGGAGGCTGCCATCGCCGAAGGCGCCACCTGGGTCCGCATCGGCACCGCCCTGTTCGGCGCCCGCGCTTATCCGTCGCAGACAGCTACGGATGTCCCTCCGAATGAATAAAGGAACCCACGCATGAGCACACCCCGTATCGCCTTCATCGGCGCCGGCAACATGGCCGCCAGCCTGATCGGCGGGCTGCGTGCCCAGGGCATTCCAGCCGCATCCATTTGCGCCAGCGATCCCGGCGCCGACAAACGTGATGAGTTGAACGCAACCCACGGCGTCGAGACCTTTGCCGATAACGGTCAGGCGCTGGCTGGAGCCGATGTCATCGTGCTCGCCGTCAAGCCGCAGGTGATGCAAGCGGTCTGTCGTGATCTGGCCGCGCATCTGCAGCCGAACCAGCTGATCGTATCGATCGCTGCCGGCATCAATTGCGCAAGCCTGCAAACATGGCTCGGCGAGCAAACACCACGGGCCATCGTGCGCTGCATGCCGAATACGCCGTCGCTGCTGCGTCAGGGCGTTAGCGGCCTTTATGCCAACGCCCAGGTCAACGATGCACAACGGCAACAGGCCGAGCAGCTATTGTCGGCGGTGGGTCTGGCACTCTGGCTGGATAAGGAAGAACTGATCGACGCCGTGACCGCGGTTTCCGGCAGCGGCCCGGCCTATTTCTTTTTGCTGATCGAAGCCATGACCGCCGCTGGTGAACAGCTGGGCCTACCTCGCGCCACGGCGGCTCAGCTGACCATGCACACCGCACTCGGCGCCGCGCGGATGGCCTGCGAAAGCGACGTCGAAGCGGCCGAATTGCGGCGCAGGGTCACTTCACCGAACGGAACCACCGAAGCGGCGATCCAAGCATTTCAGGCGAGCGGCTTCGAGACCCTG
This sequence comes from Stutzerimonas stutzeri SDM-LAC, assembly GCF_000235745.1. Lineage (GTDB taxonomy): Bacteria > Pseudomonadota > Gammaproteobacteria > Pseudomonadales > Pseudomonadaceae > Stutzerimonas > Stutzerimonas stutzeri_H. The sequence continues at coordinate 13,036 of NZ_AGSX01000043.1, read as the reverse complement.
GTACAACAGGCGATGAACGCAGCCGCACGACGCTCGGCCGAGCTCGCCGAACAACTGGGCAAATAAGGAACCTTCATGTCACAACTCTCGCAAGCCCTGATCCTGATCGTCCAGACGCTCGGCAGCCTTTACCTGCTGATCGTTCTGTTGCGCTTCATTCTGCAGTTGGTCCGAGCTGATTTCTACAATCCACTGAGCCAGTTCATCGTGCGCGCTACGCACCCGCTGCTGAAGCCTTTGCGCCGGGTGATCCCCAGCGTCGGCGGACTCGATCTGTCGTCGCTGGTATTGGCGATCATCGTCCAAGTGTTGCTGATGGCCGCAATCCTGATGATTGCATTCGGCACCATCGGAAATCCGCTGCAGCTCTTGGTCTGGGCCGTCATTGGTGTGACCGGGCTGTTCATCAACATCTTCTTCTACGCGCTGATCATCAGCGTGATCCTGTCCTGGGTTGCACCGGGCAGTCACAACCCAGGCGCCCAACTGGTCAGCCAGATTTGCGAGCCGGCGCTGGCGCCCTTCCGCCGTCTGCTGCCGAGCATGGGTGGGTTGGATATTTCGCCGATCTTCGCGTTTCTGGCGATCAAACTGATCGACATGCTGGTGATTGGCAACCTGGCAATGATGACTCACATGCCCAACATCCTGCGCTCGCTGATCTGAGACCGAAACCGCCTAAAGTCTTGTGCAGTCTTTGGGCGGTGGTTCACAAAAGGCTCGATTGACCCACACCAGGCGACAGGGATAATCGCCCCTTACGCCTTTCAGGAAGCAACACGACCATGGAACGACTCGATCGGCAAGTGGATGCCTACGTCTCCTGGAAACGCGACCTTATCCGCGAAATAACGCGTTACCGCAGCTGGCTGGCGCACAACCGGTTGAACTCGGATGTGGTTGAAGCCAGGCTCGACCGCGCGCTGAAGCTGCTGCGCACCGATCATATAACCCTTGCATTTGTCGGCGAGTACTCCCGCGGCAAGACGGAGCTGATCAACAGCCTGTTTTTCTCCGAGTACGGCCAGCGCATCCTGCCGTCGCGTGCCGGCCGCACCACCATGTGCCCAACCGAGCTGTTCTTCGATCCGCGTGCTGATCGTTCGTACATCCGCCTGCTGCCGATCGAGTCCCGCCTGGACGACACCAGCATCGCCCAGCTCAAGCGAGCCCCACGCCTATGGACAAACATTGCGCTGGATCCCGCCAACCCTGACGCCATGGTCGAAGCGTTCGGCCAGGTGGCTTCCACCAAGTCGATGCCCGTGGAGGAGGCCATCCAGCTGGGCTTCCATCCCGACGCGCTAGAGGGCTCGGATGCAGACGGAGAGGTTATGGTGCCGGCCTGGCGACACGCCATGGTCAACTTCGACCATCCCCTGCTGCGCCAGGGCCTGCGCATCCTCGATACGCCCGGCCTCAACGCGCTCGGCAGCGAGCCGGAGCTCACCCTGTCGATGTTGCCTAACGCCCACGCGGTGATTTTCCTGCTGTCTGCCGACGCTGGCGTGACGGCCAGCGACATGGGGATCTGGCAACAGCATATTCGCCAACTCGACGACGGTGGACGCAACCGTCTGTTCGCCGTGCTGAACAAGATCGATGTCCTGTGGGACGACGTCTCCGGCGAAGCCTTCGTCAATGCCGCAATCCAAAGGATGCAGGCCGCCACGGCGCAACAGCTGGGAATTGCCGTCGCGGATGTGCTTCCACTCTCAGCCAAGCAGGCGCTGCTGGCTAAGATCCGCGGCGATCAGCAGCTGCTGGAGCGCAGTCAACTGGTTGCGCTGGAGCACTTGCTCAGCGAGCGCATCCTCGCTCAGAAGGAACATCTGCTGGAACAGCAGGTGGTACGCCAGGTACTAGCGCTACTGCAAAACAGCCAGCACATCCTGACCCAGCGACTGGCAAAGGTCCGCGAGCAATGCCAACTGCTCGACAGCCATCGCCAGGACAGCGGCCAGATGCTCCTGGAGCTGACAGCCCGTACCCGCCATGACCATAACCAGCACCACAAGCGCCTGCTGCAACTGAAAACCAACCAGCGCCTACTGCAACGCCAGGGCGAGCTTCTGCGTTCGACAGTGCGCCCAGAACGCCTCGAGGAACACCTCTCTCGCCTGCGCCGCAGCCTGACCGGAAGCCTGACCACACTGGGTATCAACCTCAGCATCGTGCATTTCTTCCGTTCCGTAGAGCAGGACCTCAGTGCTCTTGAGCACGAGGCGGCGTTGGCCAACAAGATGGTCTCGGCCATCTACCGGCGCCATAACGACGAAAACCCGCTGCACGGTGTGGACGCTCCGCTGTTCCGCCTGGAGCAGTACCAGAAGGAACTCAAAGGCCTGCAAAGCAAGGCTGATCAGTTCCGTCTGCAGCTCAAGACCTTGCTCACCGAGCAGCGCACCTTGACCCGACGCTTCTTCGCTACGCTCGTACAAGAAGTGGTTGTCATGCATCAGCGGCTGCGCCAGGAAGCCGGGCATTGGGCCAACGAAGCGCTGCTGCCGTTGATGCAGCATTCGTTGGAGCATAAGCAGCAACTGGAAGCGCACATGCTGCGCCTCAAGAGCTTGGCGCAGGAGAGTCAGCAAAGCAGCCAACGCGGTCGCCTGCTGGCACGTTACAGCCTTGAGCTGGAGCAACAACTGGCCGAGGCCGGTGAAATGCTACGGCTGCTACGGAAACCGGCACCGATCCGGCGCCAAGGCAAGGTCGTCAGCCTTACCGGCGCCTGCCTCGGCTGACACCAGCGTTGCGATTGAGGATGAATTGAAGCGCGCTAACCTTTAGACTTTGCCGCCTTCTTCCAGCACGAGCCAGGGTCGATGCCCACAGCTATTCCAGCCGATTCCGTTGGTCTGGTGAGTCCGAAGGTCGCGCATTTCGCCGAGCCGCTGGCACTCGCCTGCGGCCGCACGCTGCACGATTACCAGCTGATCTACGAAACCTACGGCGAGCTGAACGCCTCGTGCAGCAATGCCGTGCTCATCTGCCACGCGCTGTCAGGCCATCACCACGCAGCCGGCTACCATGATGCTGACGACCGCAAACCGGGCTGGTGGGACAGCTGTATCGGTCCGGGCAAAGCCATCGATACCAGCCGCTTCTTTGTGGTCAGCCTGAACAACCTCGGCGGCTGCAATGGTTCGACGGGTCCCAGCAGCATCAACCCAGCCACGGGCAAACCTTATGGCGCAGATTTCCCGGTCGTCACGGTGGAAGACTGGGTCAACAGCCAGGCCCGCTTGGCCGACATGCTCGGCATCGAGCAGTGGGCTGCTGTAGTCGGCGGCAGCCTCGGTGGCATGCAGGCCATGCAATGGACCATGAGTTACCCGGAGCGCGTGCGACATTGCGTAGCAATCGCTTCGGCACCCAAGCTGTCAGCGCAGAACATTGCGTTCAATGAGGTCGCGCGCCAGGCCATCCTCTCTGATCCGGAGTTTCATGGCGGCCACTTTCAAGAGAAGGGCGTGATCCCCAAGCGGGGCCTGATGCTTGCGCGCATGGTCGGCCATATCACCTACCTGTCCGACGACGCCATGGGCACCAAGTTTGGCCGTGGGCTCAAGAGCGAAAAGCTGAATTACGATTTCAACAGCGTCGAATTTCAGGTCGAAAGCTATCTTCGCTATCAAGGCGAAGAGTTCTCCGGCCGCTTCGATGCCAATACCTATCTGCTGATGACCAAGGCACTGGACTATTTCGACCCGGCCGCAGCCTACGAAGATGACCTGGCCAAGGCACTGTCGACGGCGAAGGCGGATTTCTGCGTGATTTCGTTTACCACCGACTGGCGCTTCTCGCCTGAGCGCTCGCACGAAATCGTCGACGCGCTGATGGCGGCGCGCAAAAACGTCTGTTACCTGGAGATCGACGCTCCGCAGGGCCACGACGCCTTTCTGATTCCGATCCCTCGTTATCTGCAGGCCTTTCGCGGTTACATGAACCGCATCGCCGTATAAGGAACCCATATGCGCGCCGACCTGGACATCATCCAAGACTGGATACCGGCGGGAAGCCGCGTGCTCGACCTGGGCTGCGGTAACGGTGACCTGCTGGCGTGGTTGCGGGACAACAAGCAGGTCAGCGGCTATGGCCTGGAAATCGACCCCGACAACATCGCCGCCTGCGTTGAGAAAGGCGTCAACGTGATTGAGCAGGACCTCGACAAGGGCCTCGGCAACTTCGCCAGTGACAGCTTCGACATGGTCGTCATGACCCAGGCGCTGCAAGCGGTCCACTACCCGGACAAGCTGCTCGAGGAGATGCTACGGGTCGGCCGCGAATGCATCATCACCTTCCCCAATTTCGGTCACTGGCGCTGCCGCTGGTACCTGGCCAGTAAGGGCCGCATGCCGGTATCGGATTTTCTGCCCTACACCTGGTACAACACGCCAAACATTCACTTCTGCACCTTTGAGGACTTCGAGCGACTGTCCCACGAACTCGGTGCCCGGGTGCTTGAACGTCTGGCCGTGGATCGCCATCACAAGCACGGCGTGGCGAGTCGCTTGTGGCCTAATCTGATTGGTGAAATCGGTATCTATCGTGTCACCGGAGCTGTCCGCTGACCGCTCATCGCTGGAGGTAACCCATGAAATCTAGCCTGATATGCCTGCTCGCCCTGCTGTTTGCTCTGCCCGCCGTGGCCGAGCGCAAACACAGCGTTGGCGAATACGATGTGCACTACATCGCCTTCAATTCCAGCTTCCTGCAGCCCGACATCGCCGCTGCAGCCGGGCTCGTGCGCAGCAAGGCTCAAGGTGTGGTCAACATATCGGTACTCAAGTCCGGCAAACCGACCGCGGCGCAGGTCAGTGGCACGGTGAAGAACCTGCTCGGGCAGGATTACCCGCTGAGTTTCAAGCAATTGAAAGAAGGTGAGCAGGCCATCTACTACCTGGCACAGTTCCCCTTCGACTCGCAAGAAACCCTGCGCTTCAACCTGAACGTGCAGCCTGCCGGCGCCGCGGCAATCAATTTCGACTTCAGCCAAGAAGTCTTCCCGGACGAATGATGCTTTTCAAAGAACTGGTGCTGGCCAGCCACAACGCCGGCAAGCTTAAGGAACTGCAAGCCATGCTCGGCGACGCCGTGCGCGTACGCTCGATTGGTGAGTTCAGCGACGTCGAGCCTGAGGAAACCGGCCTTTCCTTCGTCGAGAACGCCATTCTCAAAGCACGCAACGCGGCGCGCATATCCGGCTTGCCGGCACTGGCCGACGATTCCGGCCTGGCGGTGGATCATCTGGGCGGCGCACCCGGCATCTACTCGGCTCGCTATGCCAATGGCCAGGGCGATGCGGCAAACAATGCCAAGCTGCTCGACGCCCTGAAGGACGTGCCGGACGCCGAGCGCGGCGCTCAGTTTGTCTGCGCGCTGGCGTTGCTGCGGCATGCCGACGATCCGCTGCCGATTCTCTGCGAAGGGCTCTGGCAGGGCCGCATTCTGCACAGCGCCCAAGGGGAGCATGGCTTCGGTTACGACCCGCTGTTCTGGGTGCCGGAACGTGACTGCTCCAGCGCCGAGCTCACACCGAAGGACAAGAACCAGCTCAGCCACCGCGCCCGTGCCATGGCCCTGCTCAAGCAGCGGCTGGGGATCGCATGATCGCAGTTCCCAGCGGCGGCGCTCCGGAGCCGCCTGCGGCATCGCGCCTAGCGCTGCCGCCACTGGCGGCCTACGTTCACATTCCCTGGTGCGTGCGCAAATGCCCGTACTGCGACTTCAATTCCCACGCTGCCGGCGCCTCGCTTCCCGAAGACGCTTATGTCGACGCGCTGCTGGCGGACCTGGATGCGGATCTGGAGCAGGTACAGGGCCGCAGGCTGACGTCGATCTTTTTCGGCGGCGGCACGCCGAGCCTGTTTTCCGCCAGCGCGCTGGAGCGAATCCTCGAAGGCATGCGGCAACGGGTCGGGTTCGCCGATGACATTGAAATCACCCTGGAAGCCAACCCGGGTACGTTCGAGCAGGCGAAATTCCGTGACTATCGCAGCCTCGGTATCAATCGCTTGTCGATCGGGGTGCAGAGCTTTCAGCCCACCAAGCTCATAGCCCTCGGCCGCATCCACGATGGCAACGAAGCGATCCGGGCCGCTGACATGGCGCGCGCCGCGGGCTTCGATAATTTCAATCTGGACCTGATGCATGGCCTACCCGAGCAGAGCCTGGAGGACGCGCTGAGCGACCTGCGCATTGCCATCGCCCAACAGCCAACGCACCTGTCCTGGTACCAGCTTACGGTCGAGCCGAACACCGAATTCTGGAACAAGCCACCCCGATTGCCTGAAGATGAAACCCTCTGGGATATTCAGGAAGCCGGACAGGCGCTGCTCGCTGCACACGGCTATCGGCAATACGAAACCTCGGCATACGCGCAACCCGGTCGGCAGGCGCGGCATAACCTCAATTATTGGACCTTTGGCGATTTCCTTGGCCTGGGCGCCGGTGCACACGGCAAATGGACAAGGCCGAACGGAGCGATCCGGCGCCACTGGAAAACCCGCCTGCCGAAGGACTACCTGGACCCCGCGAAGCGCTTTCGTGCCGGCGACAAGCAACTCGCCGCGGACGAATTGCCCTTCGAATTCCTGATGAACGTGCTGCGCCTCACCGACGGCGTGCCTTCATTGTTGTTCACTCAGCGCACCGGTCTAGACCCGGACCTGCTCGCAAGCGGCAGGCATGAAGCCGAAGCGCGCGGTCTGCTGGAGCCAGACCCGCAGCGGCTGGTTGCGAGCGCCAAAGGCCAGCTGTTTCTCAACGACCTGCTACAACTTTTCCTGCCCTAAGGACCCTGCATGGATCTCGTACTCGACCTCATCGCCACCCTGTCGCGCTGGAGCCGTCACCACCTGTTCGATATTTCCCTGGCGATCATGGCCACGCTCTTCGTGCTGTTCGGACCGGCGCTGAACGCCTGGGTACAGAAGAACATCGGTGGCCTGAATTTCATCCTGCGCACCCTCGCCTTCGTGGTCTTCTGCGCCCTGGTCTACGGGCTCGGCATCATCTATCTCAGTCCCTGGCTCGCGAAGGGCCTGGCGCAATTCAATAACTACACGCTTGCACCGGTTCTTTTACTGGTGCTGTTCATCATCGGCGTAGTCGCTGACCGCAACTGAATCGCCGCCCAGCAGAACGCGCTCAATACCGACAGACCCGCCTGATATGCCCATGCAACTGGTCGCAGCTCTTCGGACAACGGGGCGTAACCAGCATGCAATCCAAACAGCAAATCCGGATTTAGATGCACACCTGGTTTGCGAGCGCACTGGCGGATGCGCTGTTTGCAGCTGGCTCGATGGGCCCACGGGACAGGCGGCCTGCGAGTTTGCCCGCAAGACCGGCAAGACGGCGGTCATCGGTTCGCTCGGCGATATCGAGGCGATCATCCAGGGGCAGGCGGGGACCCGCGTCAGCCTGACAGCGAACGGACCGGATTAGCCCTGCCCGCCCCGAGCGACCGGGACCGCGGCCTCATCTGCCCCGTCGCGGCGACGCCGAGGCGAAATCGCGCGGCCCCAGCGCCGAGCGCAACTTGTAGCGGTCTCCGGGATGGATCAGCCGCGCGTAGCTGACCAGGTGGTCCTCCGACCAAGTCCGGCGAATCATGCTCAGACAGGGGATAGCCGAGTCCATGGCCAGCCATTCGGCGGTCTGGCGATCGACCAGCACGGCTTCGACCACGTGTTCGACGTCGGAGATCGGGCAGGCCGCAACCAGCACCTCGTTGGGCGTGTGGCGGGCGAAATCGGTCTGTAGGTAATCGGGTACCCAGCGCGGATTGACGTAGCGATCTTCCAACTGGATCGGCACGCCGTTCTCACGATGCACCAGGATACTGTGGAAGGTCGGTGTGCCCACCCGGACAGCGAGCCGCAACGCCACTTCGTCATCCGCCTCGATCGCTTCGCAGCGCAGAACCTGGTTGCTGTAGTCGTTGCCCCGACCCCTGACCTCAGACGCGATATTCAGTACCTCATGCAGCGACGACTCGGCCTTGCGGTCGGTGACGAAGGTCCCGAGCCCGGCCTGGCGAATCAGGTAGCCCTTCTGCACCAGATCGCGGATGGCCTTGTTGGCGGTCATCCGGCTGACGCCGAAATCCCGCGCCAGCTGCTCCTCGGCGGGGATCTGATGATTGACCGGAAAATCGCCGGCGCTGATGCGTTCGAGCAGATACTCCTCGATGACCCGGTAGCGTGGTGTATTGCTGGCCACTCAGGCCCCCTTAATGTCGACGCGCGATGCGCGGATGATAACGTTCACCGTGGCCGAGGTGCAGGGACCCGAGTGTGCCCGGGCAATCAGAGCAGCATCGCCGCCAGCCAGCCGGCTGCAATCAGCGGCAGATTGAAGTGCAGGAAGGTCGGCACCACCGTGTCCCAGATATGGTCATGCTGGCCATCGGCATTCAACCCCGCGGTGGGCCCCAGAGTCGAGTCTGAAGCCGGCGAACCGGCGTCGCCGAGCGCCGCAGCGGTGCCGACCAGGGCGATGATCGCCAGCGGCGAGAAGCCGAAGCCCAGCCCCAGCGGGACGTAGATGGAGGCAATGATCGGCACCGTGGAAAACGACGAACCAATGCCGATGGTGATCAGCAGCCCCACCAGCAACATGATCAGCGCCGCCATGCCGCGGTTGTCGCCGATCAGCTCTGCCGAACTGCTGACCAGGCTGGGGATCTCTCCGGTGGCCTTCATCACCGCGGCGAAACCGGCCGCCGCGATCATGATGAAGCCCACCAGTGCCATCAAACGCATGCCCTGGGTGAACACATCGTCTTGCTCGCCCCAGCGGATCACGCCGCTCACCGAAATCACGGCAAAGCCCACCAGCCCGCCGAAAATCATCGAACCGCTCCACAGTTGCACCCCCAGCGCAAGCAGCAGGGCCGCGGCGATCAGCCCGAGCTGGCGCGCACCCAACGGCTTGGCGTTGCTGCGCAGATGCTCACCGGCGACCGGCAAGTCCTGATAGGCCCGTTTGCGGCGATAGCTGAACGCTGCGATCGCCAGCCCCAGAACCATGCCCAGCGCCGGGATCGCCATGGCCTGTGGCGCCATTTCCCGGCTGACCGCCAAACCCTGAGCCGCGCCGGCATCGTTGACGTTACCGATCAGGATGTCGTTGAGAAAGATGGTGCCAAAGCCGATGGGCAGCGACATGTAGGTGACGGTGATGGCGAAGGTGATCGCGCAGGCGGTCAGGCGCCGGTCCAGTTGCAGGCGGTTCATCACATGCAGCAGCGGCGGCACCAGGATCGGGATAAAGGCGATGTGTACCGGAATCACGGTTTCAGCGGCAAAGCCGGCCAGCACCAGGCAGGTCAGCATGATCCACTTGACCAGCGCCAGCTCGCCGGACTTGTGTCGGCTGTGCCCCAGGTGCTCGACGACCCGGGCCGACAATCGCTGGGCGATACCGGTACGCGACAGGGCCACGGCGAACGCGCCCAGGGTCGTGTACGCCAGAGCCACCGAGGCGCCCCCGCCGAGCCCCTCGTTGAAGGCCTCGATGATCGCCTCGATAGGCATCCCCGCTGTCAGCCCGCCGATTACTGCGGAGATCACCAGGGCAAAGACCACCGAGACCCGCATCATCGACAGCGTGACCATGGCCAATACAGCCAATACGATTGAATTCATTGGAGTTCCTTTCGTTTTTTATTGTTGTTTTTCGCGACAAAGCGCCCCCTTGGCCCGCGCCTTGGCACAGGCCAGGAGAGCGTCACAGCGTTATGGGTTCAGCGAAGGCAGCATCCCGTTGGGCAGCAGCGGGTTGAGCACGCGCTCGGCGAGCAGGGCCTCTGCCGCCGCGATATCCGGCGCGAAGAAGCGGTCTTCGACGTAGTAGGGCACCTTGGCCCGCAGCACCTGACGCGCCCGTTCGAGCAACGGCGAGCTTTTCAGCCCTTCGCGAAAGTCCAGGCCCTGGCAGGCGCCCAGCCATTCGATGGCCAGTACGCCGCGGGTATTGGCAGCCATTTCCCACAGGCGTTTGCCGGCGGCCGGAGCCATGGAGACATGGTCTTCCTGGTTGGCCGAGGTCGGCAGACTGTCGACGCTGTGCGGGTGCGCCAGGGCCTTGTTCTCGCTGGCCAGGGCCGCGGCGGTGACCTGGGCGATCATGAAACCGGAGTTGACCCCGCCATTAGCCACCAGGAACGGCGGCAGCTGCGACATGTGCTTGTCCATCATCAGCGAAGTGCGCCGCTCGCTCAGCGCGCCGATTTCGGCGATCGCCAGGGCGATGTTGTCGGCGGCCATGGCCACCGGTTCCGCATGGAAGTTACCCCCGGAGATCACATCGCCTTCAGCGGCGAACACCAGCGGATTGTCGGAGACCGCATTGGCTTCCACCGCCAGCACCTCGGCGGCCTGGCGCAACTGCGTCAGGCAGGCGCCCATGACCTGCGGCTGGCAGCGCAGCGAGTACGGGTCCTGCACCTTGTCGCACGCCTCGTGGGAGTGGCCGACTTCGCTGCTGTCGCCGAGCAGGTGGCGGAACGCGCTCGCCGCATCGATTTGCCCACGCTGACCGCGCGCGGCATGAATGCGGGCATCGAACGGAGCCCGCGAGCCCAGCGCCGCCTCGACGGTCAGCCCGCCGCACACGGTGGCCGCGGCGAACAGGTCCTCGGCCTCGAACAGACCCCGCAAGGCGTAGGCGGTGGAGACCTGGGTGCCGTTGAGCAAGGCCAGGCCTTCCTTGGCGGCCAGGGTCATGGGTTCGAGCCCGGCCACCGCCAACGCCTCCCGGGCCGGTAGCCACTGGCCCTGGTAACGCGCCCGACCTTCACCGAGCAGCACCAGCGACATATGCGCCAACGGTGCCAGATCGCCGGAAGCCCCGACCGACCCCTTCAACGGAATATGCGGGTAGACCTCGGCATTGATCATGGCGATCAGCGCCTCGATGACTTTTAGGCGAATGCCGGAGAACCCGCGCGCCAGGCTGTTGACCTTGAGCAGCATGATCAGCCGCACCATGGCGTCGTCCAGCGGCTCGCCAATCCCGGCGGCATGCGACAGCACCAGCGAGCGCTGCAGCTTTTCCAGGTCTTCACTGGCGATGCGGGTCGAGGCCAGCAGGCCGAAACCGGTATTGATGCCGTAAGCGGTGCGGCCTTCGCTGATGATCGCGTTGACGCAGGCAACGCTGGCCTCGACCGCGGCGTGGGCGCTGTCGTCCAGCCGCAGCTGGAGGGGCGCGTGGTAGGCCGCGCGCAGCTGTGCCAGGGTCAATTGGCCCGGAATCAGGTTGAACAGGCTCATGCGTCGGCTCCTTGGGTAGCGGCGATCATCGGCAAGTCGAGTCCTTGCTCGCGGGCGCACTGAATGGCGATGTCGTAACCGGCGTCGGCGTGACGCATCACCCCGGTCCCCGGATCGTTGCGCAGCACCCGTCCGAGACGGGCCCGGGCTTCTGGCGTACCGTCAGCGACGATGACCACCCCGGCGTGCTGCGAATAGCCCATACCGACGCCGCCGCCATGGTGCAGCGAGACCCAGGTGGCGCCACCGGCGGTGTTCAGCAGGGCGTTGAGCAGCGGCCAATCGGAGACGGCGTCGGAGCCGTCCTGCATCGCCTCGGTCTCGCGGTTGGGGCTGGCCACGGAGCCGGAGTCCAAGTGGTCGCGACCGATCACGATCGGCGCCTTCAGCTCACCACTGGCGACCATGTCGTTGAAGGCCTGGGCCAGGCGCGCCCGGTCTTTCAGGCCGACCCAGCAGATGCGTGCCGGCAAGCCCTGGAAGCTGATGCGCTCGCGGGCCATGTCCAGCCAGTTGTGCAGGTGCGCGTCGTCGGGGATCAGCTCCTTGACCTTGGCGTCGGTCTTGTAGATGTCCTCGGGATCGCCGGACAGCGCTACCCAGCGGAACGGGCCGATGCCCTGGCAGAACAGCGGGCGGATGTAGGCCGGCACGAAACCGGGGAAGTCGAACGCGTTGTCGACGCCCTCCTCCAGCGCCATCTGACGGATGTTGTTGCCGTAGTCGAAGGTCGGCACGCCCATCTTCTGGAAGTCCAGCATGGCCCGCACGTGCACCGCCATGGACTGACGCGCGGCCTTGACCACCGCCTCTTCTTCGGTCTTACCGCGGGCGACGTATTCGTCCCAGCTCCAGCCGATCGGCAGATAGCCGTGGCGCGGGTCGTGGGCGCTGGTCTGGTCGGTGACCATGTCCGGCCGCACGCCGCGACGTACCAGTTCCGGAAGGATCTCGGCGGCGTTGCCACACAGCGCGATGGAGATCGCCTTGCCTTCACCGGTGTACTTGTCGATACGCGCCAGGGCGTCGTCGAGGTCGTTGGCCTGCTCGTCGACGTAGCGGGTCTTCAGGCGGAAATCGATACGGCTCTGCTGGCACTCGATATTCAACGAGCAGGCCCCGGCCAGGGTAGCGGCCAGTGGCTGCGCGCCGCCCATGCCACCCAGGCCGGCGGTCAGTACCCAGCGGCCCTTGAGGTCGCCACCATAGTGCTGGCGGCCGGCCTCGACGAAGGTTTCATAGGTGCCCTGGACGATGCCCTGGCTGCCGATGTAGATCCAGCTGCCAGCGGTCATCTGCCCGTACATGGCCAGGCCCTTGCGATCCAGTTCGTTGAAGTGCTCCCAGTTCGCCCAATGCGGCACCAGATTGGAGTTAGCCAGCAGCACCCGCGGCGCATCCTTGTGAGTTTCGAAGACGCCGACAGGCTTGCCGGACTGGATCAGCAGGGTCTGGTTGTCTTCCAGGCGGGTCAGCACTTCGACGATCTTGTCGAAGCATTCCCAGCTGCGCGCGGCACGGCCGATGCCGCCATACACCACCAGCTCCTTGGGGTTCTCGGCCACTTCCGGGTCGAGGTTGTTCATCAGCAGGCGCAGCGGCGCTTCGGTGAGCCAGCTTTTGGCGGTCAGGGTGGTGCCGCGGGCGGCGCGGATTTCGGTGTCGCGGAAACGGGTCATTTCAGGGTCCTCTTTTACAAACTCGGAAGCGGCAGGCGTTACAGCCAGCTCAGGTAATGCGCCAGGTGG
>NZ_AGSX01000044.1 GCF_000235745.1 Stutzerimonas stutzeri SDM-LAC | reverse complement strand
CAGGTGACGACACGCCGATCGTTATTGGCTCCGCGCTGATGGCGTTGAACGGTCAGGACGACAACGAGATGGGCGTATCGGCTGTGCGTAAGCTGGTCGAGACTCTGGATAGCTACATTCCGGAGCCTGAGCGTGCCATCGACAAGCCGTTCCTGATGCCGATCGAAGACGTGTTCTCCATCTCTGGTCGCGGTACTGTTGTGACTGGTCGTGTTGAGCGCGGCATCGTCAAGGTCCAGGAAGAAATCGAGATTGTTGGTATCCGTGATACCACCAAGACCACCTGCACCGGCGTTGAAATGTTCCGCAAGCTGCTCGACGAAGGTCGTGCTGGTGAGAACGTGGGCGTGCTGTTGCGCGGCACCAAGCGTGATGACGTCGAGCGTGGCCAGGTTCTGGCCAAGCCGGGCACCATCAAGCCGCACACCAAGTTCGAAGGCGAAGTCTACGTACTGAGCAAGGAAGAAGGCGGTCGTCACACTCCGTTCTTCAAAGGCTACCGTCCGCAGTTCTACTTCCGTACCACTGACGTGACCGGTAACTGCGAGCTGCCAGAAGGCGTCGAGATGGTAATGCCGGGCGACAACATCAAGATGGTTGTCACCCTGATCGCTCCGATCGCCATGGAAGACGGTCTGCGCTTCGCGATTCGCGAAGGTGGTCGTACCGTTGGTGCCGGCGTGGTTGCCAAGATCATCGAATAATCGTTCGGTGTCGGAAAGGGCCCTTCGGGGCCCTTTTTCTATTGCTGATCATTTATTGACACCCCCTGGACGCATCCGTACAATTGCGCCTCCTTTTACCGGGCGTATTGCGTTTGGTAGGGATGGCTAATTGGAGTCTGAGGTCAAAATGCAAAACCAACAAATCCGTATTCGGTTGAAGGCTTTTGACCATCGCCTGATCGATCAATCAACCCAGGAAATCGTGGAAACCGCGAAACGTACTGGTGCTCAGGTGCGTGGTCCGATTCCACTGCCGACCCGCAAAGAGCGGTTCACCGTTCTGGTTTCTCCGCACGTCAACAAGGACGCGCGCGACCAGTACGAGATCCGTACTCATAAGCGTGTGCTGGACATTGTTCAGCCAACCGACAAAACCGTCGATGCGCTGATGAAGCTTGATCTTGCGGCTGGCGTGGAAGTGCAGATCAGCCTCGGCTAAAACCTGGAGTTTTAGTCGTGTAACGCTCTGAAATGGGCGGCCATAGCGGGTGAAAGCCCCGTACACTCAAGAGGTTACAACATGACTATTGGTGTAGTCGGTCGTAAATGCGGCATGACCCGCGTTTTCACCGAAGATGGTGTCTCTATTCCGGTTACGGTCATTGAGATCGAGCCGAATCGCGTCACTCAGTTCAAGAATGAAAAGAGCGATGGCTATCGCGCCGTACAGGTCACTGTCGGCGAGCGCCGTGCATCCCGTGTTACCAAGGCTCAGGCTGGTCACTTCGCCAAGGCGAATGTAGCGGCCGGTCGTGGCGTCTGGGAATTCCGCCTCGATGGCGAGGAGTTCCAGGTCGGCGACCAGATCAAGGCCGAGATCTTCCAGGCTGGACAGATGGTGGATGTCACCGGTCAGTCCAAGGGTAAAGGCTTTGCCGGCACCATCAAGCGCTGGAATTTCCGTGGTCAGGACAATACTCACGGTAACTCCGTATCCCACCGCGTCCCGGGTTCGATTGGTCAATGCCAAACGCCAGGCCGTGTTTTCAAGGGCAAGAAGATGTCCGGGCACATGGGCGCCGAGCGCGTAACCGTGCAGTCCCTGGAAATCGTGCGCGTCGATGCCGAGCGTAACCTGCTGTTGGTCAAGGGTGCAGTGCCCGGCGCCACGGGTGGTGACGTTGTCGTGCGTCCGGCCGCCAAGGCTCGCGGGTAAGGGGGAGTTCACATGCAATTGAATGTAAATGGCGCACAGGCCATCGAAGTCTCCGAGCAAACCTTTGGTGGTGAGTTCAACGAGACCCTGGTGCACCAGGCTGTCGTCGCCTATATGGCTGGCGGTCGTCAGGGCAGCAAGCAGCAGAAGACTCGCTCCGATGTCTCGGGTGGCGGTAAGCGTCCCTGGCGTCAAAAGGGTACTGGCCGCGCTCGTGCGGGTACCTCGCGTGGTCCGATCTGGCGTGGCGGTGGCGTAACTTTCGCCGCTCGTCCGCAGAACCATGAGCAGAAGCTCAACAAGAAGATGTACCGCGCGGCGCTGCGTTCCATTCTTTCCGAATTGGTTCGTTCCGAGCGTCTGGTCGTCGTTGAAGATTTCGCCGTCGACAGCCCCAAGACCAAGCTGCTTGCCAACAAGCTGACTGGTATGGGTCTGAATGACGTACTGATTGTTTCCGATGCTGTCGATCAGAACCTGTACCTGGCGGCTCGCAACCTGCCGCACGTCGATGTTCGTGACGTTCAAGGTTCCGATCCAGTCAGCCTGATCGCCTATGACAAGGTGTTGATCACCGTGTCGGCTGTGAAGAAATTCGAGGAGCTGCTGGGATGAACCAGGAACGCGTATTCAAAGTCCTGCTTGGTCCGCACGTCTCCGAGAAGGCAACCATGCTGGCTGACAGCAAGAGCCAGTTCGTTTTCAAGGTTGCGGCTGATGCAACCAAGCTGGAAATCAAGAAGGCCGTCGAAAGCCTGTTCAACGTGAAGGTCGCCAAAGTCAGCACTCTGAATGTTCAGGGCAAGACCAAGCGTACCGCTCGCGGTCTGGGCAAGCGTAACGACTGGAAGAAGGCGTACATCGCGCTTCAGCCGGGCCAGGATCTCGATTTCTCCGGCAACGCTGAGTAAGGAAGGGGTGCATCATGGCAATCGTTAAATGCAAACCGACTTCCGCGGGCCGCCGTTTTGTGGTCAAAGTGGTCGGTCAGGAGCTGCACAAAGGCGCTCCTTATGCTCCGCTGCTCGAGAAGAAGTCGAAGTCTGGCGGTCGTAACAACAACGGTCGTATCACCACGCGTCACATTGGTGGTGGTCACAAGCAGCATTACCGTTTGGTCGATTTTCGTCGCAACAAGGACGGCATCCCTGCTGTCGTTGAACGCGTCGAATATGATCCAAACCGTACTGCACACATCGCACTACTGAAGTATGCGGACGGCGAGCGTCGTTACATCATCGCTCCCAAAGGCGTAAGTGCTGGCGATCAGCTGCTCTCCGGCGTCAACGCGCCGATCAAGGCGGGTAACAGCCTGCCGCTGCGCAACATTCCGCTAGGTTCCACCGTTCACGGTGTTGAGCTCAAGCCGGGCAAGGGTGCCCAGATTGCTCGCTCCGCTGGTGCTTCGGCACAGTTGGTCGCGCGTGAAGGTGCTTACGTCACCCTGCGTCTTCGCTCCGGCGAGATGCGCAAAGTGCTGGCCGAGTGCCGTGCGACGCTGGGTGAGGTCTCGAACTCCGAGCACAGCCTGCGTTCACTGGGTAAAGCCGGTGCCAAGCGCTGGCGCGGTGTTCGCCCGACCGTTCGCGGTGTGGCAATGAACCCGGTCGATCACCCCCACGGTGGTGGTGAGGGTCGTACCTCCGGTGGTCGTCATCCGGTGTCGCCATGGGGCTTCCCGACCAAGGGCGCGAAGACTCGCTCTAATAAGCGCACCGATAACATGATCGTCCGTCGTCGCAAGTAACTAGAGGGATACGACAGTGCCGCGTTCTCTGAAAAAAGGTCCTTTTATCGATCTTCACCTATTGAAGAAGGTCGAAGTGGCGATGGAAAAGAACGATCGTAAGCCGGTTAAAACCTGGTCGCGTCGTTCGATGATCCTGCCACAAATGGTCGGTCTGACCATCGCTGTGCATAACGGCCGTCAACATGTCCCCGTTCTCGTTAACGAAGACATGGTCGGCCACAAACTCGGCGAGTTCGCTGGTACCCGCACTTATCGCGGGCACGTAGCGGACAAGAAAGGCAAGCGCTAAGGGGTAAGGAAAGATGGAAGTAGCCGCTAAGTTGTCGGGCGCTCGCATCTCCGCCCAGAAAGCCCGCCTGGTCGCCGACCAGATCCGCGGGAAGAAGGTGGGCGAAGCGCTCAACCTGCTGGCTTTCAGCAGTAAGAAAGCCGCCGAGATCATGAAGAAAGTGCTGGAGTCGGCTGTAGCCAACGCCGAGCACAACGAAGGCGCTGACGTGGATGACCTGAAGGTCTCCACTGTCTTCGTCAACGAGGGGCGTTCGCTTAAGCGCATCATGCCGCGTGCCAAAGGCCGCGCTGATCGCATCGTCAAGCGGTCTTGCCATATCACTGTCAAGGTTGCGGACAAGTAACGGAGTCGATCAGATGGGTCAGAAAGTACATCCCACTGGCATTCGCCTGGGAATCGTCAAGGAGCACACTTCCGTCTGGTATGCAGACGGTCGTACGTACGCCGATTATCTGCTTGCAGATCTGAACGTGCGTGAATACCTCCAAGACAAACTAAAAAGCGCGTCCGTAAGCCGTATCGACATCCATCGTCCGGCTCAAACCGCACGCATCACCATCCACACCGCTCGTCCCGGCATCGTGATCGGCAAGAAGGGTGAAGATGTTGAGAAGCTGCGTCAGGACCTGACCAAGAGAATGGGTGTGCCTGTGCACATCAACATCGAAGAAATCCGCAAGCCGGAGCTCGATGCAATGCTGGTAGCACAGAACGTCGCTCAGCAGCTGGAGCGTCGCGTAATGTTCCGCCGCGCTATGAAGCGCGCCGTACAGAACGCGATCCGCATTGGTGCCAAGGGCATCAAGATCCAGGTGAGCGGTCGTCTGGGTGGGGCTGAAATTGCCCGTACAGAATGGTATCGGGAAGGTCGTGTGCCGTTGCACACCCTGCGTGCCGATATCGACTACAACACCTACGAAGCACACACCACTTACGGTGTGATTGGCGTCAAGGTTTGGATCTTCAAAGGCGAAGTGATTGGTGGTCGCCATGAAGAGCTCAAGCCGCAAGCGCCTGCGCCTCGTAAAAAAGCTGCCAAGTAAGGAGTACGCCAAATGTTGCAACCAAAGCGTACAAAATTCCGCAAGCAGATGACCGGTCACAACCGTGGCCTGGCTCAGCGCGGTAGCAAAGTCAGCTTCGGCGAGTTCGCTCTGAAGTCTGTCGCTCGCGGTCGTTTGACGGCGCGCCAGATCGAGTCCGCACGTCGTGCGTTGACTCGTCACGTAAAGCGTGGCGGCAAGATCTGGATCCGCGTGTTCCCCGACAAGCCTATATCCAAGAAGCCGCTTGAAGTACGGATGGGTAAGGGTAAGGGTAACGTGGAGTACTGGGTAGCCCAGATTCAGCCGGGCAAGGTGCTCTACGAGATCGAGGGTGTTTCCGAAGAGCTGGCGCGTGAGGCATTCGCCCTGGCTGCTGCAAAGCTGCCGCTCGCCACCTCCTTTGTTAAGCGGACGGTGATGTGATGAAAGCGAATGAACTTCGTGAAAAATCCGCTCAGCAGCTGAACGAGCAACTGCTCGAGTTGCTGCGCGACCAGTTTAATCTGCGTATGCAGAAAGCAACTGGCCAGTTGGGGCAGTCGCACCTGCTCTCGCAAGTCAAGCGTGACATCGCTCGCGTCAAGACTGTGCTCAACCAGCAGGCAGGTAAGTGATCATGGCTGAAGTTGAAAAGACTGTCCGCACGCTGACTGGCCGCGTCGTCAGCGACAAGATGGACAAAAGCATCACCGTTCTGATCGAGCGTCGTGTCAAGCACCCGATCTACGGTAAATACGTTAAGCGTTCGACCAAACTGCACGCTCACGACGAAACCAACCAGTGCCGTATCGGTGACAAGGTCACGATTCGCGAGACTCGTCCTTTGGCGAAGACCAAGTGCTGGATGTTGGTTGATGTCGTTGAACGTGCCGTCGAAGTCTAAGGGCTAGGGGTCGGAGAAATTATATGATTCAGACTCAATCAATGCTCGATGTGGCTGATAACAGTGGCGCTCGTCGCGTCATGTGTATCAAGGTTCTCGGCGGTTCGCACCGCCGTTACGCCGGCATCGGCGACATCATCAAGGTTACCGTCAAGGAAGCGATTCCTCGTGGCAAGGTCAAGAAAGGCCAGGTAATGACTGCGGTCGTAGTCCGTACCCGTCACGGTGTTCGTCGTCCCGATGGCTCCATCATTCGCTTCGATGGCAACGCTGCTGTTCTGCTGAACAACAAGCAGGAGCCAATTGGCACCCGTATTTTCGGGCCGGTGACGCGTGAACTTCGTTCCGAGAAGTTCATGAAGATCGTCTCGCTCGCGCCTGAAGTGCTGTAAGGAGAAGCCGCATGCAAAAGATTCGTCGCAACGACGAGATCATCGTCATCGCCGGCAAAGACAAGGGCAAGCGCGGTAAGGTGCTCCGGGTTCTCGCTGATGACCGTCTGGTCGTCGGTGGTATCAACCTGGTGAAGCGCCATACCAAGCCGAACCCGATGTCCGGCGTTCAGGGCGGTATCGTCGAGAAAGAGGCGCCATTGCACGCCTCTAACGTCGCTATTTTCAATGGCGAAACCAACAAAGCTGACCGCGTTGGGTTCAAGGTTGAAGACGGCAAGAAAATTCGTGTCTTCAAGTCGACCCAAAAGCCGGTTGAAGCTTGAGACTGCTAGGTAGATAACCATGGCACGACTAAAAGAAGTTTATCGGAAGCAAATCGCTCCCAAGCTGAAAGAAGAGCTTCAGCTTGGTAACGTGATGGAAGTTCCGCGCATTACCAAGATCACCCTGAACATGGGTATTGGCGAGGCCATCGGTGATAAGAAAATCATCGATAACGCGGTTGCCGATCTTGAGAAAATCACCGGCCAGAAGGTCGTCGTGACCCACGCTCGCAAGTCTATCGCTGGCTTCAAGGTCCGCGAAGGATGGCCGATCGGAGTCAAGGTGACTCTGCGTAGTGATCGTATGTACGAATTCCTGGATCGTCTGTTGTCGATCTCCCTGCCTCGGGTTCGCGATTTCCGCGGCCTGAATGCCAAGTCGTTTGACGGCCGTGGCAATTACAGCATGGGCGTGAAAGAGCAGATCATTTTCCCGGAAATCGATTACGACAAGATCGATGCCCTGCGTGGTCTGGACATCACTCTGACCACTACTGCTCGGACGGATGAAGAAGGTCGCGCGTTGCTGCGTGCATTCAACTTCCCGTTCCGTAACTGATTGGAGTAGGCACATGGCTAAGCAAAGCATGAAGAACCGCGAGCTGAAGCGTCAGCAAACGGTTGCCAAGTACGCCCAGAAGCGTGCCGCGCTGAAAGCAACCATCGCCAATCCGGAGACTACTCCTGAGGCGCGTTGGGAAGCTCAGGTGGCTCTGCAAAAGCAGCCTCGTGATGCAAGCGCTTCGCGTCTGCGTAACCGCTGCCGCCTGACTGGCCGTCCGCACGGTGTTTATCGCAAGTTTGGTCTTGCGCGTAACATGCTGCGTCAGGCCGCCATGCGTGGCGACGTACCGGGTCTGGTTAAAGCCAGCTGGTAAGAATGGTAGCCCGGCGTTCCCGTCGGGCTCACTGTTTACGAATCAAGCCCCTATGGGGCTTGATTCGTTTCTGGAGTATCTCTAGAATGTCCGGCTCGCCCGAGCCACGCCTTCGGTGTTTGCTCTTCTAGCCGGCGACACGAGCCCTCGCGGGCTTATTTTTTTGTATTAGGAGCCAAGAGCCCATGAGTATGCAGGACCCGTTAGCGGACATGCTAACTCGTATCCGTAATGCCCAGATGGCCGAAAAGTCCGTCGTAAGCATGCCGTCTTCCACTCTGAAGGTGGCTGTAGCCAACGTTCTTCAGGGTGAAGGCTATATCGCAGGATACAACGTCAGCAGCGACGCCAAGCCGCAGCTGTCTATCGAGCTTAAGTATTTCGAGGGCCGTCCGGTCATCGAGGAACTCAAGCGCGTAAGCCGTCCTGGCCTTCGCCAGTACAAATCCGTTGATCAGTTGCCGAAGGTTCGCGGCGGTCTGGGTGTTTCGATCGTATCCACCAACAAGGGTGTGATGACTGATCGAGCTGCTCGCGCTGCTGGCGTTGGCGGCGAAGTGCTTTGCACAGTGTTCTAAGGGGGGATAAGCATGTCTCGCGTTGCTAAGAACCCCGTCAAGCTGCCCGCTGGTGTTGAATTCAACATGTCCGGCCAGCAGCTATCGGTAAAGGGTGCCAAGGGCGCTCTCGAACTGAATGTGCACTCGTCCGTGGAAGTGATTCACGAGGCTGGTGAGTTGCGTTTCGCTGCTCGCAATGGCGATCAGCAGAATCGCGCCATGGCCGGTACCACCCGTGCGCTGGTTAACAATATGGTGATTGGCGTCAGCCAAGGCTTCGAGCGCAAGCTCCAGCTGGTTGGTGTTGGTTACAAGGCGCAAGCCAAAGGTCAAGTGCTGTCCCTGGCTCTCGGCTTCTCGCACCCGGTGGAATATGAACTGCCGCAAGGCGTTACCGCTGAGACCCCTAGCCAGACCGATATCCTGATCAAGGGTGTCGATAAGCAACTAGTCGGTCAGGTGGCTGCTGAAATCCGCGATTTCCGCCGTCCTGAGCCTTACAAAGGCAAAGGCGTGCGTTACTCGGACGAAGTGGTCCGTCGTAAAGAAGCTAAGAAGAAGTAGGGCATAGCAAATGAGCGTAAAGAAAGTTACTCGTCTGCGTCGCGCTCGCAAGGCACGCCTGAAGATGCGCGAGCTGGAAACCGTACGCCTTTGTGTGTACCGCTCTTCCCAGCACATCTACGCCCAGGTCCTTTCGGCCGACGGCGGCAAGGTCCTGGCCAGCGCCTCGACTCTCGACAAAGAACTGCGCGGCGGTGCCACTGGCAACGTCGACGCTGCCAAGAAAGTTGGTCAGCTGGTCGCTGAGCGTGCTAAGGCCGCAGGTGTCACCCAGGTGGCGTTCGACCGTTCTGGCTTCAAGTACCACGGTCGTGTCAAGGCACTGGCTGATGCTGCTCGTGAAGGCGGGCTGGAGTTCTAAGTTATGGCATATAACGAGCAAAAGCGCGACGAAGGCTACATTGAGAAGCTGGTTCAAGTTAACCGCGTCGCCAAGACTGTAAAAGGTGGCCGTATCTTCACCTTCACCGCGTTGACCGTGGTGGGTGATGGTAAGGGTCGTGTAGGTTTCGGTCGCGGAAAGTCCCGTGAAGTGCCGGCTGCTATTCAGAAGGCCATGGAGGCGGCTCGCCGCAACATGATCCAGGTTGATCTGAACGGCACCACACTGCAGTACGCTACGAAGGCGGCGCATGGCGCTTCCAAGGTCTACATGCAGCCTGCTTCCGAAGGTACTGGTGTGATCGCTGGTGGCGCCATGCGTGCCATTCTTGAGGTTGCTGGCGTGCAGAACGTCCTGGCCAAGTGCTACGGCTCTACCAACCCAGTGAACGTGGTTCATGCCACTTTCAAAGGTTTGAAAGCCATGCAGTCGCCTGAGTCGATCGCTGCCAAGCGTGGCAAGAGCGTCGAGGAGATTTCCTGATCATGGCTAACACCGTCAAGGTCACGCTGATCAAAAGCGTCAGCGGCCGTATCCCTAATCACAAGCTGTGCGTCAAGGGCCTTGGTCTTCGTCGCATTGGTCATACTGTTGAAGTTCAGGATACCCCTGAAAATCGCGGCATGATCAACAAGGCTTATTACATGCTCCGTGTGGAGGGCTAAGCCATGCAACTGAACGATCTGCGTTCTGCGCCGGGTGCCCGTCGCGAAAAGCTGCGTCCTGGCCGTGGTATCGGTAGTGGTCTAGGCAAGACCGGTGGCCGTGGTCACAAGGGTCAAACTTCCCGTTCCGGCGGCAAGATCGCTCCCGGGTTCGAGGGTGGCCAGCAGCCGTTGCATCGTCGCCTGCCGAAGTTCGGCTTCGTTTCGCTGAAGGCCATGGACCGCGCAGAAGTGCGTACTTCCGAATTGGCCAAGGTCGAAGGCGATGTCGTCTCCGTGCAAAGCCTCAAGGACGCGAACATCATCAACCAAAACGTGCAACGTGTGAAAGTGATGCTGTCGGGTGAGGTTGGTCGGGCTGTGACCCTGAAAGGCATCGCCGCCACCAAAGGTGCGCGTGCGGCTATCGAAGCAGCTGGCGGCAAGTTCGAGGAATAAATGGCTAAGCAAGGTGCTCTCTCCGCGCTGAGTAATGGCGGGCTGTCTGAACTCTGGGCTCGTCTGCGCTTTTTGCTGATGGCGATTGTCGTCTATCGAGTAGGGGCGCACATCCCGGTGCCGGGGATCAATCCCGACAGGTTGGCCGAGCTGTTCCGTCAGAACGAAGGGACCATCCTTAGCCTGTTCAATATGTTTTCAGGTGGCGCGCTGGAGCGCATGAGTATCTTTGCGCTGGGGATCATGCCGTACATTTCGGCATCGATCATCATGCAGCTCATGACAGCTGTCAGCCCGCAGCTTGAACAGTTGAAAAAGGAAGGCGAGGCCGGTCGCCGCAAGATTAGTCAGTACACGCGTTATCTGACGCTTGTTTTGGCGATCGTGCAGGCTATTGGTATGTCCGTCGGGCTGGCGGGTCAGGGCGTCGCATTCAGCAGTGATTTTGGCTTCTACTTCGTTGCCATCACGACGTTTGTGGCGGGCGCGATGTTCATGATGTGGCTGGGTGAGCAGATCACTGAGCGTGGTGTCGGCAACGGCATCTCGATGTTGATCTTCGCCGGTATCGTTGCTGGTTTGCCGGGCGCCCTTGGGCAGTCCTTCGAGTCGGCTCGTCAGGGTGACGTCAATATCATTGCGCTATTGGCTGTTGGTCTCCTAGCCGTTGCGATCATCGGTTTCGTGGTCTTCATTGAGCGTGGCCAGCGGCGGATTGCTGTGCACTACGCCAAGCGCCAGCAGGGTCGAAAGGTCTTTGCTGCGCAGACTAGCCACTTGCCCTTGAAGGTCAATATGGCGGGCGTGATCCCGGCAATTTTTGCGAGCAGCATTCTATTGTTCCCAGCTTCGTTGGGGCAGTGGTTTGGTCAGTCGGAAAGCATGAGTTGGCTGGCTGATATCTCGCAGGCGATTGCTCCCGGTCAGCCATTGAATATCCTGTTGTTCAGTGCCGGCATCATCTTTTTCTGCTTCTTCTATACGGCGTTGATGTTCAACCCCAAAGACGTTGCTGAAAACTTGAAGAAGTCTGGTGCGTTTATTCCAGGGATTCGTCCTGGTGAGCAGTCGGCGCGCTATATCGATGGTGTGTTGACCCGCTTGACCTTGTTCGGTGCCCTGTACATGACGGCTGTTTGTTTGCTTCCTCAGTTCCTTGTGGTTGCCGCAAATGTGCCGTTCTACCTTGGCGGGACTTCGTTGCTGATCGTGGTGGTGGTTGTCATGGACTTTATGTCCCAAGTGCAATCTCACCTCATGTCTCACCAGTACGATTCCCTGATGAAAAAAGCCAACCTGAAGGGGTATGGCAGCGGAATGCTTCGC
Organism: Stutzerimonas stutzeri SDM-LAC; assembly: GCF_000235745.1. GTDB lineage: Bacteria > Pseudomonadota > Gammaproteobacteria > Pseudomonadales > Pseudomonadaceae > Stutzerimonas > Stutzerimonas stutzeri_H. The sequence goes on along the minus strand of NZ_AGSX01000044.1, from coordinate 25,191 downwards.
TGATCTGTCCGTAAGGTTCCAGGAGTTGTCATGAAAGTTCGCGCATCGGTCAAGAAACTGTGCCGTAACTGCAAGATCGTCCGCCGCGAAGGCGTCGTTCGAGTAATCTGCAGTGCAGAACCGCGTCACAAACAGCGCCAAGGCTGATTGTGAGCTAAGGCTCGAGCCCGGCAGCTAGTGCGCTGCCGGGTTGATTATTTGTTATTACAGCGTTAGTATCTCGCGCCCTTTTCTTGGCTTCCGGGGCGTTGGGTAGCTGTCAATTGGAGTTTCACTGAATGGCCCGTATTGCAGGCGTAAACATTCCGGATAACAAGCACACTGTTATCTCGCTGACCTACATCTATGGTGTTGGTCGCACCCGTGCGCAGACTATCTGTGCAGCTACCGGTGTAAATCCGGCAGCAAAAATCAAGGATCTCACTGACGAGCAGGTCGAACTGCTTCGTGGCGAAGTGGCCAAGTTCATCGTTGAAGGTGACCTGCGTCGCGAAGTCAACATGAAGATCAAGCGCTTGATGGACCTGGGTTGCTACCGCGGCCTGCGTCATCGTCGTGGTCTGCCGGTGCGCGGTCAGCGTACCAAGACCAACGCTCGTACCCGTAAGGGTCCGCGTAAGCCGATCCGCAAGTAATCGCGTTAGCGCATCGACAGGAATCTAATCATGGCAAAACCTGCTGCTCGTCCTCGTAAAAAAATCAAAAAGACGGTGGTTGATGGCATCGCCCATATCCACGCGTCTTTCAATAACACCATCATCACTATCACCGATCGCCAAGGCAATGCGTTGTCCTGGGCTACGTCCGGTGGTTCCGGTTTCCGCGGCTCGCGTAAGAGCACCCCGTTCGCTGCCCAGGTGGCTGCCGAGCGTGCTGGTCAGGCGGCACTGGAATATGGCCTCAAGAACCTCGACGTCAACGTCAAGGGTCCTGGTCCGGGCCGTGAATCTGCCGTTCGTGCATTGAACGGCTGTGGTTATAAAATCGCCAGCATCACCGACGTGACGCCAATCCCGCACAACGGGTGCCGTCCGCCGAAGAAGCGCCGCGTGTAATCAGGAGACAGTGAGAAATGGCTCGTTATATTGGTCCCAAGTGCAAACTGTCTCGTCGTGAAGGCACCGATCTCTTTTTGAAGAGTGGTGTACGCGCGCTCGAATCGAAGTGCAATATCGAAACCCCGCCGGGTGTTCATGGTCAGCGTCGTGGTCGTCTGTCTGACTACGGTACTCAGCTGCGTGAAAAGCAAAAAGTGCGTCGTATCTACGGCGTATTGGAGCGTCAGTTCAGCGGCTACTACAAAGAAGCGGCCAGCCGTAAGGGCGCTACCGGCGAAAACTTGCTGCAACTGCTGGAATGCCGTCTGGATAACGTGGTTTATCGGATGGGCTTCGGCTCGACTCGTGCCGAATCGCGTCAGCTTGTTTCCCACAAAGCTATCAGCGTCAATGGCAAGACCGTGAACGTTCCGTCCTTCCAGGTGAAGGCGGGCGATGTGGTCGCCATTCGCGAGAAGTGCCGTAACCAGCTGCGTATCGCCCAAGCCCTGGAACTGTGTGCACAGCGCGGTCGCGTTGAGTGGGTCGAAGTAGATGCCGACAAGAAATCTGGCGTTTTCAAGAGTGTTCCGGCTCGCAGTGATCTGTCTGCCGACATCAACGAAAACCTGATTGTCGAGCTCTACTCCAAGTAAGGGCTAGAAAATAGGTGTATCCATGCAGATTTCGGTAAATGAGTTCCTGACCCCCCGCCATATCGATGTGCAGGTGGTCAGTCCGACCCGTGCCAAGATCACTCTCGAGCCTCTCGAGCGCGGTTTTGGCCATACCCTGGGCAACGCGCTGCGTCGCATTCTGTTGTCCTCCATGCCCGGCTGTGCTGTGGTCGAGGCTGAGATCGACGGTGTGCTTCACGAGTACAGCGCTATCGAGGGCGTGCAGGAAGATGTCATCGAAATCCTGCTGAACCTCAAAGGTATCGCCATCAAGCTGCACGGCCGTGATGAAGTGACCTTGAGCCTGGTGAAGAAGGGCGCGGGCGCTGTTACCGCTGCCGATATCCAGCTGGATCACGATGTCGAAATCGTCAATGGCGATCACCTGATCGCCAACCTGGCGGCTAATGGCTCGATCAACATGAAGCTCAAGGTCGCTCGCGGCCGTGGCTACGAGCCGGCTGACGCGCGTCAGAGTGATGAAGATGAGAGCCGTAGTATTGGCCGTCTTCAGCTCGATGCGACCTTCAGCCCGGTCCGTCGCGTGGCTTATGTTGTCGAAAATGCTCGTGTTGAGCAGCGCACCAACTTGGACAAGCTGGTTATCGACCTGGAAACCAACGGAACCCTGGATCCTGAAGAAGCGATCCGTCGTGCCGCGACCATCCTGCAGCAGCAGCTGGCCGCGTTCGTCGACCTCAAGGGTGACAGCGAGCCGGTCGTGGTCGAGCAGGAAGACGAGATCGATCCGATCCTGTTGCGCCCAGTTGATGACTTGGAACTGACCGTACGTTCGGCGAACTGCCTCAAGGCAGAGAACATCTACTACATCGGTGATCTGATCCAACGCACCGAAGTCGAGCTGTTGAAAACGCCGAACCTGGGCAAGAAATCTCTGACCGAAATCAAAGATGTTCTGGCTTCTCGTGGTCTGTCCCTCGGCATGCGCCTCGACAATTGGCCGCCGGCCAGTCTCAAGAAGGACGATAAGGCTACGGCCTGATCGACCATAGTCACCGAACTGATCGTTTGGTAAGGAATTTCAATCATGCGTCATCGTAAAAGTGGCCGTCATCTCAGCCGCACAAGCGCTCACCGCAAGGCCATGTTTCAGAACATGGCGGTGTCGCTGTTCGAGCACGAACTGATCAAGACAACCCTGCCTAAGGCCAAGGAACTGCGTCGCGTCGCCGAGCCGCTGATCACTCTGGCCAAGGAAGACAGCGTCGCTAATCGTCGTCTGGCTTTCGACCGTACTCGCTCCAAGGCAATCGTTGGCAAGTTGTTCAACGATCTGGGCCCGCGTTACGCCACCCGTCAGGGCGGCTACCTGCGTATCCTCAAGTGCGGTTTCCGTGCTGGCGACAACGCCCCTATGGCTTACGTCGAGCTGGTTGACCGTCCGGTTACCGGTGAGGTGGAAGCAGCCGAATAAGCTACGGCTTTTTCGGACAAAAAAAACCGAGCCTCAGGCTCGGTTTTTTTATATCCGTATTTTCTATCGCCTACGTTGACTCAACGCATTGGTCGCGCTCCGTTCGGCTTCCTATGATGACACCACACCGCCGGTGTTTCCGGTTTCGCTGCAAATGATGGATAGCCGTTCGAGGAGCTAAACATGACTGACAAACGCAGGTTGACGACCGTTGCCGGTGCGCCGGTCGCTGAAAACCAGAACTCACTGACTGCGGGCCCGCGTGGTCCGATGTTGCTGCAGGACGTCTGGTTCCTGGAGAAACTGGCGCATTTCGACCGTGAAGTGATTCCTGAGCGGCGCATGCATGCCAAAGGGTCGGGCGCTTTCGGCGAGTTTGTGGTGACCCACGACATCACCCGCTATACCAAGGCTGCGATCTTTTCCGAGGTGGGCAAGAAGACTCTGATGTTCGCCCGCTTCTCTACCGTGGCCGGCGAGCGTGGCGCTGCTGATGCCGAGCGCGATATTCGTGGCTATGCCCTCAAGTTCTATACCGAGCAGGGCAACTGGGACATGGTCGGCAACAACACGCCGGTGTTCTTCTTCCGCGACCCGCTGAAGTTCCCCGACCTTAACCATGCGGTCAAGCGCGACCCACGCACCAATATGCGCAGCGCCAACAACAACTGGGACTTCTGGACCGGTCTGCCGGAGGCGCTGCACCAGATTACCTACGTGATGGGCGACCGGGGCATTCCCGCTTCGTACCGACACATGCATGGTTTCGGCTCGCACACCTACAGCTTCATCAGTGCCGACAACCAGCGCTACTGGGTGAAGTTCCACTTCAAGACCCAGCAGGGCATCAAGAACCTCGCCGACGCGGAAGCGGCGGCCATCGTCGCCAGCGATCGTGAGAGCTCGCAGCGCGACCTGTTCGAGGCTATCGAACGCGGTGATTTCCCACGCTGGACCATGTACGTGCAGGTAATGCCCGAAACCGAGGCGGCGACTTATCGCTTCCACCCGTTCGATCTTACGAAGGTCTGGTCGAAGAAGGACTATCCGCTGATCGAGGTCGGCTATTACGAGCTCAATCGCAATGCCGACAACTATTTCCAGGAGGTCGAGCAGGCTGCATTCACGCCCGCTAACGTGGTGCCCGGTATCAGTTTTTCCCCGGATCGTATGCTGCAGGGGCGTCTGTTCTCCTACGGCGACGCGCAGCGCTACCGCCTGGGCGTGAACCACCACCAGATTCCGGTAAACGCGCCGCGTTGCCCAGTGCATAGCTATCATCGCGACGGTGCGATGCGAGTGGACGGCAATCACGGCGGCCGCCTGCACTACGAGCCGAACACCTACGGCGAGTGGCAACAACAGCCTGACTTCAGCGAGCCGCCATTGGCGCTCGAGGGAGCCGGCGCGCGCTACGATTTCCGTGCCGACGATGCCGATTACTTCACCCAGCCGGGTGATCTGTTCCGCTTGATGGGCGCCGATGAGCAACAGCGTCTGTTTGGCAATACGGCACGGGCGATGGGGGATGCGGCGCGGCATATCAAGCTGCGCCACATCAGGCACTGCTATCTGGCCGATCCAGCCTATGGTGCCGGCGTTGCGGCGGCGCTCGAACTGCCGGTGGAGGAGGCGTTGGCCTGATCGCCGACCTTGGCGCAACAAAAAACCGCAGCACTGCTGCGGTTTTTTGTTTTCGGAATAGCGCGCCTGCTTAGTCTGCCGTTGGCTCCCTGTCGCGTTCCAGTAGTGGCTTGAGGAAATGCCCCGTATGCGATTGTGACATCTCGGCGACCTCCTCCGGCGTGCCCGTGGCGATGATCTGGCCGCCCTTGGAGCCGCCCTCAGGACCGAGATCGACCAGCCAGTCGGCGGTCTTGATCACATCCAGATTGTGCTCGATGACGACTACCGTATTGCCGTGATCACGTAGCCGGTGCAGCACGTCCAGCAGTTGCTGGATATCGGCGAAGTGCAGACCCGTGGTGGGTTCGTCGAGGATATACAGCGTCTTGCCGGTGTCCCGCTTGGACAGCTCGCGGGACAGCTTGACCCGTTGCGCCTCACCGCCCGACAAGGTGGTCGCGCTCTGGCCGAGCTTGATGTAGGAAAGGCCCACGTCCATCAGCGTCTGTAGCTTGCGCGCCACCGCCGGCACCGGATCGAAAAACTCCCGCGCTACCTCGATGGTCATGTCGAGCACCTCGGTGATGCTCTTGCCCTTGTACTTCACTTCCAGCGTTTCGCGGTTGTAGCGCTTGCCCTTACAGACGTCGCAGGGCACGTAGATGTCCGGCAGGAAGTGCATTTCCACCTTGATCACGCCATCGCCCTGACAGGCTTCGCAGCGTCCGCCCTTGACGTTGAAGGAGAACCGCCCCGGGCCGTAACCGCGTGAGCGGGCCTCTGGAACGCCAGCGAAGAGTTCGCGGATCGGCGTGAACAGGCCGGTGTAGGTTGCCGGGTTCGAGCGCGGGGTGCGGCCGATCGGGCTCTGGTCGATATCCACCACCTTGTCGAGGTGCTGCAGGCCGTCGAAGGAATCGTGCGCGGCCACCTCGAGTGTCGTGGCGCCGTTGAGCGCAGTCGCAGTGATCGGGAACAGCGTGTTGTTGATTAGCGTTGACTTGCCCGAGCCTGATACACCCGTGATACAGGTCAGCAGGCCCACGGGGATTTCCAGATCGACGTTACGCAGGTTGTTGCCACGTGCACCCTTGAGTTTCAGCAGCTTGTCGGCATCGCGAGGGGTGCGTTTGTCTGGATAGCGAATCTTCACCCGCCCTGACAGATAGCCGCCGGTGAGGGAGGCGGGGTTAGACATTACGTCGTCGGGTGTGCCCTCGGCGACGATCTGCCCGCCATGCACACCGGCCCCAGGGCCGATATCGACCACGTAATCCGCCATGCGGATGGCGTCTTCATCGTGCTCGACGACGATAACGGTATTGCCGATATCGCGCAGGTGACGAAGCGTGCCCAGCAGGCGCTCGTTGTCTCGCTGATGCAGCCCGATCGACGGCTCGTCGAGGATGTACATGACACCGACCAGACCGGCACCGATCTGGCTGGCTAGGCGGATACGCTGCGCTTCACCACCGGACAGCGTGTCGGCGCTGCGGTCCAGGGTCAGGTAGTCGAGGCCGACATTCACCAGAAATTGCAGGCGCTCGCAGATCTCCTTGAGGATCTTGTCAGCAATCTCCCCGCGGCGGCCCGGCAGTGTAAGTCCACCGAAATACTCGGTGGCGTCGCCGATCGGCAGCCCGGTCACGGCTGGCAGCGTTTTGTCCCCCACCCAGACATGACGAGCTTCGCGGCGTAGTCGAGTGCCGCGGCACTCCGGACAGGGCTGGGTGCTGAGATACTTGGCCAGCTCTTCACGTACTGAGTTGGACTCGGTTTCCCGATAACGGCGCTCGAGGTTGGGGATGATGCCTTCGAAGGGGTGCGAGCGTTTGACGATGTCGCCGCGGTCGTTCAGGTAGCGAAAGTCTACGTTCTCCTTGCCGCTGCCGCGCAGGACATATTTCTGCTGCTCGGGCGGCAGTGAATCGAACGGCTCGTCGAGGCTGAACCCATAGTGCGAGGCCAAGGAGCCGAGCATCTGGAAGTAATAGACATTGCGCCGGTCCCAGCCTCGGATCGCACCCTCTGCCAACGTCAGCTCACCATTGACCAGGCGTTTGGCGTCGAAGAATTGTTTGACGCCGAGACCGTCGCAGGTGGGGCATGCCCCGGCGGGATTGTTGAAGGAGAAGAGCTTGGGCTCCAACTCGCTGATCGAATGCCCGCAGACGGGACAGGCGAAGCGAGCGGAGAAAATCATCTCCTCGCTGTCGTCCTCTTCTTCCATCGACGCGACCAGAGCGATGCCGTCGGCCAGCTTCAGCGCGGTTTCGAACGATTCGGCGAGCCGCTGTTGCAGATCGCTGCGGACCTTGAAGCGATCGACCACAACATCGATGGAGTGTTTTTTCTGCTTGTCGAGTTTCGGCAGTTCATCAAGTTCGTAGAGTCGGCCGTTGACTCGCGCGCGTACGAAGCCCTGCGCACGCAGTTCATCGAATACCGCCAGGTGTTCGCCCTTGCGCTCGCGGATCACTGGGGCGAGCAGCATCAATTTGCGGCCTTCAGGTAATGCCAGCACCTGGTCGACCATCTGGCTAACCGTCTGGGCTTCCAGCGGCGCGTCATGGTCAGGGCAGCGCGGCGTGCCTGCTCGCGCATAGAGCAGACGGAGGTAGTCGTAGATCTCGGTGATGGTGCCGACCGTCGAGCGCGGATTATGGGAGGTCGACTTTTGTTCGATGGAAATGGCCGGAGAAAGCCCTTCGATAGTATCGACATCGGGCTTTTCCATCATCGACAGAAACTGCCGGGCGTATGCCGAAAGGGACTCAACGTAGCGGCGCTGCCCTTCAGCATAAAGCGTATCGAAGGCCAGCGAGGACTTGCCCGAACCAGACAGACCAGTGATCACGATCAGTTTGTCGCGTGGCAAAGTCAGGTCGATGTTTTTCAGGTTGTGGGTACGTGCCCCACGAATCAGAATCTTGTCCAAAGCAGCCTCGCATGGCGGGCGAAAACCCGAAAGTATACGGCCAGCGGCGACATCGCGGCAAAGTAGCAAACCTGTGCCGAGCAGGGTATGACTGTTAGAATCGCCGCCGGTTAATTCAAGCGAGACCCCACATGCAGGATCCTTACAGCGAGCGCATGAGCGCTAGCGAAACCCGCGCAGCCTCCGGCTTAGCCCTGGTTTTCGCGTTTCGCATGCTCGGCATGTTCATGGTTCTGCCAGTGCTGGCGACCTATGGTATGGATCTGCAGGGCGCAACGCCGGCACTCATTGGTCTCGCCATTGGTGCTTATGGTTTGACCCAGGCGGTGCTGCAAATTCCGTTCGGAGTAATTTCCGATCGAATTGGCCGCCTTCCGGTGATCTATTTCGGGCTGTTGATCTTTGCCGCTGGCGCTGTGCTCGCCGCAACGGCTGATTCCATCTGGGGCGTGATTGCCGGTCGTGTCCTGCAAGGTGCAGGTGCGATCTCGGCTGCAGTCATGGCGTTACTGTCGGACCTGACTCGCGAGCAACATCGCACCAAGGCAATGGCAATGATCGGCATGAGTATCGGCGTATCGTTCGCCGTAGCAATGGTTGTCGGGCCGCTGCTGACGAGCGCATTCGGGCTTTCCGGACTGTTTTGGGTAACGGCAGGTATGGCCGCGCTGGGCATCCTGGTCGTGGCCGTGGTTCCGCGCGCTCCAGCGCATATCCGGCACCGCGAATCTGGCGTCGCCCGGCAGGCCTTGGGCGCAACGCTTCGCCATCGCGATCTGCTGCGACTTGATTTCAGTATTTTTGCGCTGCATGCCGTGCTGATGGCCAGTTTCGTCGCGTTGCCGCTGGCACTGGTGAATGAAGCTGCTCTGCCGAAGGAACAACATTGGTGGGTGTACTTGACCGCGCTGGTGGTAGGTTTCTTCGGTATGGTGCCGTTCATCATCTATGGCGAAAAGAAGCGTCAGATGAAGCGCGTCGTCCTGGGGGCGGTCGCGGTGCTCCTGCTCTCGGAGCTGTTCCTCTGGTGGTTCGGCAATCAGCTCTGGTCGCTGGTCGCCGGAATGATCGTGTTTTTCATCGCCTTTAACTTGCTGGAGGCTTCGTTGCCTTCGTTGATCAGCAAGGTCGCGCCTGCAGGAGGCAAGGGAACGGCGATGGGGATTTATTCAACCAGCCAGTTTCTCGGCTCCGGCCTGGGCGGCGTGCTTGGGGGCTGGCTCTTCCAGTTGGGCGGCCTGGGGCCGGTGTTTGCAGGGTGTGCAGCGCTGTGCGCGCTGTGGTTTGTCGTGACCCGGAGTATGCGAGAGCCACCCTATGTGACCGGGCTACGCCTGCCGCTGTCCGCCGGGGCGGCGTGTAATCCCGCGCTCACAGAGCAAATGATGGCGGTCGCGGGCGTATCCGACGCAGTGGTTATCGTCGAGGAGGCCGCTGCCTATTTGAAGGTGGACATGAAGGCCCTGGATCGGGCCGCACTGGATCGTCTGGTGGCCTGATCGAGCGCCGCCATACTCCAACCCCCAAGCTTGTGGCTTTTGACCTTCGTCCGGTTGCGCCGGTTGGCCGACCTCCGGCGGTAGGGTAAGATTGCCGGTCATTGGCTGTTTCCCGCTTGCGACGATCCGAGCCAGCACATTCATGTTTCAGTAAAGGAGTTACCCATGGCCAGAGGGGTGAATAAAGTCATCTTGATCGGCAATGTCGGCGGCGACCCGGAAACCCGCTACATGCCCAATGGCAATGCGGTGACCAACATCACGCTGGCTACCACCGACAGCTGGAAGGACAAGCAGACCGGCCAGCAGCAGGAACGCACCGAGTGGCATAGGGTCGTGCTGTTCGGCAAGGTCGCCGAGATCGCTGGCGAATACCTGCGCAAGGGCTCGCAGTGCTACATCGAAGGCCGCCTGCAGACCCGCGAATGGGAAAAGGACGGCGTGAAGCGCTACACCACCGAGGTGGTCGTGGACATGGGTGGCACGATGCAGCTGCTAGGCGGCCGTGGTGGCAGTTCCGACGACGCGCCGCGTCAATCCCAGCCGCGTCCGCAGCGCGAATCTCAGCCGCAACAGCAGTCGCGTCCGCAGTCTCAGCCGCAACCCGCTCAGCAGCCGGCTCCGGATTACGACAGTTTCGACGACGATATCCCGTTCTAGAGTTCACTCCATGCGAATGCGCCTGATGCTGTTGGGCGGCGGTAATGCCCTGGGTCAGGCGCTTATCCGCCTGGGCGCCGAGGAAGACATTGGCTTCCTCGCGCCATGCCCGCCCAGTCAGGGCTGGGATGCGCCAAGTCTGACCACTTTGCTCGACGATAACCGCCCGGATATCGTCATCAACCTCGCCTATTACTTTGACTGGTTCCAGAGCGGACATGTCGATGAAACCGTGCTGACCAGACAGGAGCGGGCGGTCGAGCGCCTGGCCGAGCTGGGCCAGCATCATCAGTTTGTACTGATGCAACCGTCCAGCTACCGGGTATTTGACGGGGCCCGAACGACCTCATACAGCGAAAGAGACGAGGTAGCCCCGCTCGACGCGCGCAGCTGTGCTCTTTGGCGTATGGAGCAGAGTGTGCGGGCGCTTTGCCCTCGACACGTTTTGTTGCGCTTTGGCTGGTTGCTGGACGACAGTTCGGACGGCTTGCTTGGCCGGTTCCTTCAGCGTCTCGAAGAGAACGACGAGCTGTGCCTCGCCGATGATCGTCGTGGCAACCCCACACCGGTCGAGGATGCGGCGCGGGTGATCCTGGCTGTGCTGAAGCAATTGGATTGTCAGGCGCCATTGTGGGGAACCTACCATTATGGTGGGCACGAGGCGTCAACCCCGCTGGTGGTTGGTCAGGCGCTTTTGGCCGAGGCGGCCAGCCACCGTCAGTTGGCGGTTGACAACCTTACCCCCGTCGCTCATGCCGCCTGCCCGGATGCAGCAGACGAGCCGCAGCATGGCGTGTTGGCGTGCAGGAAAATATTCAACACCTTCGGTATCAAACCGCGCGCCTGGCGCACTGGATTGCCGAGCCTATTGGAGCGTTATTACCGTCATGGCTGAACTGCCTGTTCTGGTTACTGGGGGAGCTGGGTTCATCGGGTCCAATTTGGTCGATGCACTTGTAGTACGCGGCTACGCTGTCCGGGTGCTGGACAATCTGTCGACTGGCAAGCGCAGTAACTTGCCGGATGATGAGGGCGTTGAGCTGGTCGTTGGCGACGTCGCGGATGCACAAACGATGCGCGATGCCGTTCAGGGATGTCGCGCCGTTGTGCACCTTGCCGCTGTGGCGTCGGTACAGGCCTCGGTCGATGACCCGGTTGGCACGCATCAGAGCAATCTGGTGGGGACACTGAATCTCTGTGAGGCGATGCGCGCTGAAGGCGTGCGACGGGTGGTTTTTGCCTCCAGCGCCGCGGTCTACGGAAACAACGGCGAAGGTGCCCCCATCGGCGAAGACACGCCGAAAGCGCCACTGACGCCATATGCGGCGGATAAGCTGGCCAGCGAACACTATCTGGACTTCTATCGTCGTCAGCATGGATTGGAACCCGTGGTTTTTCGGTTCTTCAATATTTATGGGCCGCGTCAGGATCCGTCGTCTCCCTACTCCGGGGTCATCAGCATCTTTACCGAGAGGGCGCAGAAGGGTTTGCCGATTGCGATTTTCGGCGATGGCGAGCAGACCCGGGATTTCGTGTATGTCGGTGATCTTGTCGAGCTATTGGTGCAGGCGCTGGAGCGTCCGATCGCTGAGCCCGGTGAGGTCAACGTCGGACTGAATCGCGCCACCAGCCTGAACCAGTTGTTGGGTGCGATCGGCGACGTGCTCGGTGGGTTGCCGCCGGTCACTCATCAGGCCGCACGCAGCGGCGACATCCGACATTCGCGGGCGAACAATACAAGGTTGCTGCAGCGCTACCGTTTGCCGGATCAACCAACCGACATGCGTGACGGGCTGGCGAAGTTGCTCGGTCGATAAAGCAACGCTAGAAAAGAAAAGGCGCCCTGGGGCGCCTTTGTCGTAACTGCGATCCGACTTACGAGTCGGTCAGAACTTATAGCCGAGCCCGACCATATAAACCATCGGGTCGACGTCTACGTCGACTTTGACCTTACCGAAGGCCGAGTCAGCAGTTGCCTCGGTGTCGATATCGATGTAGCGAACCTGGGCGTTCAGCATGAGTTGATCGGTCAGCATGAAATCCATGCCTACCTGGGCGGCTAGGCCCCACGAGTCGTCCAGCTCCAGATTGCTGAATTGCTCGCCTTTACGGCGGCTGTTCAATTCTTCGTCGAAGAAAATAGTGTAATTCACGCCCAGGCCGACGTAGGGCTGGAACACTGACCGGGTGTCCATGGGGTAGTAGACCAGGCTAAGGGTTGGCGGAAGGTGCTTAACGTCAGCAAAATCGCCGTCGAGGCCCGCCGGCATGCCGCTCAGGCCAACAGAGTGCTCGAAAGGCGTTGCGGCTAGCAGCTCGATCCCAACCTTATCGGTAACCATATAGGCGAAGTTCAGGCCCAGTTGCGTGTCGCTGTCCAGGGTCGCCTTGCTGCCTGCAATCGAGCCAGTCACCGAGGTGAATACGCTGCCGCTATCCTCACGCGGATCAACAGTAATCGCACCAGCGCGGAGAATCACATCACCGGCCTGATGAGCCTGAGCGAAAGGGGAGGCGAGCGCTACGGCCAGCACGGATGCGGTAAACAGGGTCTTGCGCATAATGGAACTCCATCGGGACATGATGTGTTGCGATTGGTGACCATGGTAGGGCGCAAGGCCCCCTCGATTTTGATCCAGCTCAACGAAACGCTGCGCTTTAGCCTGGCTGCGACGTATTGACCGGGTTGCCTTTTTTTGCGGACCTAGATGATAATGTTTCTCTTTTCTGGTCTGACCTTCGTCTGCAAGGACCCCTCAATGCAAGCCCTTATACCCCGCCTCTTGGCGGTCGCCGTGTTGCCCTGCTGCATGCAGCTCCATGCAGCTCCGCTGGACGCTGCGCTAGAAGAAAGCCAGCGCCTGGCCGCAGAGGCCAAGGCCTCGCAGGCGCGTATCGAGCAACTCGATGACGCGACGCGGCAAATGCTCACCGAATACCGTAACGCCGTTCAGCAGGCGGAGGCGTTGAAGGCCTATAACGAGCAACTGGTCGAACTGACCGCTGCGCAACGCAAGGAGCTGGACGGGTTTCAGCGCCAGCTGGACAGCATCGAACGCACCCAGGAAGCCGTTGCTCCGCAGATGGGGCGGATGATCGAAGTGCTTGAGGAATTCATCGCCGCGGACCTTCCGTTCCTCCCCGACGAGCGCGCCGATCGACTCGCCAGCCTGCAGGATATGCAGGCGCGCGCCGACGTCAGTCTTGCTGAGAAATACCGCCGCATCCTCGAGGCCTATCAAATCGAGAGCGACTACGGCCGCACCCTGGAAGCCTGGCGCGGTGAGTTGCCTGTCGAAGGCGGCAGCCGCAGTGTCGAATTCCTGCGCCTGGGGCGGACCATGCTGTATTACCAGACCCTGGACGCACACGAGAGCGGGTGGTGGAATCCTAAAACCCGTGCATGGGAAGTGCTTGACGGCAGTGCCCGCCGGCCAATCACCAAAGCGATTGCGATTGCCCGCCAGCAGCAGGCGCCGGCCTGGCTTGAACTGCCTGTGAAAACTTTGGCCAAGGAGGCTGCGCAATGAGCCGCTTGTTGATGTTGTTGCTCATCGGTTTGTTGCCGGCAATGGCTCAGGCTGCCGAGCCCTTGAGTCCTGATCAACTGCTGCAGCGCATTCGCAGCGAGCGCGCGGCGGAGGTCGACGCCATGCAAGCGCGTGAGCAGGCCTTCATCCAGAATCGCAGCGAGCAAGCGCAACTGCTGGCACGAGCAAATGCCGCGCTTGAAAAACAGAAAGCCGAAGCCGAACGCCTGAAAACTGAATTCGATCGCCAGGAAGCTGAGCTGGCTGAGCAGGAAAAGCTGCTGGCGCAGCGCGTCGGTCATCTTGGTGAACTGTTTGGTGTGGTCCGTCAGAGCGCAGGCGACATCGCTGGGCAATGGCAGGACAGCCTCCTCAACGCGCAGTATCCGGAGCGCCTGCAGCGCCTGCGGGCATTGGCTGAAAGCCGCACGTTGCCGTCGGCCGAGGATCTGGACAGCTTCTGGATGACGCTGCTCGAAGACCTCACGGCTAGTGGCCAGGTCGAGCGCGTCGAGCTGCCGGTAGTGGGCGTCGACGGGCAGCGCAGCACCCAGCCGGTCCTGCGGGTCGGTAACTTCTCGGCGTTCACCGACGATAATTTCCTTCGTTACGACAGCGACGCTCATGAGCTGCTGACGCCAATCCGTCAGCCGGCAGGCATGGCAACCGTCAATGACTATATGAACAGCAGCGACGCGTTGGCCACATTGCCCGTCGACCCGAGCCGCGGCTCGTTGCTGGCTCAGTTGCAGCGCCAGCCACAATTGTGGGATCGCGTTCAGCAAGGCGGTCTGGTTGGCTGGGTCATTCTCGCCCTGGGTGCCATCGGTCTGATCCTTGCGATCTGGCGCATGGTGTACCTGGCGCGGGTCGGGCGCGCAGTGAATCGGCAGACGCGCGAGCTCGATCAACCGCGTGACGACAACCCGCTGGGCCGCATCATCGGCGTGCTCGGGCCGAAGCCACAGCTTTCGGACCTCGAGACGCTCGAGTTGAAACTCGACGAAGCGATCCTGCAGGAGACGCCGCCTCTCGAGCGCGGTCAGCCACTGCTCAAGTTGCTCAGCGCCGTCGCGCCGTTACTCGGCCTGCTGGGTACCGTGACCGGCATGATCGTGACTTTCCAGGCGATTACGCAGAGTGGCGGTGGTGATTCCCGGTTGATGGCCGACGGCATTTCCCAGGCGTTGGTGACCACCGTGCTGGGTCTGGTCGTGGCCATTCCCCTGTTGTTTCTGCACAGCCTGCTGGCCAGCCGCAGCAAGTCGCTGATCCAGCTCCTCGAACAGCAGAGCGCTGGCCTGATCGCACTGCATCTGTCGGGGACTCCGCGTCGTGACTGATCTGCACGGCCAATGGCTGCGCCTGGTCGACAGTGGCCATGCGCTGCTCGACTTCATGGCGGCGGGTGGCGCGGTGATGTGGGCGCTGGCCGCCTTGTGCGTACTTTATTGGACGCTGGTGTTCGAGCGGCTGTGGTTCATGCGCCGGGTATTTCCGCGCTGGGTGGAAGCCCGTCGCCAGGCCTGGGGGCAGTTGCCCAACGAACCTGGTAGCTGGCAGCGTGCGGTGCGTAGTGCCTGGCTCGCCCAGGCGCAGCAACAGCTTTCCGGCCCGCTGCGGATGAGCAAAACCATGGTTGCGATGTACCCGTTGCTCGGGCTACTTGGCACCGTCACCGGCATGATCGCGGTATTCGATGTGCTGGCGCTCAACGGCACCGGCAACCCTCGCGGCATGGCCGCAGGCGTCTGGCAGGCGACTCTGCCGACCATGGCCGGCATGGTGCTGGCCATCACTGGACTGTTCAGCCTGGCGCGTCTCGAACGTATTTCGCGCCAGGCTCTCGACCGGCTGGCCGACCAGCTGCGTCACGATTGAGGATTAACGGATGCGTATGCGTCGTCACCACTATCAGCAGGAAGAAGACACCGGCATCGACCTGACGCCGATGCTCGACGTGGTTTTCATCATGCTGATCTTCTTTATCGTCACCAGCTCCTTCATTAAGGAATCCGGTGTCGAGGTTCAGCGGCCTCAGGCCGATACCGCCAGCGCACAGGACAAGGGCAACATCCTGATTGCGGTGACTGCGGATGGCCAGATCTGGATCGACAAGCAGGCCGTCGACGTTCGCAGCGTGAGGGCACACGTCGAGCGCATGCGCGTCGACCAGCCCGAAGGCGCCGTCGTGGTGCAGGCCGATCAGGATGCCCGAACCGGGCTGGTGGTTCAGGTGATGGATCAGGCGCGTCTGGCCGGGGTTCAGGACGTTGCCCTGGCTGCCACGTCGGGAGCGCAGTGATGGCGCGTGGGCTGACCCGCGTCGGGTTGTCCTTCATCGCCGCCTGCGTGGTGGCGCTGCTGCTGTTTGCGTTGATGCTGAGCATGGTCAACCCGCCGCGCAGCGAGGTGACCGACGACCCGGTTGCCATCGCCAATTTCGTGCGCATGGACAGTCGCAACGAGAGCACCGCGACCCGCTCCCGGCAGCAGGCGCCGCAACCGCCCCAACCGAAGACACCGCAGACGCCTACGCCGCCGACGCCGAGCATGGCGACTCCGAGCGCCAATCTGCCGAAACTGGATCTGCCGTTGCCGAACATCGATACCGGCGTGTCGGTTGCCAGCGCACCCGCACCCAGTCTCGCTGGATTGACGGCCGCATCCGCTCCGGCAGCACCTCCGGCGCCTTCAGCCGACCAGATGGCATCGCAGTCCGGCCCCGAGCAGGAGGTCATGCCGCTCAACGATGTTCGTCCCGAGTATCCCTATCGGGCGCGCCAGCGCGGCATCGAGGGCCATATCAAGCTCGCATTCACCATCACGGCCACCGGTAAAGTCGAAAACATCCGCGTGATGGAAGCCTCGCCGCCGAACGTGTTCGATCGCGAGGCCCGACGTGCCGCAGCCCGCTGGCGTTTCGCGCCGCGCACCGAAAACGGTTCTGCGGTAACTCGCGAGGCCGTTAAAACCCTGCATTTCCGCCTGCAAGGAGAACGCTGACATGCCCCGTTTGCTGTTACTGATCTCGTTGTTGTTCGCTGTATCGGCTCACGCCGCGCAGAGCATCGATCCATCGGTGTTTAAAGCGCTGGAGCGTGCCCAGAGTGCCCAGTCGCAGGGCGATTACAGCGCTGCGCATCGCGCACTCAAACAGGCCAAAGCCAAGCCAGGCAGCGCAGAGGAAGCATTGTTATGGCGCAGCCGTGCTTATCTGGCCTGGGCTGAAGGCAATAATCACCAAGCGCTGGAATTGCTCGACAAGGCGATTGCCAGCGGCAAGCTGGACGAGGCGATACTGCCGAACGAGCGGCTCAACCTGGCGAAACTCAACCTGATCGAACACCGCTATGCCAAGGTCGTCAGCCTGCTGGGCTCACCCGCCAATGCAAGCGAGGAAGTGCTGCAGATGCTGGTGCAGGCTTATCAGGGGCTCGGACAGCATGCCAAGGCATTGCCACTGGCTGAGCGCTACGTGCAAGCCAACCCCAGCGCTGCCGACACCTGGCTGCAATTTCTGGTAGCCGGCAATGCCGAGCTGAAGCGTTACGAGACGGCCGAGCGCTGGCAGCGCAGGCTGCTCGCCCGTCATCCGGATCAAGCCAAGAGCTGGCGGCAATTGGCGGGCTTGCAGCAGATGGCCGGCGATGAGGACAAGGCGCTCGCAACCCTGCGTGCGGCTCATGCCAAGGGTCTGCGCTTCAGCGAAGCCGAACTGGACAATCTGGTATTGCTTGCCGGCGCCGCGGGCCAGCCCTGGCAAGGTGCGAAGCTGCTCCAGGGCATGCTCGAGTCGCGGCTGCTAGCCAGCGATACCAAGCGACGCGAACGCCTGGGCATGCTCTGGTGGCAGGCGCGCGAGCGTGCGGAAGCGGCGCAGATCTACCGAGATCTGGCGACCCAATCCGGCAGCGCCACGTTCTGGCTTAACGTCGCTCAGCTGGAGCTGGAACAAACCCACTGGCAGGCCGGCCTTGATGCGCTGAAACAGGCCGAGCGCGCGGGAGCCGAGCGGCGCAAGGTTCGCTCCTGGCGGGAGTGGGCCGAAGGCGAGCTGAGCTTCGAGCGTCAGCGTCAGGTCGCCAGCACTCGCTGACGGTGATGGGGCGAACTGAGATGGCGCTTTCAGGCAGCGCTGAGATGTCCTGAACGAGCGCTGCGCACGCAGCGTGGTGGGGCAAACAGAAACCCCGCCCTGATGCAGGGTTTCGCTTTTCTGCGTTGTAAGTTGCGAGTGCTTTCACCGATGAGCGGGTTCGTCCGCTGTGATGTGCAAGGCTCAGCTCTTGACGTGCACCGGCGGCAATATGCGCTGTGCTTGCTGCGAACCCGCAGGACTTGGCGACATCGATTGGTATCGCTCAATTGTCGCCGTTCAGCCTGTCGATAGCGGCGTCGCAGTGCGAACGTTACTCAAGCTCGTAGAGATAGATCTTCTGCGCTTGCATGCGATAGCCCGCATCGGCCAGCTCGCTGGTGGCGTGTTCGACTTTCAGCGGGCCTTCGATCCAGAACGGCTGGTACAGCTCGTCCACTTTCACACCGAGCTCGCTGGTCGCATGCACGATCTGGTTGGACGGCGGTGGCGGTACGTGAATGCAGGCGCCGAAATAGGGCACCAGCAAGAACTCGGTCACTCGTCCGTCCTCGCCCATGTCCAGCGGCACGATATAACCAGGCAGCTTGACCTGAACGCCATCTAATTCTTTGACGACCGGCTCGGCGGGCGATTGCTGAGCCGCGGCCGGGCCCGCTTCGGCAGCGAGCGCGTCGGCCAATTGCGACATATCGTGGATCGCTACCGGCGGTGGCGGCGGCGGAGCGTCCGCTGGGATCAGGTCCGACCATTGCAGTTCTCGAACTTCGGCAGCAGCGAAGGGCGCCGCCAGGGCGAGCAGGGTGGCAAAAAGCAGGCGAGACATGGAAACCCTCATAATCTGATCGACAGGCCGTCGGCCAGTGACTGCCGGTAAGCGCGCCACGCCGGCACACAACCGATCAGCAGTCCAGCCAGCAGTATGCCCACCAGCAATGACCACTCATAGGCGCTTGGCAGTGCCAACGGCAGGTACAGGCCGTAGTGACTTTGCAGCGGCCCCTGTGCCACCGCAATGGCGATGTACAACAGCAAGAGCCCGAACAGCGCGCCCGCGAGTGCCAAGCTAAAGGCTTCGACCACCAGCAGACCGGCGATATGCCAGGGCCGGGCGCCCACCGAACGCAGGATCGCCATCTCCCGGCGCCGCTCGTTGAGGCTGGTGAGAATCGCCGTGAGCATGCCGATCAACCCGGTCAGCACGACAAACAATGACACGACGAACAGCGCCTGTTCAGCCGTACCCATCAGGCTCCAGAGCTCCTGCAGCGCTACGCCGGGCAAGATCGCCAGCAGCGGCTCGCCGCGATAGCCATTGATTTCGCGCTGCAGCGTGAAGGTCGCGATCTTGCTGTTGAGGCCCAGCATGAAGGCGGTGATCTGCTTCGGTTGCAGGTCCAGCTGGCGCGCCTGCTGGGCATCGACCCGCGCGGCGCCGCGAGCCGGCATGCCGTTCTGCCAGTCGATGTGCAGCGCCTCCATGCCGGCCAGATTGATATGCAGGGTGCGGTCTACCGGCGTGCCGGTGCGCTTGAGGATGCCGACTACCCGAAAGGGTTTGTCGTCGTGCTTGACCAGGCTGACCGTCGCGACGCCGTGGGCCAGCACCAATTGGTCGTCCAGCTTGTATTTCAGTGCTTCAGCCACTTCGGCGCCAAGCACCACTTCGAACGGATCTTCGGCGAATGGTCGGCCTTGTGCCAGCTGCAGCGGCTGCTTGCGGCCGTAACGGTAATGCTCGAAATAGGCGCCGCTGGTACCCATCACGCGATAGCCGCGGTGAGAATCACCCAGGGAAATAGGGATCGCCCAGCTGACTCGGGGGTGCCCGGCGAAGTGCTCGAAGCTCTCCCAGCGAATATTGTTGGTGGCGTTGCCGATACGGAACACCGAGTACAACAGCAGATTCACCGAACCGGAGCGGGCGCCGACGATCAGGTCGGTGCCGCTGATGGTGTTGGCGAAGCTGGCACGGGCCTCGGTGCGTACGCGCTCAACAGCGAGCAGCAGGCATACCGATAGCGCGATGGCGAACACGGTGAGCAGGGCAGTGAAGCGGCGGTTGTTCAGGCTTGCCAATGCCAGGCGCAACAGGTACATGGCCTAAATCTCCTGGGCGCGAGTGGCGTGGTTGAGATCCGCCAATGAAAGGCTACGGTCGAAAAGTGGTGCCAGGCTCTGGTCATGGCTGACGAACAACAGGCTCGAACCGGCGTCGCGGCATTCGGCGAATAAAAGCTGGAGGAAGGCTTCCCGACTGTCGGCGTCGAGCGCCGAAGTGGGTTCGTCGGCGATCACCAGTTCCGGCTGACCGATCAGTGCACGTGCCGCGGCGACGCGTTGTTGCTGGCCGATCGACAGTGCTTCGGCCCGTCGCTCAAGCAGGCTCTTCGGTAGGCCGAGATGCTGAAGCAGGCTTGCCGCTGCCTGCGCAACGCTGCCATGTCGCTGTCGTGCGCGCTCGGCCCGAGTCTTGGAAAAATGACAGGGCAGACCGACGTTTTCCGCCACCGAAAGGAAGGGAAGCAGGTTGAACTGCTGGAAGATATAGCCGGTGTGATCGACACGGAAACGATCCCGCGCACCGGCCGAAAGCGCCGCGAGATCCGTACCCAGCAGCTGAACGGTTCCGCGCTGCGCTTTCTGCACGCCGCCAATCAGGCCCAACAGGGTGGTCTTGCCGCTGCCCGACGGTCCCTTGAGGAACAGGCTCTGGTTGGGTGCCAGCGTGAAGCTGGGAATGTCGAGCAGCTCCGCCTGGCCCGGCCAGGCAAAACCCAATTGGTGCAGTTCAAGCAGCGGTGCGGTCATGGTTGATCCGTGTCAGGCGAGCCGGGGAGTTTACTGCGTCGAGCCAGGCGGCAGACAGGATCAGATCAGAAGGCTGCGCGTGGCTGGTCCGCGGTGAGTTGCACGCCCTGTTGACCGTTCGGGCCGATCAGCTGTGCCTGGATTTTCTGGGTGCCCGGAAATGCCCTGAACAGGCCTTGTAGATCGAGCGCCTGCAGCGCTTGGGGCGTGGCGCAATCAAACTGGTAGTGCGCGTGAATTTCGCTGTGTTGGCTTTCATGATCTTTATCGTGCGCGTCGTCATGGTCATGCGCTTCGCCTTCGAATAGCGGGCTCTCCAGCTCGGATTCGGCCAGGGCACAGCCTGCTGCTGCAGGCAGGCCGAACAGTCCGTTCGGCTGTTCCAGCTGTTTGCGTGCATTGGCGACCTTGCGCCTGTCCGCTTCGCTGCTCGGTGCGTGCTCGAAGCCAACCAGATTCATCGCCGGGCTGCGCAGCTCGATTTCCAGTATGGAGCCGTCCAGCGCGGCATCCAGCTCCGCAGCGCCATGCTCGTGGGCGTCCAGACTGTCCTGGTGCGCATGGTTGTGATCGTGTTCGGCAGCCAGAACAAAACCGGGTAATAGTGCGAAGGGCAGGGCAAGCAACAAGCAGCGCATGACGAACTCCAATTTGGTTTGATAGTTACGTTATAACAAAATAGCGCGACGACTGGCCAGCCTCAATCGGCCATGGGAGCATGCGATCTCGTTTTCCAGGAGAGTGGCGATGATTCGAATTCGCGGCCATGTTGGCGATCTGCCGGTAGACCTCAGCATTGAAATGGACGACCACGACTGGGCACGGCTGGCGCGTCAGTTACCCGCCGCTCAGGTGGCGACCGTCTCGGCGCCATCGGCCGACAAGCCGACGGCAGATCCGCACTGGCATGAGGCGCAGCAACTACTGCGAGCGGCGCAGAGTATGGATGGGCCACAGCTGTTGGCAGAATTGCAAGCGCTGGCCGGTAGCGCTCAGATGGGCAAGCGCCTGCTGGTGCGCTTGCGTCATTGCGCGCAGGTCAAAATTGATAGCCGTGCCGATACGCCTGTCTACCGCTGGGTCGATTGAGCGGTGCAACCGCGTTTGGGATCACAGGCGTTGGGTCTGAAACGTATCGCAACGTGTCGGGTCGCCGCTGTCGAACCCCGTACGAAACCACTTCACCCGCTGCGCAGAGGTGCCATGGGTGAAGGCATCGGGAACGACCCGGCCCTGGCTTTGCTGTTGCAAGCGGTCGTCGCCGATGGCGTTGGCCGCATTCAAAGCCTCTTCCAGATCCCCTTCTTCAAGCCAGTCATGCCGCCGCTGAGCATGGTTGGCCCAGACCCCGGCGAAACAATCCGCCTGCAATTCCTGACGAACCAGAAGGCCGTTGTCACCTTCCATGCGCGCGCCGCGCTGACGGGCAGCTTGCATCTGCTGCGATACGCCCAGCAGTGTTTGCACATGGTGTCCGACTTCATGGGCGATCACGTAGGCCTGAGCAAAATCACCTGCGACCGAAAAACGCGCGGCCATCTCGTCGAAGAACTGCAGGTCGAGGTACACCTGCTGGTCGCCCGGACAGTAGAAGGGGCCGACCGCCGAATTGGCGAAACCACAGGCTGAGCTCACGCCACCACGAAATAGCACCAGGGTTGGATCACGGTACTGCTGCCCGGACTGCTGAAACAAGGCGCGCCAGGTGTCCTCGGTATCGCCCAGGATCGACTGGACGAACGCAACCTGCGGATCGTCGCCGTTGGCCGGCGCGCTGGTCTGCTGAGCAGGTACCGAGCCGGACTGATCGGCCAGCTGGCCGAGGATCTGCATGGGATCCTGGCCAGACAACAGGCCGATCACCACCACGATAGCGACGCCCGCCAGGCTCAGGCGTCCGCCACCGATGCCTCCGCTTCGCCCGCGAGCGTCCACCACATTGTCACTGCGACGAGCTTTTTTCCACCGCATGTCTGAGTCCTTCCGCCGGTTCTTACTCTGGTCAGACCAGCCTCAGCACCCGCAAATTCAGCGGCTCGATGGACGTTTCGTTCGCTACGTCAGTCTGCCGGGTACTCGGCCAGCACCGACTGCTCGCCTTCGTCGTTCACGGCGATCACCTTGTACGCATCCTTATGGTCGCCCATCTCCATACCGGGTGAGCCCATCGGCATGCCAGGCACTGCCGCACCGATCAGGTCGGGTTGTGCGCGCAGCTTGAGGATGTCGGCAGCCGGGACGTGACCTTCGACGAATTTCCCGTCGATCACACCGGTATGGCAGGAACCCAGGCTATGTGGCACGCCGAGGCGCGTCTTGACTGCGGCCATGTTGGTTTCAACGTGGTCGTCGACCTCGAACCCATTGGCTTCCAGATGCTTTATCCAAGCCTTGCAGCAACCGCAATTCGCGTCGCGGTGCACCTCGATGGCGATGGGTTCGGCGGCCTGAGCGAGGCTGGCGAAAAGAGCGGTGGCAAGCAATAAACGGCGCATGAAGGTCTCTCCGGCGGGGGTACGCGCAGCATAGCTGCATGCTCGCAGGGACCCAAGCCTGCGGGTGTGAGCGGATGTCACAGGGGTAGCGGTCAAAGCGTGAAACGAACCAAAACGGGGTGATCCGGTCGGATACCCATGGTGGTACGGAGCCGCTATCAGGAGAGTTTTCGATGCGTTTTGCCCGTTTCGTTCTGCTTGCGCAAGCACTGGTCATGGCCTGTCTCAGTTTGGCGTACTGGCTGCGGCCACACGAGATGGCCAATCTCAACGGCATGCTGCTGATGGAAACCGCATCGGTCAGCCATATGCGCGTCTATTACGGCGGCCTGCAGCTGGGTCTGGCGCTGTTCCTGATCTGGGCTGCGCGCGCTCCGGAGCGAGCCCGCCCAGCCTTGATCATGCTGGTGATGACCATGGCGGCGCTGGTGCTGGGAAGGCTTGTTTCGCTTTGGCTGGATGGCGGTGAACTGGTCGGCTTCGACCTCGCGTCGATGCTCTATCGCGTGCTGGCTGTGGTGTTCGCTGGTCTCGCCTGGCGTGCCATCCGCGAGCGCCAGGAGCCAGAGCCTGAGCGCCTTGAACCGGCCACCCATCGACTCGTCAACGAACCCCCGATGCCATTCAAGCTGGGAGACACGCCTCCGGCCGCAGAGCCTGCGTCAACAGAGGCCTCACCTCAGCCGTTCCGTCGAGGAGACCCAGCCGCCTGACCGCTGCCGCTTCGCCAGGTCAGCCTCCGTTGGCCTGGCGAAGCAACCCGCATGGCGGGCTCTGCGAGCGCATCGTGGCATTGCGCGGTCTGCGCGAACGGGTGATGACCACCGACGGCTCACAACGGGTCAAGCCGTTGAACATCAGCCTGGATAGTTTGGATGTCGCCAAATTCCACGCCATCACCCGCTCCGGCCAGCTACAGCAGGTGCTCGATACCCACCCAGCGATCAGCCGTTGTTTGATGCCATCCGTGCGGCATTGCAGCGCAAGCCGTTGCGCCACGAATTCCAGTGGCGGTTGACTGCGACGCCCGTGGGCTACGAGTCGATCACTTAATTCGTTACCATCGCCCGGTATTGGCGGTTTGACCCAGCTGCCGCACGGGCCTTGTCGCCGAAACCGCTGGTGCCATCGCCTGCAATGCTCACGGCACCGCTCAGCGCGCGCATACCTCTAAAGGGGAATGGGTTCGCATACGGCACGGGTGCAGCCTGTGCACACATATTCAAAGGAGTTTCGAGCCATGGCTCATCTGTCCAACACCGAATTTCAGGCCCTGAGCATCGCGGTGCTTACGGTGAGCGACACCCGCAACATCGATTCCGATACTTCCGGCCAGGCGCTGATCGACGGCCTGCAGAGCGCCGGCCATACCCTGGCCGAACGGGCCATCGTCAAGGATGACATCTGGCAGATCCGCGCCCGCGTCTGCAGCTGGATCGCCAGCGAGAACGTGCAGGTCGTGCTAGTGACCGGCGGTACCGGTTTCACTGCCCGTGACAACACTCCCCAGGCGGTACAGCCATTGCTGGACAAAGACGTCGACGGCTTTGGCGAACTGTTCCGCTACGTTTCGCTGGGCGAGATCGGCACCTCCACCGTGCAGTCCCGCGCGCTGGCTGGCATGAGCAACGGCACGCTGGTCTGCTGCCTGCCGGGCTCGACCAACGCCTGCCGTACCGCCTGGAACAAGATCCTCGTCGAGCAGCTGGACAGCCGCACCAAGCCCTGCAACTTCGTGCCGCACCTCAAGGCTTCCGCGGTCGAATACTGCGGGCCGCGCTCATGAGCGCCTGTGGCTGCGATACCAGTGGCCTGAAGCCGGTCGACGAGGCCATCGCCGAACTGCTAGCGCGGGTGCCAGCGCTGCCGCCGGTGGAGCACGTGGCGCTGTCCGATGCCCTGGGTCGGGTGCTGGCCGAACCGCTCGACGCACCGTTCCCGGTGCCGGCCTGGGACAACAGCGCTATGGACGGCTACGCCCTGCGCGCGGCCGACCTGCCAGCCGACGGCGGTTGGCTGCCATTGGCCGGGCGCATCGCCGCCGGTGATGCTGCCGACCAGCAACTGCCTGCCGGGCACGCCGTGCGCATTTTCACCGGCGCGCCATTACCGCCGGGTGCCGATACCGTGGTGGCGCAGGAGGATTGCCAGATCGAGGCGGCCCGCGTGCATCTGCCTGGCGTCACCCAGGGCGCCCACGTGCGTCGGCAGGGCGAGGAACTACAGGCTGGCACCCCCGTGCTGCAGGCCGGCAAGCGCTTGCGACCGCAGGAAATCGGATTGCTGGCGAGTTTCGGCGTGGCCCGTGTAGCAGTCTACCGGCGGTTGCGCATCGGCTTGCTCTCCAGCGGCAATGAACTGCGCGACCCCGGCGAGCCGCTGGC
>NZ_AGSX01000045.1 GCF_000235745.1 Stutzerimonas stutzeri SDM-LAC | reverse complement strand
GGGCCATACTAGTACTGGATGCATCTGCAGGATATCGCGGCCGCTCTAAACGTGGTAAATTGTTAACTCCGAGCTAGACTTCAGGTGGCCGTATTTATCAGATTTCCTCGTTGTGTCCTCAGAAAAAAATGCCAATACCACTTTCAGCTGTGAATATCCACCATGAAGGGCAAGACATGCTCATAATTAACTGTCAGGCAGGCCAGGCCTTCAGCTACAACGACCTTGAATTGGTTTATTCTGCTTGTCCTCTATAAGTTTGCCAGAGGGAATCACACATGAGCCAAACCTATTGAAGAAAGCATTAGGACAGTGCCAGTCTTAATCACAGTGGGGGGTATGTTATTCCCAATGAAGTCGTCCAGAAACGGACTAGGTAGTTAGCTTTTTCTAGTGCCCAACACATTAGAGGTGTGGTTTTTTTTCTCTAAAATAAGGGTGGCCATAGGCTCTTTTAACCAGAATCGGTGTAGTCAGCTGAAATTGACTTGCACGCCTGGGTCCTGTGTGTCTACTAACTTTCTCGCGAACGATAGCTAACGGATCCCCCGGGCCATACT
>NZ_AGSX01000046.1 GCF_000235745.1 Stutzerimonas stutzeri SDM-LAC | reverse complement strand
CAGCGGGCCGCCGGCCAGTGCGCCATAGGCATCCAGACGCGACTCGGCCCAGCCGCCCTTGTAACGTCGCACCCAGTCCTGCAGTGGCAGGTCGAGGCGGTACAGGTTGGCACCGTCCAGCGGCGGGACCTGGTTCAACACCTCGTGGGTTTCGGCGTATTGCTGCAGGCTCATATCGGGTCTCCTCGGCAGATGCGGCAAGGGGCCCGACGGCATATCGGAGTTAGCGCTACTTACCGCTGTCATGCGGATAAATCACCGGGCCGATGCGGACATCGTCTGGCGATCCCCGCCAAAGCAGTGAAGCACGCAGCTGGGCAGCGCTAAAGTGAGGTTTCGGCCAAAATCGGCGCGTTGCGGCCACCAGCGTTGGCCGAAAGCTTGCGCGTGAACGCCTGGCTTTGCGCTTTCAACTCAGCTCAGTTCTACAGGCAGAAGCACCTGAAAACGACTGCCGCGACCCGGCTCGGATTGGCAGGAGACCGTTCCGCCCTGCAATTCGACCAGCTGTTTGCACAGCGACAGACCGATTCCCAGCCCACCGTACGGGCGGGTCAGGCTGCCATCGAGCTGGTGGAAATATTGAAACAACGAGCCATCAACAGGCGCGTCGAAGCCGACGCCCGTATCGATCACCGCCACATCGAGCAGGTAACCGCGCTCGGCCTCGCAGCCGCGCACTGCAAGCGTGACGCCCCCGCGCAAGGTGAACTTGATGGCGTTGTCGAGCAGGTAACCCAGGCTCTGTTTCAGCTTGCCGGCGTCGCCAACCAGTATTTCCGGCAGTAGGCCATCGAACTTGAGATCAAAGCTCAAGCCGCGCATTGCGGCACGCGCTCCGTACTCGGCGTAAAGCTCATCAGCCACCATCCGCACGCTGAACGGCTCGTTGCGCACGCGCAGCTTGCCCGCCTGCAGTTCGGTCAAGGCGAGGATGTCGTTAACCAGTTGCATCATGTCCCGCGCCGATCCGGTTGCGATGCGCTGGTAGTGCTCCAATTCGCCGCTCAGTTCGAGCGTGCGCATCAGCTCAAGGCAGCCGAGCACGCCGTGCATGGGGGTACGCAGCTCGTGAGTGACATTGGCGAGGAACTGATCCTTGAGGCGGTTGCTCTCGGCCAGTTCGCGGTTCATGGCTTCGAGTTTGCGCCCGGTCTCCTCCAGCACCTGAGCCCGCTCTTCCTTCATCGTGTTGATCCGGTCGGCGAGCGCGAGCGACAACAGCGCCACCTCGAGCGCCGAACCGATCTGGCCGGCGTACATGGTAATGAACATGTGCGGCAGGTAACCCAGCACCATCAGCGTGTTGATCTGCCCGCCTATAAGGAAGGCCGACCAGGCAATCAGGAAATAGCGCGCGACCCGCATCCCTCGACGCCAGGCCACGATAGCGGCGACGAAAATCACCAGAATGAACCAGAGCGCGAGGAAGGTCGCCATCCGCAGCGCCAACGCGTAGCTGGAGGTCAGCGATACAACCATCGTCAACGCCCCCAACGCCATCAGCAACATCAAGGTGCGGTCGATCCATGGGCTGTGCTCAGCGGTATGCAAAAAGCTGCGCGCAAACTGGCAGCCAAACAGCCCAGCTGCGCCAATCAGGAATGGCGTCGAGGCATTGGCCCACCACGGCCAGTTCGGCCAGAGGTACTGCACGCCCAGGCCATTGACCGAAACCTGATACAGGCCGAACGAGGCAATGTAGAGGATGTAATAGAGGTAGCTGCGATCACGCACGCTGAGGTAGATGAAGAGGTTGTAGAACAGCATCACCAGCAGCACGCCGTAGATGATGGCGAGCACATAGATGTGCCCGGATTGTTCTTCCAGATAAGCCACCGGCGCCCAAAGGGTCAGCGGGACCTGAATCGAGCCCTGGCTTTCCAGGCGCAGGTAGATACGCTGTGGCCGGTTGGGCGGCAGCTGCAGTTCGAACAGATGGTTGCGCTGCCTGATCTGACGCTCATGGAAAGGCAGTGCGTCGCCGCTCTGCTGGGCAAGGCGATAGCCACCGCGGCCATCTGGCAGATAAAGATCGAGATGATCGAGCGGCGGATAGGCCAGCTCCAGCCACCAGCGGCGGTGCACGATCGGCGGCTCGGCACGGTAGTTCAGGTCGATACGCAACCAGAACGCCGAGCGTGAATAACCGGCGTTGAGGACATCCTCACGGCTCTCGACAAAGCGACCCGCCGCATCGAGCGCAACCACCTCTTCAATGGTGGCGTCGCGGCTCGGGTCTTCCAGTACTGCCATGCGCTGGCCCAGTGCAAGGCGCTGGGTATTGCTGTCGAACTCGACGGCACTCGCCATCGCTGGCAGCAGGGCGAGCAGGAAAAAGAGAATAGGGTTCATGAAAAGACAGTCCATCGAGCTGCACCAGAGGAACCCACGTTCCCCCTGAATGCATACAGCCGAAGCCAAGTGCTGGCACTTTAACATGCTTACGGCGCCATAGAATCGACGCCATTCAGGTCATCGGACAGACGTACCAGGCGACAGCGACCCGCCGTGCCGGCGCGAGCTGCCCGGCAGTATTGGTGATAAGCTCGCACGCCATGAAATCCGGCTGCGCCTAGCCCCGGCCGAATCCACCACACCATGACTCGGGGAACCCATCGATGTCCGGCCATTGCTCCCGCCCTGTCGTTCTTTGCCTTTCCGGCCACGACCCAAGCGGCGGCGCTGGGCTACAGGCTGACATCGAAGCGCTGCTCGCCCAAGGCTGTCACGCCGCGCCAGCGGTTACCGCACTCACCGTTCAGGACACCGTCAACGTTACCGACTTCCGCGTGCTCGACCGGGAATGGGTGCTGGCACAGGCCCACGCCGTCATAGCCGATCTGCCGGTCGCCGCCGTCAAGCTGGGCATGCTCGGCTCGGTGGAGATGGTCGAGACGGTACTGCAAATCATGCAGGAGCTGCCGGGCGTTCTGCTGGTCTGCGACCCGGTGCTGCGCGCCGGTGGCGGCGGCGCGCTGGGCAAGGACGAAGTCGGCTACGCGATGCGCGAACGGCTGTTCCCGGTGGCCACCATCGCCACACCGAACCTGCCCGAAGCCCGCATTCTTGCCGACCTCCCGGATGGGAGTGCCGACGAATGTGCGGAGAAGTTGTTGCCCTTCATCCGTCACCTGCTGATCACCGGTGGCCATGGCGATGAGACCGAAGTTCACAACCGGCTCTATTGCCGTGACGGCAGCCGCTACGATTTCAGCTGCCAGCGCTTGCCGGGCAGCTACCACGGCTCTGGCTGCACCTTGGCCAGTGCCTTATCCGGACGACTGGCCCTCGGCGAAGACCTGGCCAGCGCGGTGAAGTCCGCGCTCGATTACACCTGGCGCACCTTGCGAGACGCCGAGGCGCCAGGTCGAGGTCAATACATTCCCCGTCGTCTACCGCTGGACCTGGCCTGAGGAGGCCATCCGATGAAGGACACCACCAAGCTGCGCGGCCTGTATGCCATCACCGACAGCAAGCTTCTCGGCGAGGGGCGCCTGCTGCCCTACGCCGAAGCGGCTGTAAAAGGCGGCGCTCGCCTGCTGCAGTACCGCGACAAATCCAGTGACGAGGCGCGCCGCCTGCGCGAAGCCGAAGCGCTACGAGAAATCTGCGGTCGCCACGGAGCCCAGCTGATCATCAATGATGACGCCGAGCTTGCTGCGCGCCTGGGCGTAGGCCTGCACCTCGGTCAGGAAGACGGCTCGCTCTCGGTGGCCCGCGCCCTGCTCGGACGCAAAGCCATCATTGGTGCAACCTGTCATGCGTGTCTGGATCTGGCTGAACAGGCGATTCGTGAGGGCGCCAGCTACATCGCGTTTGGCCGCTTCTTCGACTCCAACACCAAGCCGGGCGCCCCATCGGCAACACCTGATCTCCTGAAAGAGGCACGGCAACGGTGCAGCGTGCCGATCACCGCGATCGGCGGCGTGACGCTGGACAACGCGTCGGGCCTGATCGCCCAAGGTGCCAGCCTGATCGCTGTGGTCCATGCCCTGTTCGCCGCCGACTCCGCGAGCGAGGTCGAACGCCGCGCGCAGGCCTTCAGCCAACTCTTCGCCATTGATTGAACACGGCGCGGCTCATTCGCCGTGCCCCGCACATTTTTCCAGTATCGAGAGGCCTTTATGTCCCGTTCCGAAACCCTCTTTGCCAGTGCCCAGAACCGAATTCCAGGCGGCGTGAACTCGCCGGTACGCGCCTTCCGCAGCGTTGGCGGCACACCGCTGTTCTTCAAGCATGCCGAAGGCGCCTACGTAACCGATGAAGACGACAAGCGCTACGTCGATTACGTCGGTTCCTGGGGCCCGATGATCCTGGGGCACGGTCATCCCGACGTGCTCGACGCGGTCCGCAATCAGCTGCAACACGGCCTGTCCTACGGCGCGCCGACAGCGATGGAAACCGAAATGGCCGAGCTGGTCTGCAGCCTGGTTCCGTCTATGGAAATGATGCGCATGGTCAGCTCGGGCACAGAGGCGACCATGAGCGCGATCCGCCTGGCTCGTGGCTACACCGGACGCGACAGCATCATCAAATTCGAAGGCTGCTACCACGGCCATTCCGACAGCCTGCTGGTCAAGGCCGGTTCGGGCGCGCTGACCCAGGGCGTGCCCAGCTCTGCGGGCGTACCGGCCGCATTCGCCAAGCACACGCTGACGCTGCCCTTCAACGACCTGGCCGCTGTCGAGAAAATGCTCGCCGAAGTCGGCAACGAGGTCGCCTGCATCATCGTCGAGCCGGTTGCCGGCAATATGAACTGCGTACCCCCGGCGCCGGGTTATCTGCAAGGCTTGCGCGAGCAATGCGACAAGCACGGCGTAGTGCTGATCTTCGACGAAGTGATGACCGGCTTCCGCGTCGCGCTCGGCGGCGCCCAGGCCCACTACGGCGTCACCCCGGACCTGACCACCTTCGGCAA
Organism: Stutzerimonas stutzeri SDM-LAC; assembly: GCF_000235745.1. Taxonomy (GTDB): domain Bacteria; phylum Pseudomonadota; class Gammaproteobacteria; order Pseudomonadales; family Pseudomonadaceae; genus Stutzerimonas; species Stutzerimonas stutzeri_H. The sequence goes on along the minus strand of NZ_AGSX01000046.1, from coordinate 84,143 downwards.
GATCATCGGCGGCGGCATGCCGGTCGGCTGCTTTGGCGGCAAGCGCGCCATCATGGAACGTATCGCGCCGCTGGGCCCGGTGTATCAGGCCGGCACCCTGTCAGGTAATCCGCTGGCGATGGCGGCCGGCCTGACCACGCTGAAGCTGATCAACCGCCCTGGCTTCCACGATGAACTCACCGCCTACACCACCCGCATGCTGGAAGGCTTGAAAGCGCGCGCGGCCGCAGCCGGCATTCCCTTCGTCACTACTCAGGTCGGCGGCATGTTCGGTCTGTATTTCAGCGAAGCGGACAATATCGTCACCTTCGATGACGTGATGGCCAGCGACGCCGAGCGCTTCAAACGCTTCTTCCATCTGATGCTCGATGGCGGCGTGTATCTGGCGCCCAGCGCGTTCGAGGCCGGCTTCACCTCCATCGCTCATGGCGACAACGAGTTGCAGATCACCTTCGATGCGGCCGAGCGGGCCTTCGCCCAGCTGAAATGAACCTGATCCCTGACCTGCTACAAGCCGTGCTCTTGATGCTGACCGGGTTGGCGAGCGCCATCTGGATCGGCAGCGCCCGACGCGGCTACGGTGAGCCGGATCAACCGGCCCTGTTCTCGGCGCTGCTTGCTTTCAGCCTGGCAGCCGGGACCGGTGCATGCGCGGCAGCACGCCTGGCGCTGGGTGCCGATACGCTCGGGGCAGAACGCTGGCTGCTGCAGGCAACCTTGCTGCTCGGCTTGCCGCTCGTCGGCGTGGTCGCGCTCACGCTATCGCGCAGATGGATCTGGAGTCGCCCCACCTGGGGCCGGGTGGTGATCGGATTGTGCGCGTTTTTTGAACTGGCCAGGCAGTTGGGTTGGAGCACGCCATACGCACTTTCGCTGGGGCTGCTGAGTGCTCTGTTGGTCGCCTATGCAGGCTTGCTGCAGTGGCCAGCTCGCCTGCAGGTCGCGGCAGGACTGGCTGGCGGCGTTTTGCTCATGGCGCTGCTGCCCTGGAGCAGATTGCTGATCAATTCCAATCCGCTGCAGAGCTACCAGCAGCTATGGTTAGCGCTGGCTATTCCGATCATCGCCTGGCTATTGCTTCATCTACCCGGCAATTTGCGCGAAGAAAGCCCCACACCCACGTAAAAAGCCGGAGGCTCGCCGTTAAAGCCTTTGTAAGCAGGGCACCGCTTATCCATAATGTGACAGTCGGCTCGTTTCACGCCGATTTCTCAGTCACCGCCCTGATCTTCGAGGCGCCTTGATTCATGACTTGCACCGGCCGCAGCCTAACGCTTGGCTGCCTGCTGCTACTCACACCCCTGCTGGGCATGGCGGGCGGCAACTCGCTGCTGATCCCGGCCACTTCCCGTTGCGCGCTGAACACCGTCCCGGAAGCGATGAACGAAGCGCTGCGCGCCTGCGAGCACGCTGCTAACGAAGGTGATCTTCAAGCGGCCTATGAGCTCGGCGACCATTACTACAACGGTCGGCGCGCGCCACGTGATCTGGCCAAGGCGCTTCACTGGTTCGAGCAGGCATCACTGAAAGGTCACGCGCTGGCCCAGCATCGACTCGGCGTGATGTTCTTTCGCGGTGAAGGGGTGCCGGCCAACAACGTCCAGGCCTACGTGGTGTTGAAGATGTCGGCGGTCAATGGCGAAGAAGAAGCGCTGGACACGGCTGATCGCGTTTCGGCGCAGATGGGTCGCGAAGAGCACGAAATCGCGACTCAGGTCCTCGGACAGATATTTCGCGACTATCTGATGGAGTTGCAGACCGCAGGCGAGTAGCCCGGATGAGCAATCCCAGCGCGGCAACTACCGCCTCACACCATAGAGTTTTTCCGCTTTCGCTTGAGCTTGTGGCCTACCGCAGTGCTTCCGCTTTTATCGCTCACGCCCTCGCCGTATAATCGCCGGTCATTTTTTGCACAACGCCGGCCCGAGACATGACCCGCAAGCTCTATATCGAAACCCACGGTTGCCAGATGAACGAGTACGACAGCTCGCGCATGGTCGACCTGCTGGGTGAGCAGCAGCCCTTGGAGATCACCGTGAACCCGGCGGAAGCCGACGTGATCCTGCTCAATACCTGCTCGATTCGCGAAAAAGCGCAGGAAAAGGTGTTCTCCCAACTGGGGCGCTGGCGGGAGCTCAAGCTTGATAACCCGCGGCTGGTGATTGGCGTCGGTGGCTGCGTCGCCAGCCAGGAAGGCGCGGCGATCCGTGACCGTGCGCCCTATGTGGACGTGGTGTTTGGCCCACAGACGCTGCACCGACTGCCGGAAATGATCGATGCGGCACGCACGACGAAAACACCTCAGGTAGATATTTCGTTCCCGGAAATCGAAAAATTCGACCGCCTGCCCGAGCCGCGCGTCGACGGGCCGACTGCTTTCGTTTCGGTCATGGAAGGTTGCAGCAAGTACTGCACGTTCTGTGTCGTTCCGTATACCCGCGGCGAGGAAGTCAGCCGGCCGTTCGACGATGTGCTCGCTGAGGTGATCCATCTGGCTGAAAACGGCGTCCGGGAAGTCACGTTGCTTGGGCAAAACGTCAACGGTTACCGCGGCGCCACCCATGACGGCCGCACCGCCGATCTGGCCGAACTGATTCGCGTGGTCGCGGCAGTCGATGGCATCGACCGCATCCGCTACACCACCAGTCATCCGCTGGAGTTCTCCGATGCGCTGATCCAGGCGCACGCCGAAGTACCAGAACTGGTGAAGTACCTGCACCTTCCGGTTCAATCGGGTTCGGATCGCGTGCTGGCAGGAATGAAGCGCAACCACACCGCGCTCGAATACAAGTCGCGGATCCGCAAGCTCAAGGCCGCCGTGCCGGACATTCTGATCAGCTCCGACTTCATCGTCGGCTTCCCGGGCGAAACCGAGAAGGACTTCGAGCAGACCATGAAGCTGATCGAGGACGTAGGCTTCGACTTCTCCTACTCCTTCGTCTACAGCTCGCGTCCCGGCACGCCGGCGGCAGATCTGGTCGACGAAACCCCGGAAGAGGTGAAGAAACAACGCCTGGCGATCCTGCAACAGCGGATCAACCAGCAAGGCTTCGAGAACAGCCGACGGATGGCGGGCACGCAGCAACGCATTCTCGTCACCGACTACTCTAAGAAAGATCCAGGGATGCTACAGGGCCGTACTGAGCACAACCGGATCGTCAATTTCCGTTGCGACAATCCTCGGCTGATCGGCCAGTTTGTCGACGTGTTCATTGATGATGCGCTACCGCACTCGTTGCGTGGCACGCTAGTAGGCTGACGCGACGGCTGACGGCCGGACAGCTTCCGGGCGTCACCATCGAGCTATTTGATTCAGATGCAGTTTGCCGGTGCAAGCTGCTTTGCCGCCAGACCTCCAGCGCTTCGTTCGGCTTTTGGCGGCTCCTTCCACCGCTGCTTTTTTCCTCGGGCAGCGCTATTCTCAGCGAATCTTTTTGCAAAGCAGGTCACTTAAAAGCCCTTGAACGCCCCCATAGAACCTCATCGTTTCACCCTCGAACCCTTTGAAGCCAACCGCTTCGCCAATCTCTGCGGCCAGTTCGACGAGCATCTGCGCCTCATCGAGCAACGCCTCGATCTGGAAATCCGCAACCGCGGCAATCAGTTCGAGTTGATCGGTCCAGCCGATGTAGCCCAGGCGGCAGAGCACCTCCTGCGGCGCCTGTACCGCGAGACCAAGAGCATTGAACTCTCGCCGGACACGGTTCATCTGTTCCTGCAGGAGTCGGCAATGGAGGAGCTGAACAACTCGTCCACAACGCCGAACATTTCCCTGCGCACCCGCAAAGGCAATATCCGCCCGCGCGGCGTCAATCAGCAGCTCTACGTAAAATCGATCCTCGACAACGACATCAACTTCGGCATCGGCCCAGCCGGTACAGGCAAGACCTACCTGGCAGTCGCCTGCGCAGTCGATGCACTGGAGCGCGAGCAGATTCGTCGCATCCTGCTGGTACGCCCGGCAGTCGAAGCGGGCGAAAAGCTTGGCTTCCTCCCCGGCGACCTGGCGCAGAAGATCGACCCCTATCTACGCCCGCTCTATGACGCACTTTACGAAATGCTCGGCTTCGAGCAGGTCGCACGGCTGATCGAGAAACAGGTTATTGAAATCGCACCGCTGGCCTACATGCGCGGACGCACACTGAACAACAGCTTCATCATCCTCGACGAGAGCCAGAACACCACGCTCGAGCAGATGAAGATGTTCCTGACCCGGATCGGTTTCGGCTCGACCGCCGTGATCACCGGCGACATCACGCAGGTCGACCTGCCTCGCGGCACCAAGAGTGGCCTGGCCCACGTGATTGAGGTGCTGAAGGACGTCAACGGCATCAGTTTCACGCATTTCAAACCCAAGGACGTGGTGCGCCACCCCCTGGTGCAGCGTATCGTCGAGGCGTACGAGGCCTTCGAGGGCAATCACGCCCAAGCGGTCAGCCGCGCAGTGCAGGACAACCGAGGTGATTGAACTTGACCTGCAAGTGGCCGCCAGCGGCACCATTCCCGACGAAGCCGACCTGCGCCGCTGGTGCGAGCTGGCGCTACGGCAACGCAAGGGCGACTCCGAGCTGACCATCCGCTTGGTTGAGGAAGACGAAGGGCGCGAACTCAATCGCACCTGGCGGCAGAAGGACTACCCGACCAACGTGTTGTCCTTCCCGGCGGACGTACCCGATGAGCTGCTGGACATTCCGCTGCTGGGCGATCTGGTGATCTGCGTACCGGTGGTCGAGCGCGAGGCAGCTGAACAAGGCAAAGCTTTGCAGGCGCACTGGGCACACCTGGTGATGCACGGCTGCCTGCATCTGCTCGGGTACGATCACATCGACGATGAAGAGGCCGAAGAAATGGAAAGCCTCGAGCGTCAATTGCTGGCCGAACTGGGTCACCCCGACCCCTACGCCGACGAATAGCCCGCTACGGGCAACTGCAAGGACCATTGAGTCAAAGACATGAGCGAAGACCGATCGAGCAACGGGCAGAAGTCCTGGTTTGGAAAAATCAGCCAGGCTTTTGCCCATGAGCCGAAAAATCGTGAGGAGCTGCTGGAAGTATTGCGCGGCGCCCACCAGAACAAACTGCTCGACAATGAAGCTCTGGCTATTGTCGAGGGCGCTATCCAGGTCGCTGACCTACAGGTGCGTGACATCATGGTGCCGCGCTCGCAGGTGATGAGCATCAGGGCCGACCAGTCGCCGAAGGAGTTTCTCCCAGCGATCATTTCCGCCGCGCACTCGCGCTATCCGGTCGTCGGCGACAGCCTTGACGAAGTCATCGGCGTGTTGCTGGCCAAAGACCTGCTACCGCTGATTCTCCAGGGCGATCAGCAAAGTTTCGATATCAAGGACCTGCTGCGCCCCGCCACTTTCGTGCCCGAATCCAAACGTCTGAATGTGCTGCTGCGCGAGTTCCGCGCCAACCACAGTCACATGGCGATCGTTATCGACGAATACGGCGGTGTCGCTGGCCTCGTGACCATCGAAGACGTGCTCGAACAGATCGTCGGCGACATCGAGGACGAACATGACATCGAGGAAGACAGCTACATCCGGCCACTGCCCAGCGGAGACTTTCTGGTCAAGGCGCTTACACCGATCGACAGCTTCAACGAATTCTTCCAGAGCGAGTTTCCCGATGAGGAATTCGACACCGTCGCCGGCCTGGTGATGAGCACTTTCGGTCACTTGCCCAAGCGTAACGAGGTGACGGAGATAGATGGATTCCGCTTCCGCGTACTGAATGCCGACAGCCGCCGCGTGCACATGCTGCGACTGACCCGTACCGAAGGGGCAAGCTGACCGGGGCCGGAGGCTGAGGCATGAAAGGGTTCAGCCACCAACGGACCTGAGCATTGGCTTCATCCGCAGCGCTGCAAGCCGCATTCTCGTCCAGCCTCTAGCGCCTTTATCGTCTTTTGAGCTTCTAAGGATTCCGATGCATTGGATCACCCGCCCCGGCTGGCTCGGCAACCTGCTGGCACTCGCCGCGGGCGCCCTGACAACGCTGTCGCTGTCCCCGTTCGATATCTGGCCGCTGGCCCTGGTGTCGATGGGTGTCGTTTACCTGGGGCTGCGCGAGCTGACGCCGAGACAGGCGGCTGGTCGCGGCTGGTGCTACGGCTTCGGCCTGTTCGCCTCGGGCGTCAGCTGGGTTTACGTCAGCATTCACGACTTTGGCTCGGCACCGCCAGTTCTGGCCGGCGCATTGACCCTGGGTTTCGTGGCTGGATTGGCGCTGTTTTTCATGCTGCTGGGCTGGGTCTGGGCTCGCTGGCTGCGTCAAACGGCAGCCCCGCTGCTCAACACGCTGCTGTTCGCCGCACTTTGGCTCGCTCTGGACGCGCTGCGCGGCTGGGTACTGACGGGGTTCCCCTGGCTTTACGCCGGCTACAGCCAACTGGAAGGGCCGCTGGCCGGGCTCGCTCCGCTCGGCGGCATCTGGCTGCTGACCTTTGCGCTTGCATTGACCGCAACACTGCTAGTCGAGCTGCCCCAGCTTTTGCGCCAGAAAGTGTCGCTGGCCGGCGCATTGATTCTGCTGATCGCCTTATGGGGCGGCGCACTGGGCCTTGGCAAGCACGCCTGGACCACCGCGAAAGACCAGCCGATCACGGTTGCTGCGATGCAGGGAAACGTTGCCCAAAGCATCAAGTGGGACCCGAAAAAGCTGGAAATGCAGCTCCTGCGCTACCGCGACATGACTTTCCGCAGCCAACCTGCTGACCTCATCGTCTGGCCCGAGACGGCAGTGCCGATTCTCAAGGAGCACGCCGAAGGCTACCTGACGATGATGAGCCGCTTCGCCCAGGACCGGCAGTCAGCCCTGATCACCGGCGTTCCGATACGCCAGCCCAACGCCGAGGGCGAGCTGCGTTACTACAACGGGCTGACCACGGCGGGCGACGCACAGGGCACTTATCTGAAGCAGAAACTGGTGCCGTTCGGTGAATACGTGCCGCTGCAAGACGTCTTGCGTGGCCTCATCGCCTTTTTCGATCTCCCCATGTCTGATTTCGCCCGCGGTACGCCGGAGCAGCAACTGCTGCAGGCGAAGGGCTTTCAGATCGCCCCTTTCATTTGCTATGAAGTCGTCTATCCGGAGTTTGCCGCCGGCCTCGCCGCGAAGAGCGACATTCTCCTCACCGTCAGCAACGACGCCTGGTTCGGCCATTCGATCGGCCCGCTGCAGCATCTGCAGATGGCACAGATGCGAGCATTGGAGGCCGGCCGCTGGATGATTCGCGCCACCAACAACGGCGTCACGGTGCTGATCGACCCGCACGGCCGCATCGTCGAGCAGATTCCGGCGTTCCAGGAAGGCGTGCTGTACGGCGAAGTCACGCCCATGCAGGGGTTGACGCCCTATCTGCAATGGCGCTCCTGGCCATTGACCGTCGTCTGTGTGCTGTTGCTCGGCTGGGGGCTGGTGCGCCGTCGGCGTGACTGATGCTTATCGCGCCCGCCGACGACCACCCCATCCCTGTTAAGACTCTCCGCCATAAAGCAGCGGGTAGAGCAGCATCCCAACCGCTTCGTTGAGCAACATGCCGTTCTGCCAGATGGCCTTGGCCTCGGGTAGCCAACCGCCGAAGGGACGTCCGTTGGGAACGCCGACGAAGCCGACCGGAGCGGCGATCACCTCCAGCCCCACCTCTTCGAAACACCAGCGTGACCGTGGCATATGCGAGGCGGATGTCACCAGCACGACACGCTGGACACCCTCGGCTTTAAGCATTTCCGCGCTGTAGCGCGCATTCTCCCAGGTGGTCCGGCTGCGTTCTTCGAGCCATCGGGTCTGCGTGTCGAAATCAAGCTCCAGCGTTTCGGCAGCCAGCTGCGCTTCGCTCGGCGGCTCGCCATAGTGCAGCCCACCACTCGCCAAGATCGGCAAACCCGACGCCTTCGCCAGTCGCGAGGCGTAACGCAGCCGCTCGAGAGCAATGTGGCTGGGCTGATCTGAACCCCAGGCGGGATCAGCCTGCTCCCGACCCGCACCCAGCACGACAATCGCCTGGGCACGATCTTCAAGGCTGCTCCACTGCGAACGCGCCAGCGCCCTTTCACTTTCGAGCGCTCTTGCTGCCCACTCTACGGTCACTGGCAGGCTCATCAGCCACAACCCGCCGAACCCCAGCATGAAACAGAGCGCGGCCAGCCGTGGCGAGCGACGCCGCAGCCACCAGGCAACGAGCAATAGCAACAACAGTCCACCGGGTGGCAGGAGCAGTTGCTTGAAGAAATAGCGTATGGGCATGTGCGGCTCCGGTCATTCAACCGCTGCCACTTTACCTGCCGAGCCCGCTTATCGGCGACACGGGCGCCGTCAGTGCTTTGGGTAGGTATGCAACCGTTGCCGGGCACGTAGCAGCTGCGAGCCACACGCCGAGCACGCGACTGCGCCGGCGCCGTCTGGCCAATGCACGCTGGTGCCACAGAGCGCGCAGACCATCGATTGCTGCAGCGCAGGCGAGCTCTGCTTGCAGCGTTTGCCGGAATGATGCCGCAGCACGCTGCGCAACGCGGGTCGCGCCGCCTGGCGATCCAGCTGCGCCTGCTCTTCAGCAGCCGCGTGCCAACCGGACAGCCATTGCGAATCCTGCTGCAGGTAGGCGCGGATCAGGTCGAACTCGGCAGGCGTCAAACCGCCGACCTCCAGTTCAGCCGTAGCGCCAGTATCATCACCCGTTCTTCGCTCGGCTTCTTCCAGAGCCAGTGTCAGCCGCTGCAGCACACGTCCATACAGGTTGCCCTCATCCGTCTGACGCTCTCTACCCATGATTCACCTCGCGTTCGTCCCGCCCCCTGAACAAGCGTAGTTCAGACTCGAACATCCACGTCGCGCGCGACAAACGGAGCCAAGTCACCGCAGGCAAATCGGGTTTCCCTCGGCTGCGAAGGGTCATGTATGCTACGGCGCTTCCATGCGTTCGCATCCAACCCGTTGCGCCGCCGTTTGTGTCAGGCCTAGCGCCGTCGATACGGCAGCCCGAGCCGCCATGCGAACAGCCAGCCCCCTCTCCAACGCCAGTAGCCATGCACGAACAGTATCAGCCCCGCGAAATCGAAGCCGCCGCGCAGTCCCACTGGGACGCGCAGAAATCCTTTGAAGTAAGCGAACAGCCAGGCAAGGACACCTTCTATTGCCTGTCGATGTTCCCCTACCCCAGCGGCAAGCTGCACATGGGCCACGTGCGCAATTACACCATCGGTGACGTGATCGCCCGTTATCAGCGCATGCAGGGCAAGAATGTTCTGCAGCCCATGGGCTGGGACGCGTTCGGCATGCCGGCGGAAAACGCCGCAATGAAGAACCAGGTCGCGCCGGCCAAGTGGACCTACGAGAACATCGACTACATGCGCAGCCAGCTGAAAAGCCTGGGTCTGGCAGTCGACTGGACGCGTGAAGTCACCACCTGCAAGCCAGACTATTACCGTTGGGAACAGTGGCTGTTCACCCGCCTGTACGAAAAGGGCGTGATCTACCGCAAGAACGGCACCGTCAACTGGGACCCGGTCGACCAGACCGTGCTGGCCAACGAGCAGGTCATCGATGGCCGTGGTTGGCGCTCCGGCGCGCTGATCGAAAAGCGCGAAATCCCGATGTACTACTTCAAGATCACCGCGTACGCGGATGAGCTGCTGGAGAGCCTGGACGAGCTGGATGGCTGGCCGGAACAGGTCAAGACCATGCAGCGCAACTGGATCGGCAAGTCGCGCGGCATGGAAATCAGCTTCCCCTACGACGTCGCCAGCATCGGCAGCGAAGGCGTGATGAAGGTTTTCACCACCCGCCCCGACACGCTCATGGGCGCTACTTATGTCGCCGTAGCCGCTGAACATCCTCTGGCCACCCTGGCGGCCCAGAACGATCCCGAACTGCAGGCCTTCATCGACGAATGCAAGCGTGGCGGCGTGGCCGAAGCCGACATCGCCACCCAGGAAAAGAAAGGCCTGGCTACCGCGCTGAAGGTACAGCACCCGCTCACTGGCGAGCTACTGCCGGTATGGGTCGCCAACTACGTGCTGATGAATTATGGCGAAGGCGCCGTGATGGCCGTGCCGGCTCATGACGAACGCGACTTTGCCTTTGCCACCAAGTACGGCCTACCGATCAAACCGGTGGTGCGCACCAGTGCCGGTGAAGACACGCCCGCACCCTGGAATGACGCCTACGGCGAACACGGCGAGCTGATCAACTCCGGTGAGTTCGACGGCCTGGATTTCGACGGCGCCTTCGATGCCATGGAAGTCGCCCTGCAGCGCAAAGGCCTTGGCCAGGCGCGCACCCAGTTCCGCCTGCGTGACTGGGGCATCAGCCGCCAGCGTTACTGGGGTTGCCCGATCCCGATCATTCACTGCGATGCCTGTGGCGACGTGCCGGTGCCGGAAGATCAGTTGCCGGTGGTTCTGCCAGAAGACGTCGTTCCGGATGGCGCCGGCTCGCCGCTGGCGCGTATGCCGGAATTCTACGATTGCAGCTGCCCGAAGTGCGGTGCCGCAGCCAAGCGCGAAACCGACACCATGGACACCTTTGTCGAGTCATCCTGGTATTTCGCTCGCTATGCCTCGCCGCACTACGACCAGGGCATGGTCGATCCAGCCGCGGCCAACCACTGGCTGCCGGTTGATCAATACATTGGCGGCATCGAACACGCGATTCTGCACCTGCTGTATGCGCGGTTTTTCCACAAGCTGATGCGCGACGAAGGCCTGGTCAGCTCCAACGAACCGTTCAAGAACCTGCTGACTCAGGGCATGGTCATCGCGGAGACCTACTACCGCACGCTGGAAAATGGCGGCAAGGACTGGTTCAACCCGGCCGACGTCATCGTCGAGCGCGATGCCAAAGCCAAGGTGATTGGTGCCAAGCTCGCCAGCGACGGCCTGCCGGTAGAGATCGGCGGCACCGAGAAGATGTCCAAATCCAAGAACAACGGCGTCGACCCGCAAGCCATGATCGACAGCTATGGCGCCGACACCTGCCGCCTGTTCATGATGTTCGCCTCGCCACCCGACATGAGCTGCGAGTGGTCCGACTCCGGCATCGAAGGCGCCAATCGCTTCCTGCGCCGTGTCTGGCGCCTGGCGCACGCTCATGTCAGCGCTGGCAACGTCGCTCAGCTGGACATTGCCAGCTTGAGCGATGAGCACAAAGCCGTACGCCGCGCCATTCATCTCGCCATCAAGCAGGCCAGCCAGGACGTCGGTCAGAACCACAAGTTCAACACCGCCATTGCCCAGGTGATGACGCTGATGAACGTGCTGGAAAAAGCCGCCACCGCAACCGAGCAGGACCGCGCGCTGCTGCAGGAAGGCCTGGAAACCGTCGCCCTGCTGCTGGCGCCGATCACACCGCACATCTGCCATGAGCTTTGGCAGCAGCTGGGCCACAGCAGCTCGATCATCGATGCGCAGTGGCCGACGGTTGACGAAGCTGCTCTGGTTCAGGACAGCCTGACACTGGTTGTACAGGTCAACGGCAAGCTACGCGGACAAATCGAAGTGCCAGCGAGCGCCACCCGTGAAGAGGTCGAAGCCACCGCTCGCGCCAACGAAAACGTGGTGCGCTTTACCGAAGGCCTGACGATCCGCAAGGTTATCGTGGTACCGGGCAAGCTGGTCAATATCGTCGCTAACTGATTCGCCTTGGCGCAGTGCGCCAAGGCTGGCAAGGGGATAACAAGATGATCAAACGCAATCTGGTGGTAGGCCTGACCCTGCTGTTGAGCGCCTGTGGCTTTCAGCTTCGCGGAACAGGCGATACCAGCTTCGCGCTCGAGGAAATCAACCTGCAAGCCCGCAACAGCTACGGCGAAACCGTGCAACAGCTCGAAGAACTGCTCAAGGACAGCGGCGTCAGGGTTTATCCCGGCGCTCGCTACACCCTTGATCTGGTCCGCGAGCAATCCAGCCAGCGCACCGCCAGCTACACGACCGCTGCACGCACTGCCGAATATGAACTGACCCAGATCCTCGACTACGCGATCCGTGGGCCACAGGACACAGTACTGCTGGAAGACCAGGTCGAAGTATCCAAGGTGTATGTCCATGACAGCAGCAATCTGATCAGTTCGGATCAGGAAGCCAGCCAGCTGCGCCGGGAAATGCGCCGCGAACTTCTGCAGCAACTGAGCATGCGCCTACGCAACATCACACCGGCACAGCTCAACCAGCTGCAGCAGACAGCAGAAGCGAAGAAGCGCGCCGAAGCCGAAGCGATCGAGGCACAGATGCGCGAGCAGTCTGCGCAACCGCTGCAATCGCCCATCGAACTGCCTCTGCAATGAAGACCGGGGAGCCTGCTGAGGCGGGCTCCCGATCCGTCCGATGAAGCTACCTCCCGCCCAGCTTGCCAAGCACCTGCAAGGCCCGTTAGCACCGATCTACGTGGTCAGTGGCGACGAGCACCTGCTCTGCCAGGAAGCCAGCGATGCCATCCGTGCGACTTGCCGTCAGCAGGACTTCAGCGAACGCCAGGTACTCAACGTCGAAACCGGTTTCGATTGGGGCCAGCTCATCGAGGCCGGGGCCAGCCTCTCCCTGTTCGCTGAAAAGCGCCTGCTGGAGCTGCGTATCCCCACTGGCAAGCCCGGCGACAAGGGTGCCGTCGCGCTGATCGACTACCTCGCACGCCCTGCGGAAGACACGGTTCTGCTGATCAGCCTGCCCAAGCTCGACGGCAATACGCAAAAGACCAAATGGGCCAAGGCGCTAATCGACGGCAAACAGGTGCAGTTCCTGCAAATCTGGCCGGTGGATGCGCAGCAGCTGCCGCAGTGGATTCGCCAGCGCCTGGCACAAGCCGGCCTTGCCGCAGACCAGGCAGCGGTAGAACTCATCGCGGCGCGCGTCGAGGGCAACCTGTTGGCCGCCGCGCAGGAAATCGAAAAGCTAAAACTGCTTGCCGAAGGGGGCCAGGTAACCACCGAAACCGTGCAGGCTGCCGTCGCCGACAGCGCCCGCTATGATGTCTTCGGGCTGATCGATGCCGCGCTGCTGGGGCAGCCGGAGCACATCCTGCAAATGCTCACCGGTTTGCGCGGCGAAGGGGTCGAAGCGCCGGTGATCCTCTGGGCCGTCGCGCGTGAAGTGCGCCAGTTGGCCAACATCGCCCAGCAGTACAGTCAGGGCGTACCACTTGACCGCGCGTTCAGCCAGGCCCGCCCGCCGGTATGGGACAAGCGCAAGCCATTGGTCAGCAAAGCCCTTCAGCGCCACGATGCAGCGGGCTGGCAGCGGCTCCTGATGAATGCACAAAGCATTGATGAACAGATCAAAGGCCAGGCTGAAGGCGACCCCTGGCTCGCATTGACTGACTTGTGCCTTCAGCTGTGCGGGCGACAGCTCAGGTTGTAGCGCAAGCGAAAGCGGTGCAGGTATCAGTCATCAGATTCTCGCGAGTTGCGCTAGCACCTGACGCTTGCCAGCTCCGGCAGGCCCTGGACATTTTTTGTACAGCCCCTATGATGCCCTCGTCTGATCAGAAGCAAGCAAGAGGGTACGTGATGAACAAACAACGAAAGCGGCCGAATAAGGCCAAAAGCCTGGTGGCGCAACCTCTGTTCCGCAGCCGCCAGGAACAGCCGAAAAAAGGCAAAGGCAGCTACCGCCGCGAAGCCTCCCAGTCCACCAACTGGGAGGCTTCGGTCCTTCTGGCGGCTTGAAAAGCCAAGCCGTTCAAAGCGTGATAATGTCACGTGCCGATGATCTGCCGAGAGTGGTGCATGCTTTACACCTTCGTTCCTGTCCTGTTGCTGCGTACCCTGATCGCCGGATCAGCGTTGAGCATCATGGTCGCCTGCGCTGCCGAACCGGTCGCACAGAGCGCGCCGGCCGTTACTGGCCAGCCAATGAGCAGCGCCGAATCCCAAGGCTTGCCATCCGAAGCTGAGCATCCACAACTGAGCTTCGCAGAATGGCGTGACTCCTTTCGCAGCGAAGCCCTTCAAGCCGGGATCTCGGCGCAGGTGTTTGATCGCGCCTTTGCAGGCGTCACGCCTGATCCGAGCATCATCATCGCTGATCGCAGCCAGCCCGAGTTCACTCGTCCGGTCTGGCAATATCTGGACGGCGCGTTATCGAAGCAGCGGGTCGAGCGCGGCCAGCGCCTGCTGAAGCAACATCAAGCGACGCTGGACGCCATTGAAGCGCGCTATGGCGTAGACCGAAATACGCTGGTGGCCATCTGGGGCCTCGAAAGCAGCTATGGGCAAATCATGGGCGACAAGGGCGTCATCCGCTCGCTCGCCACATTGGCACATGAGGGGAGACGCCCAAGCTTTGCGAAAAGCCAGTTGCTGGCTGCACTGGAAATCCTCCAGCATGGCGATGTCGGCGCCGATCAGCTGCGTGGCTCCTGGGCCGGCGCCATGGGACAGACCCAGTTCATCCCGACCACCTACAATACACATGCGGTGGATTTCGATGGCGATGGCAGCCGGAATATCTGGAGCAGCCCCGCCGACGCGCTGGCATCGGCCGCGCACTACCTGCAGGCATCCGGCTGGAAAGCCGGGCAGCCATGGGGCTTCGAGGTAAAGCTGCCTGAGGGCTTCGACTATTCACAGGCAGACAACGCCATCCGCAAGCCACTGGCCGTCTGGCGCCAGCTTGGGCTGAGCGGGCTGCCGGCCGACACCGGCATGGAGGCAACCACTGCAACGCTGCTACTTCCCGCAGGCTATCGCGGACCCGCGTTCCTGCTGCTGGATAATTTCCGAGCGATCTTGCGTTATAACAATTCATCGTCCTATGCACTGGCGATCGGCCTGCTGTCCGAGCGCTTCGACGGTGCCGGCCAGGTTCGTGCCAGCTGGCCAAAAGGCGAGCAGCCACTGAGTCGCTCCGAACGACTGGAACTGCAGGAGCGCCTGGCGAACCATGGTTTTGACCCAGGCACTCCAGACGGCATCATCGGTGCAAATACTCGCAGTGCGATCCGCGGTTTCCAGCAACAGCAGGGCTGGCCCGCCGATGGCCATCCAACGCAGGAATTGCTGGGACGCTTGCGCGCAGAACCCTAGCGAGCATGGCCGAATTTTCGGCCATCACCTCCCCCGCGCCACCCTCCCGCTCCCGTACGCACGTCACACTGCGACCGCTGCTCCGCATCTGCGGTACCGTTCTGCAGATCAGCGATCTGCCGCGCCGGCCGTTGAACAGAGGTTGGTGCGGCGCACCGTTAGGCCCACCTTATCGCTAGACAGCCGGGCACACCCCAAGATGTGAATCGACCCGCTCCCTAGCAGCCTCGGCACATCCAACGTCTCGCTAGACGCGACTGAACGGTCAGTGCCTGTGATAAACTGCGCGGCGGCCACAAGCCGCCTCGTCCACGGAGCCTCTAGCGGAGCCCAGAAAGCCGATGTCCGACACCTCCCAGCCCAAAGCCGTTGCCAGCGGCGAAAAATTCCGCACCGATCAGGGCATCACCGCGATCAAGGACGGGCAGAAGCGCCGCGCCTCTAGCGAACCCCAGGTGCTCGAACCCAAGCCCAAGTGGCTGCGGGTCAAGGCGCCCAGCGGCAGCCGCTTCGAAGCAGTCAAGCGCAACGTCGGCGAACACCGTCTGAGCACCGTATGCGAGGAATCCCACTGCCCGAACATGGGCGAATGCTGGTCCAACGGTACTGCCACCATCATGCTGATGGGCTCGGTGTGCACCCGCGCGTGCCGCTTCTGCGCGGTGGATACCGGCAATCCCAACGGCTGGCTGGATCAGGAGGAGCCACAGAACACCGCCAAGTCGGTAGAGCTGATGGCGCTGCGCTATATCGTGCTGACCTCGGTGGACCGCGACGACTTGGACGACGGCGGTGCCGCGCACTATGCCGCTTGTGTACGTGCCATTAAGAAACGCACCCCGCAGGTGGTAGTGGAGGCACTTACGCCGGACTTCGACGGCGACCTGCAAGCCATCGAACGCGTAGCGGACTCCGGCCTGGAAGTCTTCGCGCAGAACGTCGAGACGGTCAAGCGCCTGACCCACGAAGTGCGCGACCCCCGCGCCGGCTATGAGAAGACCCTGCGCGTGCTGGAGCACGCCAAGCGTCATCGTCCGGAAATGCTGACCAAGACCAGTCTGATGCTGGGCCTGGGCGAAAGCGACGAGGAAGTGCTGGAGACCATGGATGACCTTCGCGCCATCGGTGTAGACATCCTCACCCTCGGCCAGTACCTGCAGCCAACCCGCAACCATCTGCCGGTCAAGCGCTGGGTCAGCCCGGAAGAATTCAACCGCCTCCGCGATATCGGCCTCGAAAAAGGCTTCATGGAAGTCGCCGCCGGGCCACTGGTGCGCTCCAGCTACCGAGCCGACCGGGTATTCGAGAAGAACAACCTGGGCTTGGCTGCTCCTGTACCGGTGCCTGGCCAGCCGTTCGACAGCAGCCTGATACCGACCCTCAATCTGAACTGATCGCGCCGAAGACCGCCTGCCTTTTTCTCGCCGGGCAGGCGTTTGTAATCCGCCATACACCCTCACATTGGTTAAGCAGGCACGGCTCAGCTGAGCATTCCCACGCCTGTCAGGGCCTGCTGCGCGTAGCCAAGGTGTTTGACCAACTGTTCGCGCAGGCGGGCACTCACATCGGCAAAGGCAATCGGCTCAGCGACCACATCGGCCAACTGGGTCATACTCATACCCGCATAGCCGCATGGATTGATCCGGCCGAAGGGCTCCAGATCCATGTCCACATTCAGCGCCAGACCGTGGAATGAGCGACCGTTACGGATGCGCAGGCCCAGAGAGGCGATCTTCGCACCCTCGACGTACACGCCGGGCGCATCGGGCTTCGCCAACGCCTGCACGCCGTAGCTGGCAAGCAGGTCGATCAGGCTGGATTCGATCCGGCTGACCAAATCCCGCACGCCGATACCCAAACGCCTGACGTCCAGCATCAGGTAACACACCAGTTGCCCCGGGCCATGATAGGTCACCTGCCCGCCCCGATCGGCCTGAACCACGGGAATGTCGCCTGGCAACAGCAGGTGTTCTGGCTTGCCGGCCTGCCCCTGGGTAAACACCCGCGGATGCTGCAGCAGCCAAATCTCGTCTACGGTGTCAGCCACCCGTTCGTTGGTGAAACGCTGCATGGCTTGCCAGGCGATCGAATACTCCACCAGCCCGAGCTCGCGCACCGCCAGCAGCGGGCCACTCCTCGCCGGAGAATCCGCCTCAGCGGGGCTGGGCACCAGGCACGGACCCGCAGGTTGCTCATTCATCACAAGACCATGTGCACGCGCCCGGTAGCGCGTAGATCGACGTGGATCGCCTGCAGCTGATCGACACTGGTAGCGGTGATCAATACCTGCACGGACAGGAAACGCCCATTGCGGCTGTCTCGACTCACCAGGGTGGTTTCATCGAAGTCCGGAGCATGCCGCCGGATCACCTCCACCACCGTGTCGCTGAAGCCCTCGCCCGCATCGCCGATGACCTTGATCGGGTAACGTTCGCAGGGAAATTCAATTTTGGGGGGCTGTGTTTCGCTTTTGGTGTCAGTCATGGCAGCGGACTCATGATCCGAGAGTGCGCGCCCGACCGGTAGCCAGGGCGCACTTCCGCGGTTCAGTTGAAGAGATTGAAGAAGAACAGCTGAATGCTATCCCACAGACGGCTGAACAGCCCACCTTCTTCCACGGCCTGCAGGGCAATCAGATCGGTGCTCTGCAACACCTGACCATCGAGGTTGACCTCAACTTTACCGATCACGTCACCCTGCTGGATGGGCGCCGTGAGTTCGGGGTTAAACGTCAGGCCGGCCTGCAGCTTGTCCATCTGCCCACGCGGCAGGGTCATGGTCAGGTCGCGTGCGAGCCCGGCACTCACCTGGTCCTGCTGGCCCTTCCAGACACGGGACGTCGCCAGCTCGACACCTTTCTGATAGAAGGTCCGGGTCTCGAAGAAGCGGAAGCCATAGGTCAGCAATTTCTGCGTCTCGGCGGCGCGCGCCTGCTCGCTGTTGGTGCCAAAAACGGCGCTGATCAGACGCATGTCATCACGAACAGCGGAAGCCACCAGGCAGTAGCCGGCCTCTTCGGTGTGACCGGTCTTCAGGCCGTCGACGGTCTTGTCGCGCCATAGCAGAAGGTTGCGGTTGGGCTGCTTGATGTTGTTCCAGAAGAACTCCTTCTGCGCATAGATGCCGTAGTGTGCAGGGTCCTCATGAATGATCGCGCGCGCCAGCTTGGCCATGTCCGCGGCGGAAGAATAGTGATCCGGATGCGGCAGGCCCGTGGCATTCATGAAGTGCGTATTGGTCATGCCCAATCGCTGCGCTGTGCTGTTCATGAGGTCGGCGAACGCCTCTTCGCTGCCGGCAATATGCTCAGCCATGGCAACGCTGGCGTCGTTGCCGGACTGGATGATGATGCCGTGCAGCAGATCGTCCACCGAAACCTGCGTGTTGACCTGGATGAACATCCGCGAGCCACCGGTGCGCCAGGCTTTTTCGCTGACGGTCACCATGTCGCTTTCGGAGATCTGGCCCTTCTTGATTTCCAGTGTGGCGATGTAAGCGGTCATCAACTTGGTCAGGCTGGCAGGCGGCAGGCGTTCATCACCGGCATTCTCGACCAGGATCTTGCCGCTGGCCGCGTCCATGAGGACGTAGGACTTGGCCGCCAACTGTGGCGGTGATGGAATGATCGGCTCGGCCCAGGCGGTGGGCGCTACGGCCAGCACAGTGAGAAGGAACAGCCGGTGCACGAAGGTGGTGATAGTCATTGCGCTCTCAGAAAGGTGGTGTGGCAAAAAAACGGTACAGGTCTGCCTGGTTATCGATCAGCGAAGTACGGCTTTTAATCACCGCTTACTCGCCGCGGGTTCCCCAGATTGGCAAGACGGACGCTCTGTTCGAGCTGCGCGGCTTCATCAGGGGAATCGATTGGCCCCAGACGCACCCGATGCAGGATCTGCTCCTGGTGGACAACCGAACTCACGAATACCGGCGCGCCAGTCATGCTACTGAGCTTGTCACGCAGCAACTGAGCGGCATCGGGGTTGGCGAACGCGCCGACCTGCAGATAGACCCCAGCCGCAGATGCGTCACTCGTGTCGGCACTGGCAACCTCAAGCGGCACGGTAGCACCGGCATGTTGCGCTGGAGGCGGCGTGTACTGCTCGACAGGTTGTGCCAGCGTAGCAACCGCCGGCTTCGCAACCTTCTGCGGCTCGGCCAGTACCATCGGCGCCGGCCTGCCACGCTCGGCCCACCATTGTTCAGGGTCGATACCTTCGACCTTGACCCGCGCGGTTCCGGTTTCGGCGTAGCCCAGTTTCTTCGCTGCCGCAAAGGACAGATCGATGATTCGATCCGAGTAGAAGGGACCGCGATCGTTGACGCGCAGTACCACAGTCTTGCCGTTGTCGAGGTTGGTTACCCGCACATAGCTGGGCAGCGGCAGCGTCTTATGCGCTGCACTCATGCCGTACAGGTCGTACTTTTCACCGTTGGCAGTCGGCTGACCGTGAAACTTGGTGCCATACCAGGATGCTGTTCCGGTCGCCCGATAGTTGCGTCCGTCACCAATTGGGTAATAGGTCTTGCCCAGCACGGTATAGGGATTGGCCTTGAACGGACCGTTGTGCGGCCTGGGTGTCGCATCGGGGATGCTGGACACGTCGACATCCCACCAAGGCGCGCCGTCCTTGTGCGGTCGCGAGTAGTCATCCGGACCGCTGATGCCTGCACTTTTCGTGGGGGCCGGCGACGGTGTCGGGGCCGACGAGCACCCGACAACCAGCACAGCGAAAGCCGTTACCGCCAGCAAACGGGAGGTCATTGTGCACCCCGCGCCTGGACCAGCTGCTCGGAGAGCTGATGGACCGCCATCGCGTACATGACGCTGCGGTTATAACGGGTGATTACATAGAAGTTGGGCAAGCCGACCCAATACTCATCGCCCTCAGCGCCTTCCAGACGAAAGGCGGTGACCGCCGTATCTTCGGCCACCTTCATTTCGGTCGGCCACTGCCAACCCAGCGCGCGCAATTGGGCAGCATTCTTCACCGGTTCGAGGCCCTCGGTCAGGCCGTCGCCATGCTGCTCACCGCTGACCGTAGCCCGCGCCACCACTGGCGCACCGGCGGTCCAACCGTGCTGTTTGAAATAGTTGGCGGCGCTGCCGATGGCGTCGACAGGATTTTTCCAGATGTCGATACGACCATCGGCATCGAAGTCCACGGCATAGGCGCGAAAGCTGCTCGGCATGAATTGCGGCAGCCCCATGGCACCGGCGTATGAACCGGTCAGCGTCAGCGGGTCGACCTGCTCTTCACGGGCCAACAACAGAAATTCCTTGAGCTGCTGGCGGAAGAATGGCTGGCGCGGCGGATAATCGAAGCCCAAAGTCGACAGCGCATCTATGACCCGGTAGTTGCCCGTGTTGCGGCCGTAGAACGTTTCGACGCCGATGATGGCGACGATGACCTGGGCCGGCACACCGAACTCCTGTTCGGCGCGCGCCAGCGCCGCGTCATTCTCGCGCCAGAAATCCACGCCCTGAGCAATCCGCGAATCGGTCATGAAGATCGGCCGATATTCTTTCCATGCCTTGACGCGCTCTGCCGGGCGGGAGATGGCATCGAGGATGACCTGCTTGCGCTCTGCCTGGGCCAGCACTTCGGCCACCTGCTCACCGGCGAAGCCGTAATCCTGAGTCATTTCGCGTACGAAATCGGCGACTTTTTCGCCCTCATAATCAGCCGCAAAAACCGCCGAAGCATTTCCGAACGCCGCGAAAAGACCCGCTCCACAGAGCACCCGTGTCAACCAGCCACGCCGTAATCGATCCAAGAAATTCACTCTAATCAAACCTGTGCGATCCACTTGCGATGGGTGTGGATCGACATCAAAACCCCGAACCCTGATAGCAGGGTTACCAATGAAGTGCCACCAAAACTGATGAAGGGCAACGGCACCCCTACCACCGGCAACAGACCGCTCACCATGCCGATGTTGATGAATACATAGACGAAGAAGGTCATCGTCAGCGCACCAGCCAGCAACTTGCCAAACAGCGTTTGCGCCTGAACGGTGATGACCAGCCCACGCGCGATCAGCAGCAGGTACAGCAGCAGCAGCAGGCAGACCCCCACCAGACCGAACTCTTCAGCCAGAACGGCAATGATAAAGTCCGTATGGCTTTCCGGCAAAAAATCCAGATGCGACTGAGTACCCTGCAGCCAGCCCTTGCCAAAGACTCCGCCCGAACCAATCGCCGCCTTCGACTGAATGATGTTCCAGCCGGTTCCCAGCGGATCGCTTTCCGGATCGAGGAAGGTATGCACGCGCTGTTTCTGGTAGTTGTGCAGCACGAAATACCACATGCCGACGGCGATCGGTACCAGCGCTGCTATCGCGCTCAGGACCCAGCGCCAGCGCAGCCCGGCGATGAACAGCACGAAGGCACCGGAAACCAACACCAGCAACGAAGTGCCCAGATCCGGTTGCTTGAGGATCAGCACGAAGGGCGTGATGATCAGCCCCAGGCTGACCATGGTGTGCTTGATTCCCGGCGGCAACGCGCGTGCGGACAGGTACCAGGCAATGGTCATCGGCATGATGATCTTCATGAGCTCGGACGGCTGGAAGCGAATCACCCCGGGGATATTGATCCAGCGGGTCGCGCCCATTGCGGTGTATCCGACGAACTCCACCGCGACCAGCAGTGCGACGACCGCCAGATAACCCGCCGGAACCCAGCGCGCCATGAATCTTGGCTCCAACTGAGCGATCACCAGCATGGCGCCCAGGCCGAAGCCATAGGAAGTCGCCTGCTTGATCAACAGGTCGATATTCTTGCCGCCAGCCGAATAGAGGACGAACAGGCTACCGGCTGCGAGCATCAGCAGAAGCAGGAGCAGCACTCCATCGATATGCATGCGCTGTAACAGCGTCGCCCGACGACGCATCACATCGGCGGTTGAAAGCGTGCGATCGAATGTTCCGCTCATGGCTTGGGCTCCTGAGCAGTCACGACCGGCGCGAATTCGGCTTTCAGCTCGCCCGCCTCGTTCAGCAACCAGGCATCCATCACCTGCTTGGCCACAGGTGCCGCGACGCCAGAGCCGGACTCACCATTCTCGACCATGACCGCCACCGCAATCTGCGGGTCGTGCACCGGGGCGAAGGCGATGAACAAGGCGTGGTCGCGGTGGCGTTCGGCGAGCTTGTCGCTGTCGTACTTCTCGCCCTGCTTGATGGCCACTACTTGCGCCGTACCGCTCTTGCCGGCGATGCGGTAGGCGGCACTGTCGCCAACTTTCTTTGCCGTGCCGCGGGCGCCATGCAGCACCTTCACCATTCCGTTGATCGAAGCCTCCCAGTAGCTTGGATCGCGAAGCTGAATGTCAGGCATCGGCTCCGGATCGACAGGCTTCTGTCCTTCGATGCTTTTCGCCAGGTGCGGCCTGATCCATTTGCCGCGAGTCGCCATCAGCGCGGTCGCCTGGGCCAGCTGCAACGGCGTCGCCTGCATGTAACCCTGGCCGATGCCGAGAATGACGGTCTCGCCGGGATACCAGGCCTGCCGATAACGCGCCCGCTTCCAGTCGCGCGAGGGCATCAGACCGGCCGTTTCCTCGAACATGTCCAACGCAACACGCTGGCCAAGGCCAAAGCGGCTCATGTAGTCATGCATGCGGTCGATGCCCATCTTGTGCGCGAGGTCGTAAAAGTAGGTGTCATTGGATCGCATGATCGCCGTTTCCAGATCCACCCAGCCGTCGCCGCCGCGATTCCAGTTCCGGTACTTGTGTTTCACGTTGGGCAGTTGGAAGAAGCCCGGATCGAACACCTTGCTGTCCTCGGTGACGACCCCAGCGTCGAGACCTGCGACTGCCATCATCGGCTTGATCGTCGACCCGGGTGGGTACAATCCGCGCAGCACGCGGTTGAACAACGGCTGGTCGATCGAGTCTCGCAGCTCGCCATAAGCCTTGAAGCTGATCCCGGTAACGAACAGGTTGGGGTCGAAGCTCGGCTGACTGACCATCGCCAAAACCTCGCCGGTGGACGGCTGCAACGCCACGATGGCCCCGCGACGTCCTGCCAGCGCAGCCTCGGCCGCCTGCTGGAGTCCCAGATCGAGGGTCAGGGTGATGTCCTTTCCCGGGATCGGATCGGTACGTTTGAGCACCCGCAGCACCCTTCCGCGAGCGTTCGTCTCCACTTCCTCGTAACCGACCTGGCCGTGCAACGAGTCCTCGTAGAAGCGCTCGATGCCGGTCTTGCCGATATGGTGGGTACCGCTGTAATTGACCGGATCGAGCTGCTTGACCTCAGCCTCGTTGATCCGCCCGACATAACCGACTGAATGCGCGAAATGCTCGCCCTGCGGATAGTGCCGAACCAGCTGTGCCGCGACTTCGACGCCCGGCAGACGGAACTGATCCACCGCAATGCGTGCGATCTGTTCCTCGGACAACTCATACATGATCGGCACCGGCTCGAACGGACGCCGCCCCTGCAGCACGCGCTTCTCGAACAGTTCGCGCTCTTCGCTGGACAGCTCCAGCACCTCGACCACGGTATCCAGCGTCTTGCGCCAATCTTCGGCGCGCTCACGAGTCACCGTCAGGCTGAAGCTGGGACGGTTATCCGCAATGATCTTGCCGGTCCGATCGAAGATCAGCCCCCGGTTAGGCGGAATGGGCTGAACATGGACCCGGTTGTTTTCCGAAAGCGTGGAATGGTGCTGGTACTGCACGACCTGCAAGTAATACAGACGCGCTATCAACACGCCGACCAGCAGCAGCACCATTGCTCCGCCCACAAGCACGCGCTGGCGCACCAGACGGGCGTCTTTTTCGTGGTCCTTGAGGGGAATCGGCTGGGACATCTTCGGTTTGGCTGTACTACTTGTGGTAAGGGTGACCCGACAGCAACGTCCAGGCGCGATAGATCTGTTCGCCGATCAGAATACGAACCAGCGGATGCGGCAAGGTGAGCGGTGACAGCGACCAGCGCTGCTCGCTGCGTGCGCAGACCTCGGGCGCCAGCCCTTCCGGCCCGCCCACCATCAGATTGACGTTGCGCGCATCGAGCCGCCAACGCTCCAGCTCACCAGCCAGCTGCTCGGTGCTCCAGGGGCGCCCCGTCACTTCCAGCGTGACGATGCGCTCGCCAGGCTGAACCTTCGCCAGCATGGCCTCGCCTTCCTGACGAATCAATCGCGCCACGTCGGCATTCTTGCCGCGAGTGTTGAGAGATATTTCATGCAGCTCCAAGGGCAGCTCGGACGGCAGGCGCTTGGCATATTCATGCCAACCGTCCTCCACCCAGCGCGGCATCTTCGAGCCCACCGCAATCAGCTTGATCCGCACGGATCGATTATTCCTGTTCGCCCGCGTGCTGCGCGCGACTCTGCTCGGCACCTTGCCAGAGGCGCTCGAGATCGTAGAACTGCCGAGTAGGCACCTGCATCACGTGCACCACCACATCGCCCAGGTCGAGCAGCGCCCACTCACCGCCGTCCAGCCCTTCGCTACCCAGAGGGCGCACGCCCTGCTCCTTGACCTTTTCAAGCACGTTCTCGGCCAGAGATTTTACGTGACGGCTGGAGGTGCCGCTGGCGATCACCATGAAGTCGGTAACGCTGGTTTTGCCACGAACATCGATGGTGGTGATGTCGGTGCCTTTCAGATCTTCCAGGGCGCTAACGGCCAGATGGGCCAAAGAATCATTTTGCATAGTGTGAAACAACCTCAGTTCGACGCCCGGTACAGTCCGTGCGCGTTGATATAAGCCAGTACAGCGTCCGGTACGAGAAAGCGTACAGATCGGCCGCTGGCCAGAAATTGACGGATACGTGTTGCCGATACCCCTAGCGGGGCTTGCCAGACGAAAGCAATTTGCCCACCGCTGCCGGCGAGGCTCAGCGGATCGTTGACGCTGCGTGCCGCCAGCAGGTCGCGCAGCGTTTCCGGCGCCTGACTGTCGGCATCCGGTCGCTGCATGACCAGGATATGGCAATGGTCGAGCAGCTCATCCCAGCGATGCCAACTGGGAAGTCCGCAAAAAGCGTCCCAGCCGACGATGAGAAAGACCTGATCGTCATGACCCAGCTCGGCACGCAGAGACACCAGCGTGTCGAGCGTGTAAGACGGCTTGTCACGCTCCAGCTCGCGCGCATCGACCGACAGCGGAGCCAGGTCCTGCACAGCCAGCCGAACCATGGTCAAGCGATCCTGCGCGGAGCTGTATGGCGTTTCGCGGTGCGGCGGCCGGTAGTTGGGCACCAGGCGGACCTCGTCGAGCCCGACTATCTCGGACACTTCCAGCGCGCCACGCAGATGCCCGATATGCACCGGGTCAAAGGTGCCGCCGAGAAGGCCGATGCGCCGAGGGGTGCCAGTTGCCCTCATCAAGTACGCACGTGGCCGTCGCCGAATACCACGTACTTCTCACTGGTCAGGCCTTCCAGACCGACCGGACCACGGGCGTGCAGCTTATCGGTGGAAATACCGATCTCAGCCCCCAGACCGTACTCGAAGCCGTCGGCAAAACGAGTGGAGGCATTGACCATCACCGACGCCGAATCGACCTCAGTGATGAAGCGCCGCGCATCGGTGAAGTTTTCCGTGACAATCGCGTCGGTATGCTGCGAGCCGTAGCGGTTGATGTGCTGGATGGCTTCATCCAGCGAATCGACGATGCAGATCGACAGGATCGGTGCGTTGTATTCGGTGGACCAGTCCTCTTCGCTGGCAGCCAACACCTGGCTACCCAGCAGTTCACAGGTCCGAGGGCAACCACGCAGTTCAACGCCCTTTTCGCCATAGATCGCCGCCAGCGGTGGCAGCACACGTGCCGCAACGGATGCCTGAACCAGCAACGTCTCCATGGTGTTGCAGGGCGCGTAGCGCTGGGTCTTGGCGTTGTCGGCGATGCGAACGGCCTTGTCGAGATCGGCAGCCTGATCGATGAACACGTGGCAGATGCCATCCAGGTGTTTGATCACCGGCACCTTGGCATCGCGACTGATGCGCTCGATCAACCCCTTGCCACCGCGCGGGACGATCACATCCACGTATTCCGGCATGGTGATCAATGCGCCAACAGCGGCACGGTCGGTGGTCTCGACAACTTGCACTGCGGCAGCGGGCAGCTCGGCCTCGGCCAGCCCCAACTGAATGCAGCGAGCAATCGCCTGGTTCGAATGGATCGCTTCCGAGCCACCACGCAATATCGTGGCGTTGCCCGACTTGAGACACAGGCTGGCCGCATCGATGGTCACGTTGGGCCGTGACTCGTAAATGATGCCAACCACGCCCAGCGGCACACGCATCTTGCCGACCTGAATGCCGGAAGGCAGATAGCGCATGTCGCGGATTTCGCCAATGGGGTCAGGCAGGGTTGCGACCTGGCGCAGCCCCTCGATCATGTCGTCGATGCGTGCCGGCGTCAGTGCCAGACGATCAAGCATCGCCTCGTCGAGACTATTGGCGCGCCCGGCCTCGAGGTCCTTACGATTGGCACGGACCAGTTCCTCGCGCGCCGCATCGAGCGCGGCGGCTGCGGCCTGCAAGGCTCGGTTCTTCTGCGCTGTGGTGGCACGCGCAAGCACGCGCGACGCCTCGCGCGCGGCGCGACCGAGGCGGGTCATGTAATCGAGTACGGACTCGGTCATGGTCTGGCTGGCCTGACTGAAGGGAAAGCGGCTGATTATAGCCACCCGCGCGCCTCACGCACAGCGGCGCCGGGCGAATGGCTGCAAAGCCCCTGACTGCACGCGACACCGCTCATCCAACGGGTCGAGATCTGCCGCTTGCGCCGCAAGTATCCGAGGCTATCGCCAGCGCTATCATGACCAGACGTTGAAACCCGCGCGTCGGATGCCGGGTCGAAGCGTCTCGAACCAAGGAAAAAAGACCCATGCCGGAATGGCTCACCGCACTCTCCAGTTGGCTGGCTGAAAACCCTCAGTGGCTTGGCCTTAGCCTGTTTGTCGTCGCCTGCCTCGAATGCCTCGCCATTGTCGGCTTGCTGATGCCCGGCACGGTGCTGGTATTTGCCATCGCGGTAGTCGCCGGTAGCGGCGTGCTCAGTCTCGGCGAGACGTTACTGCTGGGCTACGCCGGCGGTTTGCTCGGCGACCTGCTCTCGTACGGGCTGGGCCGCCGCTATCACCAAAATATCCGCAGCATCCGCGGCCTTCGCGACCATCCGGAATGGTTGAACCGCGCCGAGGTGTACTTCGAACGTTACGGCATCGCCAGCCTACTGGTTGGACGTTTCATCGGCCCGCTACGGCCCATGCTGCCGGTAACCGCCGGCATGCTCGACATGCCGTTCGGGCGCTTTCTGCTGGTCAGCCTGATCGCCGCAGCAGGCTGGTCGATGGCCTATCTGCTGCCCGGCTGGGCGGCGGGCGCGGCGGTGCGGCTGCCATTACCGGAGGGTTTCTGGAGCGAAGCGGGCTTCGTTACTGCCGCTTTGCTGCTGCTTATCGGCGGCGTAGTGCATGGCAGCCTGCATCAGATGCGCTGGGTTACTCCGCTTGCTGCTGGTCTCAGCGCAGCCGTTCTGATCGGACTGTTCATCGGCTGGCCCTATCTGGTGGAATTCGATGAAGGGCTGATGACGGTCGTTCAGGGCGAGCGCAGCCCGGTATTCGATCGCTTCATGGTCATGGTCACACGAGCCGGAGATTTCCACACCCAGCTGTGGGCCGCTGTGCTGCTGAGCCTCTTGCTGCTCGCTACGAAACAGGCACGTGCAGCCGCTTTCGCCATTCTCACACTGCTGGGCACCGCGCTGGCCAACGGCGCACTGAAAGCGACCTTCGGCCGGGTCCGGCCGGACATCCTGCTGGAGCCACTGCACAGTTACAGCTTCCCCAGCGGTCACAGCTCGGCTGCATTCGCCTTCTTTCTTACCCTGGGCGTTCTCGCCGGCCGCGGGCAGCCGCCGCGCATGCGCCTGGCCTGGGTGCTGCTGGGTGCATTACCGGCCACCGCAATTGCGTTATCGCGCGTCTACCTGGGCGTACACTGGCCAACCGACGTCATCGCGGGCGCGGTGCTGGCGGCAAGTGTTTGCGCCGCCAGCCTGACCCTTGTGCAATGGCGTGCGCCGATGCAGGCACTGTCGCCGAAAATATGGTGGCTGATCCTGCCGGCCGCCCTGGGGCTGATCGGCGCCTTTGCGATCTGGGCGTTGCCAGGCGCCATGCTGCTGTATCGCTATCAGTAATACTGACGACCGGGTGCCG
This sequence comes from Stutzerimonas stutzeri SDM-LAC, assembly GCF_000235745.1. Classification (GTDB taxonomy): domain Bacteria; phylum Pseudomonadota; class Gammaproteobacteria; order Pseudomonadales; family Pseudomonadaceae; genus Stutzerimonas; species Stutzerimonas stutzeri_H. The sequence goes on along the minus strand of NZ_AGSX01000046.1, from coordinate 55,926 downwards.
CTGCTATTCGGGCGAATCCCCTTGCAACTGCTCTAGCCAGCGCTGGATGGACTGTAATTGCTGTTCAGGATCATCCAGTTGCAGCAGGTCGAGTTTCTGATCAGGCCGAAACGGCAACAGGTAGGCCAGCTGATGCGCCAGCGAGCGCTGCCCCTGCGCGGCACTGCCCATCCCCAGCGCCTCGACCAGCGGATGCTGACCGAGCGCCTCCAGCAACATCGCCAGTTCGAGATGCTCGTCGTCCAAGGGCGGATCATCCCCCTCGTCGCGCCAGGTAACCTCGGCGACGGTCAGCTGATCACGCTGCACTTCGGCCGAGAGCACATCGAAACGACGACCGCCTTCGACACGAATCCCCAGCAGGCCGTTAGGCCGCTGCTGCCAATCGCGGATCAGCGCTTCACAACCCGTCAGGGCATATTCGCTCGGCGCCAACCCCACTTCGCTACCCTCGATCAGACGCACCACACCGAAGCCGTGCCCGGCCTTCAGACAGCGGCTGACCATATCCAGATAGCGCGCCTCAAAAAGCTGCAAATCGAGGGTGCACCCCGGAAACAACACGGTATCGAGCGGAAACAACGGTAGCTTCATTCAGACTCCTTACGACAGCATCAGCACGGCCAAAGGCAGCAGCACTGCGGTCATCACGCCCATCAGGCTCATGGCCAGCGCCGCAAAGGCGCCGCACTCGTCGCCTTCCTGCAAGGCCTGGGCGGTGCCGACCGCATGTGCAGTCAGACCCAGCGCCATGCCTCGGGCGGCAGGATGCTGAACGCCAAACCTGCGCAACAGTTCCGGGCCGATGATCGCACCGATGATGCCGGTGATCATCACGAAGACGGCGGCCAGCGCCACCACGCCACCGATCTGCTCGGCCACCAGCATGGCGATTGGCGAGGTAACTGACTTGGGCGCCAGGGTCATCAGGATCATCTGGTCGGCACCAAATGCCCAGGCCAGAACCATCCCCAGCGCCGTGGCGCCGATGCCGGCGATGAGCAGGGTGAGCATGATCGGCCCGAACAATTCGCGAATTCGTCGCAGATTCAGATACAGCGGCACGGCAAGCGCCACCGTAGTTGGCCCGAGGAGCACGGTCAGCATCTGGGCGCTGTCGCGGTACTCCTCATAGCTCAGACCGCAAAGCACAAGCGTACCGACCACCACGACCATCGACACCAGCACTGGCTGCAAGAATACCCAGCGTGTTTTTTCGTAAGCCGCATAGGCCAACTGGAAAGCCGCCAAGGTGATGGCCACGCCAAACAAGGGATGATGAATGACCGCCTCCCAGGCCGCCTGCCATTGCATGGCGATCATGCGCGTCCTGCCTTGCGTTGCTGACGGCGAATCAACGTCTGCATCAGCCAGCCGGTGAACACCAACGACCCCACGAGCGAGAGCACCAGCACGCCGACGATGGCCCAGAAGTCCTTGAGAATCGCCTCGGTGTAGGCCATCACGCCCACGGCGGGCGGCACCAGCAACAGGGGTAGATAACGCAACAGACTACTCGCGGCGACCTGCAAGGATTCACTCGCTTGCCCGCGAGCTAACAACGCCACGAACAGCAACAGCAAGCCGATGATCGGCCCCGGCAACATCGGCAGCACCATTACGTTGAGCGCAGTGCCAAGCAGTTGAAACAACAGCAGCCAGGTTAGTCCGCGTAGCAGCATGGAAGCCTCCAGAGCAAAGGAGCGCGATTATAAGCCTCTCGCCACCACGACACTCACAACACCTGCCGATCCAAGCTATGGCGCGCCATTCGCACGAACCATGCTTGGTTGATTCGGCAACAACTGCATGCTGATCTAGCGTTGCTTCACATCCGAACAAAACAACAAACGCCGGAGGATATATGCCGCAAGTACCCGTAGCAGAACTCAAGGATTACATTGGCAAAGAGCTAGGCCACTCCGAATGGTTCACCGTCGATCAGCAGCGGGTCGACCAATTCGCCGATTGCACGGGTGATCACCAGTTCATCCACATCGACCCGGAAAAAGCCGCGCAGACCCCGTTTGGCGGAACCATCGCGCACGGTTTCCTCTCGCTGTCGCTGTTGCCGATGCTGATGAATGAACTGATGATTCGTCCTGAAGGGACCCAAATGGGCGTCAACTACGGGCTCGACAGCCTGCGCTTCATCCAGCCGGTCCGGGTCGGCTCGCGGGTTCGGGTATCAGCGACATTACTCGACGCCTACGAGAAAAATCCCGGCCAGTGGCTGCTCAAGTCGCGTGCCGTGATGGAAATCGAGGGTGTGGAAAAACCCGCCTACATTGCCGAGACCCTGGCGCTCTGCGTGGTCTGACCCGGCAGGCGTAGTTGTCGCAGCCCACTGAGTTTGCGGCATACTGCGGCGTCGCCCCTCTGGATAGCCGCATGCGCCACCTCGCTCCACTTCTGTTCGCCTGTTTTCTGACCGCGTGTGGCGATGGCGAGCCGTTGCTGCCCGCCGACGCCGTGCTGCCCGACGGTGGCCGCTACCGGGGTGAGGTCATCGATGGCCTGCTACAGGGCGAAGGGCGTATCGACTACCCCAACGGCAGCTATTACCTCGGCTCATTCACGGACGGACAGTGGCACGGCCAAGGCCTCTGGCAAGGCGCTAATGGCGATCGCTACGAAGGCGGCTTCAAATACGGACTGTTCGATGGCCAGGGTCGCTTCAGCTACGCCACCGGCGGCGTCTATGAAGGGCATTTCGAGCTGGGAAGCCTCAACGGCACGGGCCGCTACAGCGAGCCTGGCCTGAGCTACGAAGGCGCATTCAAGGATGGGCTCTACCACGGCGCTGGCAAGCTGCAGGAGGCAGACGGCACCAGCTATGAAGGCACGTTTGCCCACGGCCAGCCCGATGGCGAGGGCACCCGCACCGACGCCAGCGGTGTCTTCAGCGGCAACTTCACCAACGGCCTACTCAGCGGCGAGGGCCTGTACCGCGGTAACGACGGCGAGCACTACTTGGGCCAGTTTCAGGACGACCTGTTCCATGGCCAGGGCCGCTACGAAGATGCGGCCGGCAATGTCAGGAAAGGCATGTTCCAGAATGGCGAGCTGAACGGCAAAGGCGAATATCTTGGCATTGACGGCACGCACTACAGCGGGGATTTCAAACGCTGGCAGTACCACGGCGAAGGTGACCTGCAGCAGCCCGGCGGTGACCGGTACGAAGGTCGCTTTCGGGAAGGCCAATTCAACGGAAATGGCACCCTTCTCCTCGCGGACGGCACTCAGAAGAGTGGCACCTGGCGGGCTGGGCGGCTCAGCGAGGATGCTCAAGGCAGGCCCCTCGCTGACCCGCTGGAGATCGGCCTGCTGCGCCAAGGGCAGTTGCTGAAGGACGCCCTTGATGCGGTGCCGCCATCAACTCCGGCTGCAGAGCTGTATAGCCTGACCCTTGCCGGCGATGGCCAGCAGAGTGTGTTTCTGCGCGAGGTCGGCTACGTCGACAACCTCTTGGCCGAACGCTTCGCCGCACGCGGCCAGATAAGCCTCGTCAACCACCGCGACCATCTTACTGATCGGCCGCTGGCTACGCGCGAAAACCTCGCGCGCGCGGTTGCGCGACTGGCCGAGCGCAGCGGCCCGGAAGACCTGATCTTCATCTATTTGACCAGTCACGGCTCAGCCGACCATCAGCTGGTACTGGCCCAGCCCCGACTGGCCCTGGAAGACCTGCCAGCCACGGACCTGGCAGCGCTGATGCAGCCACTCGCCGAGCGCAACAAGATCGTAGTCATCTCGGCCTGCTATTCCGGCGGTTTTATCGAGCCCCTGAAAAGCCCGAACACGCTCGTTATTACCGCAGCTCGTGCCGACCGGGTGTCGTTCGGCTGCTCCGAGGAGAGCGACTTCACCTACTTCGGCCGCGCCCTCTTCACCGACGCCCTGCAGGCAACGCCGGATATTGTGCAGGCATTCACGCTGGCACAGGCGAGGGTTGCCGAACGGGAACAAGCCGACCACTATCAAGCTTCGGAGCCGCAGATATGGGCACCCGAGCAGGTTGTCGAACACTGGCGGGCGCTGAGCAAACAGCAGCCGGCGCCATCTGACTGATCGTTACAGGAAGCCAAACCATGTATTTGACGCCACAGCGTATTTTGCTTGCCGGCGCCACCGGGCTCACCGGCGAGCACCTGCTCGACCGCCTGCTCAACGAACCCACAGTGGAGTGCGTGCTCGCCCCCAGCCGCAAGCGGTTGGCTGCGCATCCACGGCTGGAGAACCCGGTTGGCCCGCTGCAGACACTGCTGGCGCAGCTTTCAGGCGAAATCGACACCGCGTTCTGCTGCCTGGGCAGTACGCTGAAGGAAGCCGGAAGCCAGGAAGCCTTTCGAGCCATCGATCATGATCTGGTTGTCGCCTTTGCCAAACGCGCCCGGGAATTGGGCGCGCGGCACCTGTTGGTCATCAGCTCGCTGGGCGCCGACCCAGACAGCTCGATCTTTTACTGTCGGGTCAAAGGTGAAATGGAGCAGGCGCTACGCGCGCAGGGCTGGCCGCAGCTGACCATCGTGAGACCTTCGCAGCTGCTCGGACCACGCATGGAGGTGCGGCCGGTCGAGCGCCTGACCGCCCCGCTCTCCTATCTGTTGCCAGGCAAATACCGCGGGATCTCGGCCTGCATCCTGGCGCGTGCGCTCTGGCGGCTGGCACTGGAGGAAGCCGAAGGTACGCGAGTGGTCGAGTCGGACGAGTTGAGGCGGCTGGGCAAATAGGCACATAGGCGGGAAATCTTCCCCCGCAACGCTCCAGCTTGCAGCGCTGTTATCGCCGCTTAGCTCTTGATGAAGTGCTCGCGGTAATGGCGCAGCTCGGCAATCGACTCGCGGATATCGTCCAGCGCCAGGTGCGTACCGCCTTTCTTGAAGCCAGCCAGCACCTCCGGCGCCCAGCGCGCCGCCAATTCCTTGAGCGTCGAGACATCCAGGTTGCGGTAATGGAAGTAGGCTTCGAGACGAGGCATGCGGCGATAAAGGAAGCGCCGATCCTGGCAGATGCTGTTTCCACAGATCGGCGACTTGCCTTTCGGCACCCACTGCTCGAGAAACGCCAGCGTCTGAGCCTCTGCTTCCTCGGTAGAGATCTGGCTGTCGCGCACCCGCTGAGTCAGGCCGGACCCGCCATGTTGGCGTGTGTTCCACTCGTCCATGCCGGCGAGGAGTTCATCGCTCTGATGGATGGCGATGACTGGTCCTTCGGCCAGCACGTTGAGCTGGCTGTCGGTAACGATGGTGGCCATCTCGATGATGACGTCGTTGTCCGGGTCCAGACCAGTCATTTCCAGGTCGATCCAGATGAGGTTCTGCGGGTTCTGCATGGTGAGCTCCTTAGGCGTGGCGCGCAGTTTAGCCGCTCGCGGGGCGGTCGTCAGGTTGCCGGGCTGCACCGGGCCGCCAGATCAGCAGGCGTGAACGGCGCCAGTCATCGATGGCGAGGGTTTCCTGCGCTTCAACGCCCGGCACCTCGAAGCTGTTGCTGATCAACAGCGCGTTCGGGCTCATCTCGGTCCGCGCCTTCTGCCACAACGCCGGCATGGGTGCAGGCGAAAGGAAGCAATAGACCACATCGTAGCCCGCCAGCGGCTCGCGCCAGAAGCTGCGGAAACGCACCTGGCAGTTGCGCTGAAACACGCAGCGCAACCAGCACAATGCAAAGGTCAGCGGCGCCGTTTCGACGCCAACAAAACGTGCCGACGGGTAAAGCCGCGCTAGCCGCAACAGAGTGCCGCCGAACCCGCTGCCCAGATCGATAAAACTGAAGCCGTCGGGCAGCGCTGCAAGCCGATGCGCCAGCCGATGCTCGGCTGCAGAGCCGGTGAGATACAGAGGCACCCGCTCGGTCATGGCATTCCAGTTCAACATCAGCAGGATCATAAAGCCAATCAGCAGCAGCCAGGGCGGCAGTGCATGGTCTTGCAAAAGCACCAGCCCCGGCACGAAACCAAAATTGATTGGCAGCCACCAGCACGACAGCCCGAGGCGCTGTCCGATCAACGCAGCAAGCGCGCCTTGCAGACAAGCGGTCCCCAACAGGCTGAGGTGCCAGCCCAGAAACCGCGCCAACGCGAGCAGCAACAGCCAGCACAGCAGCAGCGACAGCAGTTGGCTGAGCAACGCCAGCAAGGCGGGGTGACGCGCATGTGAGGAGACAGGCATGGGTGCTCACCGCCAGCAGTAGAGACTGGCTAGTCTACCGGCCGCAAGCCCAGCAAAAACAGGCCCGCAGCGCGTGCTCACCGGCATGTTAGACTCACCCTCCTTTAATACCTGGGCACCGCACGCAATGGCCAAACGCCAACTCAACCGCCGGCAAAGCTGGCGCATCGAGAAGATCCAGGAAGAACGCGCCAGCCGCGCGGCGCGGCGTGAATCACGCGCGGTGGAAGAACTCGAGGGCGGCGATCTCGGCCCGGAACAGACCGGCCTGGTCATTGCCCACTTCGGCGTGCAGGTCGAAGTCGAGGCTCAGGAAGGCGAGCACTGCGGTCAGGTGTTCCGCTGCCACCTTCGCGCAAACCTGCCGGCGCTGGTGACCGGCGATCGAGTGGTCTGGCGTCCGGGCAACCAGGGCATCGGCGTCATCGTCGCGCAACTGCCGCGCCAATCCGAACTCTGCCGACCTGACACACGCGGCCAGCTCAAACCGGTGGCTGCCAACGTCGATCTGATCGTGATCGTTTTCGCCCCTTTGCCGGAACCCCATGCCAACCTCATCGACCGCTATCTGATTGCGGCCGAGCATGCCGGGATCACGCCGCTACTGTTGCTGAACAAGGCAGACCTCATCGATGCGCAGAACGAAGGCGCGCTCAACGCTCTGCTGGCGGTCTATCGCACCCTGGGCTACCCGCTGATGGAAGTGTCTGCCCATGACGGCGCCGGTATGGAAGCGCTGCAAGCGCGTCTCGACGGGCACGTCAGCGTATTTGTCGGCCAGTCCGGGGTGGGCAAATCGTCGCTGGTCAACAGCCTGTTGCCCGGTGTCGACACCCGTGTGGGCGCGCTGTCAGAAATGACCGGCAAGGGCACGCACACCACCACGACCGCACGGCTGTTTCATTTCCCCGGCGGTGGCGAGCTGATCGACTCCCCGGGTATCCGTGAGTTCGGCCTGGGCCACGTAAGCCGTTCTGATGTCGAGGCGGGCTTCATCGAGTTTCAGGAGCTGCTGGGTCACTGTCGCTTCCGCGACTGCAAGCATGACCGCGAGCCAGGCTGCGCCTTGCTCAAGGCACTGGAGCAGGGACAGATCCAGCCTCAACGCATGGCCAGCTACCGGCATATCATCAGCAGCCTGCCGGAAGCCGGCTACTGACGCGCTGATGGCAGGATGAACTGCCAGCTCAGTTACCAGCAGGCTGGTCGAATTGCAGCACGCCCTCTTCGAAAATATTCAGCCGCTCGCGCAACTGTGGTGGCTGCAGCGGGTCGGGCGGTGCAGCTGAGGGCGCCGATACATCTTCTGCAGATGGCGGCTCTGAGATTGAACTCTCGCCCGTCGCATCCGACTGCTCACCTTCGATGTCGCGCTGCGCTTTTCGGGTCAGCACCAGGATATCGATGCGGCGGTTGACGGGGTTCAGCGGGTCCTGCCGATCGAACAAGGCCGAAGAGGCATAGCCCACCACCCGGGCAATCTGCTCGTCCGGATAGCCACCGGCCACCAGAGTGCGCCGAGCCGCGTTGGCGCGCCCGGCCGATAGCTCCCAGTTGCCGAATTCGCCCCGTCCTGAATAGGGCTTGGCATCGGTGTGACCGCTGACGCTGATCTTGTTCGGCACCGCACGAATGGTGTCGGCCATCGCCAGCAGTATGTCTTCGAAGTACGGCTGCAGCTGGGCGCTGCCCAGGGCAAACATTGGCCGGTTGGCCGCATCCATGATCTGGATGCGCAAGCCGTCCTGGGTGATCTCGAACAGGATCTGGTCCTTGAAGCGAGTCAGCTCGGGGTTCTCGTCAACCTTGTTCTGCAACTCCTGAAGCAGCAGCTCGAGACGTTCACGCTCCAACTGTTCAGCGAAGGTTTCCGCCTGATCGGCATCTATCTTCGATTCGCTCTGCTGGACCGCTGGATCAACCTCTTCATTGAGGGTGCGGTCCGGCGATGGCGTCGGCGTACCGCCGAGATCGATCACGTGCGGGCTCGCGCTCTCGGTAAAACCGATGGGGTCCTGGAAGTAACCGGAAATGGCGCGTTTCTGTTCGGGCGTGGCCGAGGACATCAGCCACATCACGAGAAAGAACGCCATCATGGCGGTCGCAAAGTCGGCGAAGGCAATCTTCCAGGCGCCACCGTGGTGGCCTGCAGCGACCTTCTTGATCCGCTTGACGATGATTGGCTGGGTATTGTCCATGAGTGCGGTTAGCTGCCACGCACTGCTTGTTCAAGCTCGGCGAAGCTTGGACGGTGTGCTGGCAGCAGCACCTTGCGGCCGAATTCCACGGCCAGCGTCGGCGGCATACCCGAAGCAGAGGCGACGAGTGTCGCCTTGATGCTCTCATACAGATTCAGCTCCTCCTTGGCATCGTGCTCAAGCGCCGCCGACAGCGGGCCGAAGAAGCCGTAGGAGGCAAGGATGCCGAGGAAGGTACCGACCAGCGCCGTACCGACCTTCTCCCCGATTTCGGCGTTGGTAGCCGACGCCAGCACCGACATGGTGATGACGATGCCCAGCACCGCCGCCACAATACCCATCGCGGGCAAACCGTCGGCAATTTTCGCCACAGCGTGAGACGGATGCTCGAGTTCTTCTTTGAGGCCGTTGAGCTCCATGTCGAACAGCCCTTCCAGCTCGTGCGGCGCCATGTTGCCGGAGGACATGATGCGCAGGTAATCGCAGACGAAGGCGGTCATCCGCTCGTCCTTCAGGATCGCCGGGTACTTGCTGAATATCGGACTGGCTGCGGGCTCTTCGATGTCGGCCTCGACGGCCATCATGCCCTCACGGCGGCTCTTGTTGAGGATCTCGTAGAGCAGCCCCAGCACTTCCAGGTAGTACTTGTGAGTGAAACGGTTGCTGAACATCTGCAGCGACTTCTTGAACACGATCTTGGTCGTGCTCCCGGGGTTCGCCTGCAGGAAGCCACCCAGTGCGGCACCACCAATGATCATCACCTCGAACGGGTGGATGAGCGCGGCAGCGTGGCCGCCGGATAGAATGAAACCGCCAAGGACGCTGGCGATCACCACGATAATGCCGATTATTTTTGCCATAGGTAGGTACGTCTAAAACCTGATCTCAGGGCACCTGAAACAAGCCGCGCGATGTCGCACGAACTCGATTGGGGTCAGGCGGAAGGGCAAATGAAAAGAATTGTTCTGGTTATCGGAACTTTTGCGCCAGACTAAAGGCCATCCCGATGAAATGCTAGTTTGGCGGCGCCATGACTACGACACCACTCCCCCGCTCGCTTGGCGCCTGGCTCAAGACCTTGGACACCGTTGTCCTGCCGGCGGCTGCCGGTCCCTATGCACGCGTTCAGCGGGCACTGGGCGACAGCAGCCTATCCATGCGCGAGATTTCGGACCTCATTCAGGAAAGCCCGGTCCTGGCACTCACGGTGATCCGCGAGGCCAACCGCAGCGCAGCATCAACCAGCAAACCGGCCGAGAGCCTTGAGGTTGCGCTCAGCCGTATCGGGCTGAAGCGCGCCGAAGTTCTGTTCGCCAAGGTGCCAGCCGCTCAGCCAGTCGATATTCCGGCGCCCTTGCGGCAGCTGATGCTGATCAGCAGCCACGCCAGCCAGCAGGCTAACGGGCTGTTCGCCTCACGTCTGGCGCGGCTCTGGCAGGAGATCCACTGGAGCAGTCTGCTGTTCCTTTCACCCGTGTGGGCGCTGGTTGCCGCACACCCGCAGCTATTGGAAGTCTGGGAGCAGCGCGTCCTGGTCAAGCGCGAGCCCGCTCGCCAGGTCGAACAGTCATTGCTCGGCGTCTCGTTGCTCGAGCTCTGCATCGCCACCGCCGAGCATTGGGGCCTGCCGCGCTGGATCGCCCAAGGCTACCGGCTCCTCAACGAGCATCGGCGCATGCTGATCAAAGCACTGCACATCGCCCGTGATAACGAACATCCGCTGCATCAGCAACAGATGCTCGACGCCGACCCTGCGCTGCGCCGTTGGCTCACCTTGCCGAGCAATACCATTGTGCTTGCAAACGGCCTGGCGCTTTCGGCGCACCACAGCTGGAGCGGCATTCACAGCCTGCGCTGGCAGCGGCTCGCCGGCCTCTACCTGCAAGTCCCTCTCGCCGAATTGCAGCAGATGACCCATCAGCAAGCGGCCACCAGTGCTCGCGCGATCGGGCCGACCGATCTCTGGCATCCGGCCCAAGGACTGCTCTGGCCTTGGGACAGTACATTCCAGGCAGAAAAGGCGGCGAAGTTGCCGGACACCGAAACCCTGGCCCAATGGCGCGAACATTGCCGCGAGCTGCTCAGCGTCCCCTGCCCTTTCGACAATGTCCTTCAACTCACCGCGACAGCCAGTAAAGCGCTGACGTGCTCGGGCATGCAGCGCGTACTTTTACTGCTGGTAGATCGCAAGCAGCACCGTCTGGTCGTTCAGCAAGCCAGCGGATTGCCAAACGAGGCGAGCCGGCTGTCGCTGGAACCCGAGCAAAGCCAGGTGTTGCGCAGGCTGCTGGAAAAGCCGGCGTTATTGCGCCTCAAGCCGGATAACCTCGCCCAGTTCACTGCGCTGTTGCCTGGCGCACTGAAAGCGTTGTTCCCCAGCGAACACGTGCTGTTGCGCTCCGTCGGCCTGGATGATCGCGTGGTCATGCTACTAGTGGTCGATCAGAACAACACCGCATTCAGCGAGATGGGCTTGCAGGCCTTCACCAAGACGGTCCAGTGCATCGAGCGCGCCCTGGCGACGTTCAGCAAACGCGCCCGCTGATTTTTTCGCTAGACTGCTTCTTTCCGTTCGTTCGAGGCTTGCCGTGTCCGCCTTTTCTACCCTGCCGCTGGTAATCGAACCGGCCGATCTTGCCGAGCGCCTGAATGCACCCGAGCTGATTCTGGTCGACCTGACCAGTGCGACCCGCTACGCAGAAGGACACCTGCCCGGCGCACGCTTCGTCGATCCCAAGCTCACTCAGCTCAGCCAACCGCCGGCACCGGGGCTATTGCCCGGCAAGCCTCAGCTGGAGGGACTGTTTGGCGCGCTGGGGCATCGTGCGGACGCCGTCTATGTGGTCTATGACGACGAAGGTGGAGGCTGGGCCGGCCGGTTCATCTGGTTGCTGGATGTCATCGGCCACCCCAACTACCACTATCTGAACGGTGGCCTGCATGCCTGGCTGGCAGAGCAGCGCCCGCTGGCGCAGGACAGCCCTGCCGCTGCAGGCGGACCGGTGCCACTGCAACTCGACGAAGCACCCAGCGCGACCCGTGAATATCTCGAAAGCCGGCTCGGCGCGTCGGACCTGGTCATCTGGGATGCGCGCTCGCCCGAGGAATACCGCGGCGAGAAAGCGCTCGCAGCACGCGCTGGCCACATGCCCGGCGCAGTCAACTTCGAGTGGACCGCGGCGATGGACCCAACACGCGCCATGCGCATCCGCGAAGACATCGCTGAACGGCTGGAAGCGCTCGGCATCACCGCCGACAAGGAAATTATCACCCACTGCCAGACGCATCACCGCTCCGGCTTCACCTACCTGCTGGCCAAGGCCTTGGGCTATCCGCGCGTCAAGGGATACCCTGGTTCCTGGGGCGAATGGGGCAATCTGCCCGACACTCCGATCCAGCAATGAAAAGGTCATCCATGAAAGATCGCTTGTTTGTACTCAGTCAGTATCTGCTGCCACACCACCTGATTTCGCGCCTCGCCGGCTGCCTCGCCGAGTGCCGTCTGCCCTGGGTGAAGAACACCTTCATCAAGGCCTTCATTCGTCATTTCGGTGTGCCGATGCATGAGGCACAGATCGAAGAACCGACTGCTTTCGAACATTTCAATGCCTTCTTTACCCGCGCGCTGAAAGACGGCGCTCGTCCGCTCGACCCGACCCCCGGTGCGATCCTCAACCCGTGCGACGGCGCCATCAGCCAGCTCGGCAAGATCGAGCAAGGGCGAATCTTTCAAGCCAAGGGCCACAGCTACAGCGTGATGGAACTGCTCGGCGGCGACCACCAACGTGCCGCGCCCTTCATGGGTGGGGATTTCGCCACCGTGTACCTGTCGCCCAAGGACTACCATCGGGTGCATATGCCGCTGGCTGGCACCCTGCGGGAAATGGTTTACGTACCGGGCCGCATCTTCTCGGTAAACACAGTCACCGCCGAAGGTGTCCCGGAACTGTTCGCTCGCAACGAGCGCGTGGTTTGCCTGTTCGATACCGAGCACGGGCCGATGGCAATGGTGCTGGTCGGTGCAATGATCGTCGCCAGCATCGAGACCGTATGGGCCGGCCTGGTTACGCCGCCCAAGCGCACACTCAAGACCTTTCACTATGACGAAGCAGCACGAGCACCCATCCACCTGGAGAAAGGCGCGGAAATGGGTCGATTCAAGCTCGGCTCCACCGTGATTCTGCTGTTCGGACCGGACCGGATCAGCTGGGCCGAGCAACTGTCGGCGCTGACGCCGGTCAGCATGGGGGAAGGGCTGGGCCAAGCCAAGCCGGCGAGCGACATCGCCGCACCGACACCGGGCTCGCCGTCGCTCTGACGGTCGCCAGCGGTCGGCTGGCGCTGGCCAATTGCTCCGGGTTCGCTATGATTGCCGTGACGATTGCATTTTGACATCACGGCATGGCAGCCCGCGAAGCCCATCGCCGCCGCTGGTGGCATGTCTGCGGGCATGCCACGGAGTTTAACGCTTGGATAACCAGAGCCAGCCACTGCTGTTACGCGTGCCGACGCCGGATTGCCAGGAATTATCTTTCTGCGAACCCAGCGTGCGCGGCGTCAAGCGGTGGCTTGCCGGCCTGCCCAAGGCGAACCTTGGCGAGACCGCGCGCCAGCTGTATCAGGCCATGCGCGAGCTCAATCAGCTGCGCACGCCGGCCACAAACCGACTGCAGCTGCTCGAGCTGCTACGACCGGAAATCCACTTCGTCTGCCGGGAACTGGAACGCTACTTCATCAACCAGCCTATCGTGCTCGGCGAACGCCCGCGCAAGGTCGCCAGCCTGTGCCAGGCACTGAACAACCACCTCGCCATCGGCTACAAGCTGATCTCCGCCGAGCTGGCCCCACAAACTGGACGCGACCGCCTGCAGCTGCTCACCATTGCACTGCAGCGGGCGATCCGCAGCCTCTGCGCCATGCTCGTGCGCTCCACTCAGCTCTACAGCCCGACGCCCGATGGCCTGTGGCTAGAACTGCATCAGCTCTACGCGATAGCTGCCACAAACGACATACACCGCACGCTCGTACATGACGACCTGTGCTATCGGGTCGCCGGCCTCAGCACCGAACAGAGCTATATCGTTGCGCTGATGCTGGGCAGCGCGCGCTGCAACCAGATGCGCCAGCAAGGTATCGGCCAACTCGCGCAACTGCTCGAACCCTGGAGTGTCTTGGTTCATCTGCAGGCAGGGCTGAGCCCGACCAGCCTGTTCGGCGTATCCCCGCGTATCGATGGTCCACCGCGCTATCGATCGATGTATCCCGCCAGTGCCCGCCCCGATCTGCTCGGCATCGATCCGCATGATCTGGTCAAAGCTATTCAGTCCCACCTGCGGTCGCCAGCAGAGGCCTCCGAGGCAAAAGCGCTGGCCATTCCCGAAGGGCTGAACCCAGATCTGTTGCAGCATTTGACTGCCGCATGGGGCGACATTTCCGAGCGCAGCTTTCAACGCGCCCCGACACAAGGCTCGATGACCCTGTGTATCGGCATGAGCGCGTTGCATTACAACCTGGCTGGCCAGCGTCCGTTCGGCGAACTGCTAAAACGTCCTGACGCGACTCGATCTGCCGTATTCAAGCTGAACAATGCCGCACCTGACGTCTGGTCCGTGGCGTTCGACGCCCAAATCGTCGTGGAGGAAGAGCGACTTCCAGACGAGGCCCCTATTGAGTTCGTTCGCCCTGTTACCGCATCAACCAAGGCGAGCGACGATGATGAGGCTGCACAACCTGCAGCCGATAGTCTGTTTCCCACCTTCGAAGTGCAACGGGTCGACCAGAGCCCAGGCGGCTATTGCCTGTCGTGGCCGGGCGAAGTGCCCGCGCAACTTCAGGCAGGCGAGCTGCTCGGCCTGCAGGACGCCAGCAGCCAGACCTGGAGCGTCGCAGTGGTGCGCTGGGTCCGCCAGGTTCGTGGTAGCGGCCCGCAGATGGGGGTTGAACTCATCGCACCCCAGGCACAGCCCTGCGGGCTTCGCCTGCTGCGCAAGACCGATCAGGGCAGTGAATACCTGCGCGCCCTGCTCCTACCGGAAATCAGCGTGATTTCGCGTCCGGCTACGCTGATCGTTCCTCGCCTGCCATTCCAGGAAGGCCAGAAGGTGCAGATCAACCAGAACGGCGACGAACACCGCGCAATGCTCTGCCGTCGGCAAGCGGGCACCAGCAGTTATAACCAGTTCGAGTATCAGTTGGTCGGCCTCACCGCCACCACCCAAGAGACGTCGATCACAGCGCGGGGCACCCGGGCGACCTCACGGGGTGAAGATTTTGACTCGCTCTGGAACACGCTGTAGATTGCCGATCACCGTTTTTTAGCCTCCACGCCCCTCTATGGTGCGTTCCAAAGCTGCTGCCATGGCCCCGCAAAAGAAAACCATCCGCCTGCTGATCCTCGAGGATTCGCAGAATGAAGCTGAGCGACTGGTCAGCCTGTTTCGCAACGCAGGCCAGGCCACGCGCGTTCATCGCTTGACCTCCAGTGAAGACCTGGCCGATGTGCTGCAGCAGACCTGGGATCTGCTGATCAATGCACCGACCAGCGCCAACCTCGATCCTAGCGAAGTCATCGGCGCTATCCGCAAGCAAGCCAAGGATATTCCGGTCATCCAGCTGATCAACGGTAACGATACGGATGCGATTACCGAAGCCCTGGCCCTGGGTGCACAGGGCGCGCTGCCGCAGGGCGAGGACGAATGGCTGATCCTGGTCGCAAGCAGGGAACTGGCAAACCTCGAGGAGCGCCGCGCGCGCCGTTCCGCCGAACTGGCATTACGTGAAGCCGAAAAGCGCTGCCAGCTGCTGCTGGAGAGTTCGGTAGATGCCATTGCCTATGTCCACGACGGCATGCATATCTATGCCAACCGCGCCTATCTCGAGCTGTTTGGCTACGAAGATGTGGAAGAGCTCGAAGGCATGCCGATGATTGACCTGATCGCTTCCTGCGATCAGGGCGAGTTCAAAAGCTTTCTCAAGAACTATCAGAGCCTGCAGGGCAGCGCCGAACTGGCATGCGGCGGGATCCGCGCCGATGGCCGCAACTTCAAGGCGCGCATGCATTTTTCGCCTGCCAGCTACGATGGCGAGCCGTGCATCCAGGCGGTTATTCGGGCAGAGAGCGACAATGCCGAACTGGAAAAGCTGCGCGAGATCAGCAGCCAGGATCTGGTGACCGGTCTCTACAACCGCAACCATTTTCTGGAATCGCTGGACGGCGCAATCGAGCGCGCGGTGAATGCCGGAAAGAGCTCAAGCCTCGCCTACCTCCGCATTGATCGCTTCGCCAGCCTGCAAGCGGAGATCGGCCTCGGCGACTCGGATCGCTTGCTGGCCGAACTGGCGCAACTGCTTCGCGCGCAATTTCCAGAGAAGGCCGAACTGGCACGTTTCGGCGATGATGCGTTCGCGGTATTGATGCCCGAGGCGGCGCCAAAGCAGCTCGAGCAGCCTCTGACCGAGTTGCTACGCAAGGTCGAAGGGCACCTTTTTGATGTCGGTGGTCGCACCGTTCAGACCAGCCTGAGTATTGGCGTCGCCGCCCTCGACGAACAAACGGCGAAAGCGCGGGACGTGATTGACCGCGCCCACCGCTGCGCCGAAGAGCTGACCGATGGTAACGCCCTGAGAACCTACGATCCGGCCCGCGAACTTGCAGCAGCTGCCAGCCGCGGCAACATCCTTGCCATGCTGCAGCAGGCGCTGGAAAGGAACAGCTTCCGCCTGCTGTTCCAACCGATCATCAGCCTGCGCGGTGATAGTCACGAACACTATGAGGTGCTACTGCGCCTGCTCGATCCCGAAGGCACCGAGGTGCCGCCGGGCGAGTTCCTCGATGCGGCGAAAGAGGCAGGGCTGGCTACCAAGATTGATCGCTGGGTGCTGCTCAACTCAATCAAACTGCTCGCCGAACACCGCAACAAGGGCCACAGCACGCGGCTGATGGTTCACATGTCGGGGGCAAGCCTGCAGGACCCATCACTGCTTGGCTGGCTCGGGGTCGCACTCAAGGCCTCCAAGCTGCCACCCGATTCGCTGGTTTTCCAACTTGACGAGCACGACGCCGTCGCTTACCTGAGGCAAGCCAAGGCGCTCACCCAGGGGCTTACCGGACTTGGCTGCCGCGTCGCCTTGAATCAGTTCGGCTGCGTACTGAATCCGCTCAATACACTCAAGCACCTCAATGTCGATTTCGTGAAAATCGATGGGTCCTACACCCAGGACCTAACCCGCCAGGAGAACCAGGAAGCGCTCAAGCAGCTTCTTGAGCAGCTCCATGAACAGGCCAAGCAGACCATTGTGCCGTTCGTAGACAGCGCAACCGTACTGGCTACGCTCTGGCAGGCAGGCGTCGGTTATATCCAAGGGCAGTATCTGCAGGGCCCGAGCCAGTCGATGGACTACAACTTCTCCTCCGACGAGGATTGACTCTCCGCGGCGCCGGTTTCACAGCGACGGCCGGTATCACCTTGCGCCCAGCGCAGTAGCGCTGGAATTGACCTCGATCAGCCCCGACCGCGGTGACTGGACTAGAGTGCTTTGACCTAGTCTGCGAGGAACGCATCATGACCATGATGAGAGCCGCCGCGTTCGTCGAACCCGGTCGCATCGAGCTTGTTGACAAACCTATCCCGGACGTCGGCCCCAACGACGCGCTGGTCCGCATCACAACCACGACCATCTGCGGCACCGATGTGCATATTCTCAAGGGTGAGTACCCCGTCGCCGCCGGCCTGACCATCGGTCACGAACCCGTGGGCGTGATCGAGAAGCTCGGCAGCAATGTACAGGGCTACCAGGAGGGCCAGCGCGTCATCGCCGGCGCGATCTGCCCGAACTTCTCCTCCTACGCGAGCCAGGACGGCCTTTCCTCGCAGGATGGCGGCTGCGCCTGCCACGGCTACAAACCGATGGGCGGCTGGCGGTTCGGTAACACCATCGACGGCACCCAGGCCGAGTACGTCCTGGTCCCTGACGCGCAGGGCAATCTGGCACCGGTTCCCGACGGTCTTACTGACGAGCAGGTGCTGATGTGCCCCGACATCATGTCCACGGGGTTCGCTGGTGCTGAAGCTGCCAAGATCAAGATTGGCGATATCGTGGCCATCTTCGCCCAGGGGCCGATTGGTCTCTGCGCGACCGCCGGGGCACGCCTGCGAGGCGCCGGGATGATCATCGTCGTCGACGGTGTCGATGCACGCCTGGACATTGCGCGGCAAATGGGCGCGGACGTGACGTTGAATGTCAAACAAACGGATGTTGTGGAGGAAATCCTCCGGCTCACCGGCGGCCGCGGCGTCGACGCCTCCATCGAAGCACTTGGCCAGCAGGCAACGTTCGAGAGCGCCTTGCGCGTGCTCAAGCCTGGCGGCACGCTGTCTAGCCTGGGCGTGTATTCAGCGGACCTGACCATTCCGCTTGGCGCCTTCCATGCCGGACTCGGCGACCACAAGATCGTGACCTCACTGTGCCCGGGAGGAAAGGAACGGATGCGGCGGTTGCTGAACGTGGTGGCCTCGGGGCGCGTGGACCTCGCACCGTTGGTGACCCATCGTTACGCCCTCGACGACATCACCAGCGCCTATGAGCTCTTCGCCAATCAGCGCGACGGAGTGCTCAAGGTGGCGATACAGCCATAAGACAAGCCGCAGCTGGAAGCTAAAGCCTCAACCGCTTAGCTTCCAGCTCAGCTATTCCGTTCCTTCACGGTCGCGGAAGCCAAGCAAGTAAAGAATTCCGTCCAAACCCAAGGTCGAGATAGCCTGCTTGGCCGACTGCTTGACCAGTGGCTTGGCTCTGAAGGCGACACCCAACCCCGCCAAGCCGAGCATCGGCAGGTCATTGGCACCGTCGCCGACGGCAATGGTTTGCTCCAACCGCAAACCTTCCCGCTCCGCCAGCTCGCGGAGCAGATCGGCCTTGCGCTGCGCGTCGACAATGGGCTCCTGAGCGACACCGGTGAGCTTGCCATCGACTATCTCCAGCTCGTTGGCATAGACGTAATCGATGCCCAGTCTGGCTTGCAGCTGTTTGGCAAAATAGGTGAAGCCGCCCGAGAGAATCGCGGTCTTGTAGCCGAGGCGCTTCAGCTCGGCGAACAGCAGCTCGGCGCCTTCGGTGAGCCTGAGCCGGGCACCCACTTCTGCCAGCGCGCGCTCCTCAAGACCTTCGAGCAATGCCAGGCGCTCGCGGAAGCTCGCGCGAAAGTCCAACTCGCCGCGCATCGCGCGTTCGGTGATTTCCGACACCTGATCACCAACCCCTGCCACCTTGGCCAGCTCGTCGATGACTTCCGCCTCGATCAGCGTCGAATCCATGTCGAACACCGCCAGCCGGCGATTACGCCGGAAAACCGAGTCACGCTGAAACGCGATGTCGACGTTGAGCTCCTGCGCCACACTGAGAAACTCTGCGCGCAGCGCAGCGGTATCGGCAGGCTCGCCGCGAACCGAAAATTCGATACAGCCCTTGCCCAGTTCCTCCGGCATATCCAGCGGCTGGCGACCCGAAAGCCGATCTATGTGATCGATGTTCAGCCCATACTTGGCAGTAATTGAGCTAACCCGCTGCAACTGCTCGGCAGTCACCTTGCGGGTCAGTAGCGTGACGATGTGCCGGGGCTTGCCCTGCCCGGCCACCCACTGCTGGTAGTCTGCCTCCGCAACGGGCGTGAAGCGCACCTGCTGGTCATGTTTATACCCCATGAACAGCACGTCCTTGAGGACAGAAGAAGCACGTTCGGTATCAGGTATTTCCACCAGAATGCCAAACGACAGGGTGTCGTGGATCACGGCCTGACCGATATCCAGAATATTCACACCACCTTGAGCGAGTACGCCGGTGATTGCCGCGGTCAGCCCGGGGCGGTCTTCCCCAGTGATGTTAATCAGGACGATTTCGCGCAAGGCGCAGCTCCCATGTAAAGAAGACGGGCATTCTATAACAGCAGGACTGTCGCTGAACGCTGCCTCACCGCACCAGTTTCCAATCCACATTTGCTTTAGCGCGCCTGCAATTCGTCTGCTTTGACCGATGACCTTTAGCCCCCACAGCGCTTTCCGTATACTGCGCGCCACTTTCCTCAAGAGTAGAGCCGCGCTCTGTGAACCGGCCCGCATCCGTCAAACCCGACAATTTCTTCCTGCTGATCTACCGTGCACTGCGCCAGCGTCGTGTTCCGCTGGTTCTGCGGGTAGCCAGCCACACGCTACTGTTGGTCGCGCTGGCCTTGATCATCTACGCCTGGGTCATGGGCATGCAGTTCAAGCATGCCATGGAACAGCAGGCCGATGCCCTCGGCCAAAGCCTGATCACCCAGACGGCCTCCTCGGCAACGGATCTGCTGGTCGCCAACGACATCCTTAGCCTCAATGTCCTGCTGAGCAACCTGGTGAAGAACCCGCTGGTGGCGCACGCAGCAATCTACAGCGTCGACAACCGCGTGCTGGCGGAGTCCGGCGCGCGCCCGCAGCGAAATCTGCTGGGTGATGAGGAAGGCCTTTACTCCACCCCCATCAGTTTTCAGGAGGTGATTGCAGGGCACTTGCGCATCAGCCTCGATATGCAGCAATTCCAACAGCCGATGACCATCAGCCTGCAAAGCATGGGCTTGCTCAGCCTGATCCTGCTGGCGCTTACGCTGACGCTCAGCATGCGCCTTGGCCGGCAGCTGTCCCTCCCCTTGATGCAGTTGCGTCTGTGGTTGCGCGACCCCGATGATCCGGCGCCCGGTGCGGGCAGGCAAGATGAGATCGGTGAACTGGCGCGGCAGCTGCAGGCACGCCTGGTCCCCGAGAAGCCAGAGCCGGAAATCGAGCTGGACGACAGCATGGAGGATCTCTATTCGGCGCATTTCGAGGTGCCTGTCGCCGGTCCGGTCAACGACTACGAACGTTCTGACACGGATCTTCGGAGCCATCTCGACGATGCGGCTGGGAGCCTGCCGACGGACGATGCTGTCACCGATGACTCATTCGACGATGACTTCGATGACGATCCGCCCTTCGATGAGCCCAAGTCGCAGCCAGCGCCTGCCCCCGCACCGGCAGTGCCCCCCTCCGCAGCGCCAGCCACGACGGGCAAAAGCGGCGTGCTGGCGATTCAGCTCGGTGCTCAGGAGCAACTGCGCCGCCTGCCACGCGCACAGCTGACCGAGCTGCTGCAGCGCTACAGCGACTGTCTGCAGCAGGCTTCGACTCTGTATCAGGCCGAACTGCATACGCTCAACGACGGCAGCAGTTTGATGCTCTTCCACAGCCAGGACGATGAGCAGAACTACCTGACCCATGCGCTTTGCTGTGGCGAGCTGATGCGCGCACTGGGCCACGCCTTGCAGATCGAAGTCGCTGATAGCGGCATCACCTTGCAACTGCAACTCGGGCTCACTCAAGGCGAAGGGCTTTATGAACTGAGCCAGGGCGACCTTCTGCTCAGCGAGCCAGCACAAGCCGCGCTAGCCATGTCCCAACACAGCCGTAACCTGTTGTTGGTTGAACGAGGGATTGGCGATGACAGCCTGATTCGCCAGCGCGCTCGTATCCGTCCCATCGCCAGTCCAGAGGGCGCCTGCTGCGTTGAGCGGCTGCTCGAACCCTACCCATCGCTACTGGAGCGGCAGCTCGCTCGCATGCACGAGCTGCGCAGCCGTAGCTAACGGCTACGGACCGAAAGGCGCCTCGGCATTGTTCGCGGGCATGGCCCGCCCTACGGTAAGTCCGTGCTCACGAAAGGGCCTTCGGGTTCGCGGGGGGGTGGTCGCGACATGGGTAGGAGTCGGTCGATGGCCGCGAAAACGCACCTTTGGCTTCGCGGGCTTGATCCCGACATGGTAGGAGCGGCTGATGGCCGCGAAAGCTCTTTCATCCAGGCATAACGCCCTTAGAAGCGAAACACTTCCAGGTCGGTTCTGATCGGTTCTGCCGCGGGGATTGCCGGGGGCGCCTCCGGTTTGCTCGGCGCTTTACTGACGCTGCGCCTGGTGCGCGTCTTGGCTACCATTATCGGCTTTACGGCGCTCGCCATCATTTCGCTAAGCCGCTGCAGAAGCAGGCTTTGCGCCCGCACCTGATCGGTTGTGCTGCCCTGATGCTCCTCCTGCAACCGAACCAGACGACTGCTCTGCCGTTTACCCTGCCCGTCCAGCAAGCGCCACTGCGCTTCCAGCACTGCCGGATGCTGCGGACCAGAATCCAGGCGGGTGATTTCAAGCTCGATACGAATGTCGGGGTCGAAGCCCTTGCTGCCCGGGCTCAGCTCCAGGCTCTGGGTCTTCAAACGTGAAGCCAGTTGGCGTAACAGCAACTGGTTGACGTCGCCTTGCAGATTTCCCGCCCAGCGCGCCTGCTGGTCATCAGCGGCGAGGCTCCCATCCGGAAGCCGCTGCAGCAAGGCGTCGTGCTGCAGATAATCGGCCAACTTCACCGGCCCCAACAGGACCGCAGCGCCATCTTCCGCTTGCGCTGGCATCTCCACATTGCCGTTGTCGAGGCGATACATCGGCACGGGTTGGGTGACACAGCCGGCCAGGCCGGCACAGGCAAGTAGCAAAAAAGTTGTGAAGCGTCGCACGTTCATCTCTACCTTTGCACCGGGGCTGGGGCGAAATCGCAAGGCGGCTAGCTGTTCGCACCGCAGCCGTCACTTACCGCTAACCACCGCGCTGATTGTTTTTTAGCCGGCGACGCAGCCGGCGATTGCAGCCGCCGCGTCGCAAATCGGAAAATCGAAAGGCGGCTATCTTCCGCGAAACCTCCATCAGAAGCCAGCCTCTAAGCCGTCTCCGATTCAGTGGCTTACTCGACCAGCAGCGCATCCACTCGCTGGAAGCCGCGTGGCAGCTTGTTGCCACGCCGCCCGCGCTCGCCCTTGTAGTGTTCCAGATCATCGCTCTTCAGCGAAAGGGTTCGCTTGCCGGCCTGCAAGACCAGCGTCGCTCCTTCCGGCAGCACGGCGAGATCCGTCAGATACTCCTCACGGCTGGCAACCCGGTCACCCGGAATGCCGATGATCTTGTTGCCTTTGCCCTTGCCCAGCTGCGGCAAGTCGCGGATCGGGAATACCAGCAAACGCCCCTCGGTCGTAACGGCCGCCAGCCAGTCCTGGTCGCGGCTTTTCAGCGGCCGTGGCGCGACGACTCGCGCACCGGCCGGCAACGACAGCAATGCTTTGCCCGCCTTGTTCTTCGCCTGCAGGTCTTCACCCTTGACCACGAAACCGTAGCCGGCGTCGGAGGCGATGACATACAGCGAGTCGTCATCGGGCAGCAGGACGCACTCGAAACCGGCGCCCGGAGGTGGCGCCAGGCGTCCGGTGAGCGGCTCGCCCTGACCCCGGGCCGAGGGCAGCGAATGGGCTGCCAGCGAATAGCTGCGCCCGGTCGAATCGATGAACACGGCGTACTGATTGGAGCGCCCTGCAGCGGCCGCTCTGAAACCGTCGCCAGCCTTGTAGGACAGCCCGGTGGCGTCGATGTCGTGGCCCTTGGCGCAGCGCGCCCAGCCCTTCTCGGAAATCACCACGGTGACTGGTTCGGAAGGCAACAACTCGTTTTCCGAAAGCGCGCGGGCTTCGGCGCGCGCCACGATCGGCGAGCGGCGGTCGTCGCCGTAGGTCTCGGCGTCGGCGATCAGCTCCTTGCGCACCAGCTTCTTCAGCTTGGCTTCGCTGCCGAGCAACGCCAGCAACTTATCGCGCTCCTTGGCCAGCTCGTCCTGCTCACCGCGAATCTTCATTTCTTCCAGCCGCGCCAACTGGCGCAAGCGGGTGTCGAGGATGTAATCGGCCTGCAGCTCGGAGAGCTCGAAACGCGCCATCAACACAGGCTTGGGCTGATCCTCGGTACGGATGATATGGATCACCTCGTCGAGGTTGAGAAAGGCAACCAGCAAACCTTCCAACAGATGCAGGCGCCGTTCTACCTTGTCCAGACGGAACTGCAGGCGTCGGCGGACGGTACCGATGCGGTAGGTCAGCCACTCGCTGAGCAGCACCCTGAGGTTCTTCACCTGCGGTCGGCCATCCAGGCCGATGACGTTGGTATTGACCCGGTAGCTCGACTCCAGCTCGGTGGTAGCGAACAGGTGCTGCATCAATTCGTCGGCAGCTACCCGGTTGGAGCGCGGGATGATGACGATCCGGCAAGGATTTTCGTGATCCGACTCGTCACGCAGATCGGCCACCATCGGCAGCTTCTTCGCCTGCATCTGCGCGGCGATCTGCTCCAGCACCTTGGAACCGGACACCTGATGTGGCAGCGAGGTAACCACGATATCGCCGTCCTCGACGCGATATACCGCACGCATCCGCACCGAACCTCGGCCGGTTTCGTAAATCTTCAACAGATCGGCACGGGGCGTGACGATCTCCGCCTCGGTCGGATAGTCCGGGCCTTGCACATGCTCGCAGAGCTGTTCAACAGTCGTATCGGGCTCGTCGAGCAGGCGCACGCAGGCGGCAGCGACTTCGCGCAGATTGTGCGGCGGCACGTCGGTGGCCATGCCCACGGCTATGCCAGTGGTGCCGTTGAGCAGCAGGTTGGGCAGACGCGCCGGCAGTGTCGCCGGTTCGTCGAGGGTACCGTCGAAGTTCGGCACCCACTCCACAGTCCCCTGCCCCAGCTCGGACAATAAGACCTCGGAGTAGCGCGACAGTCGTGCTTCGGTGTAACGCATGGCAGCAAAGGACTTGGGATCGTCCGGCGCGCCCCAGTTACCCTGACCGTCGACCAAGGTGTAGCGATAGCTGAATGGCTGGGCCATCAGCACCATGGCTTCGTAGCAGGCCG
Source organism: Stutzerimonas stutzeri SDM-LAC (assembly GCF_000235745.1). Classification (GTDB taxonomy): domain Bacteria; phylum Pseudomonadota; class Gammaproteobacteria; order Pseudomonadales; family Pseudomonadaceae; genus Stutzerimonas; species Stutzerimonas stutzeri_H. Next base: position 31,777 of record NZ_AGSX01000046.1, on the reverse strand, counting down.
AATCACCGTGAGGGTGGAACTTGCCGAGCACGTCACCCACCGTCCGCGCCGACTTCTTGTGCTTCGAATCGGCGTTCAGCCCCAGCTCGCTCATCGCATAGATGATGCGCCGCTGCACAGGCTTGAGCCCGTCGCCGATATGCGGCAGTGCGCGATCCATGATCACGTACATCGAGTAATTCAGGTAAGCCTGCTCGGTGAAGTCGGCGAGCGAGCGCCGCTCTACGCCGTCCAGGCTCAGGTCGATAGTTTCGCTCATGGTCGATCCGTGGCGTGTTGGCGCAGCACCAGAGTGCCGGCGCGCTGGGTGAATTCGAGTTGTTTCAGGGCACTCATGCCGAGCAGGATCTGCTCACCGCCGAAGCCGGGCGCCACGATGGCACGTACGTCGTGCAGCAGAATGTCGCCAAGAGCAAGGCTGTCCAGCACGGTGCGGTAACCGGTGGTTTGCCCGTTAGCGGTGTGCAGCATCACCGGAGCGCCGCGAGGCAGGCCGAGGCGATCGCCCAGCTCGGCGGGAATCGCGACATCGGTGGCGCCGGTGTCCAGCAGAAAGGTCACTGTCTTGCCATTGATCTGGCCATCGGCCACGAAATGCCCCTGTGGGTTGCTGTCCAGGTGCACCGCTATCTGCTCGCCCTGGATGACCGACACCGGTTCGCGATTGGGATTAAAACGGCTCTGCTCCCATTCCGAAAAAAACCGCGTGGCCAGCAGCAACCCAGCCCCCCAGGCCAGGACCAGCATGATGCGCCCGGCGCGACGCCCGGCAGGCTGACTCACTGCTTGGCACCCCAGCCGCCCTTGGGCGCAGCAAAGCGCCAGACGACGGGACGCTTCTCGCCGTCGGCACGCGTAAGCTCATTGTTGTCGAGCCCGATCCAGGCGCCTTCTGCGTCAACCCAGAGGGCTTCGGCATTGCCGAATGGGGTGTCGTAACGGCGTGACTCAGCCATCGCCGTGTTCGCATAGGACCAGCAGGCCTCGCGGTTGCCATTCTCCGGGTTCCGCCGACAAACCTGATGAGTCACCGGTTCGAGCGTAAACAGTTTCTCATTATGAAAGGTGAGCGCAGAAAAACGCCGCGGCTGGGTGTCGCCGCCCATCTCGGGGGGCGTAGAGTCGCGCCCGCCGCCTACCAGCAACACACAGCCGCCGGTACAGCGCCAGCTGTTCTGGTTACGATGGGTCACCATCAGCCCGCGGCGACTGTGCTCTGCCGCCAGCCACAGACGATCAGCGCCCGGATCGACCGCCACGCCTTCGAACATGGCGTTGAACTTGAGCAGCATCCCGCTGGCCCGCGCCTGACGCACCACCGCACCCGGCAAATTGAGCCACTCAGCAGTGCCCGCTGGATTCACCCGCAGCACAGCGGCATGCGCTTCACTGACCAGGTAACGATTGCCCAGGCTGTCGCAGCTCAGGCCTTCGAAATCCATCTCACCACCGCGCAGCATGCCGGTGAACGCGGAGCGCATACGCACACCCCAGGACAACCCGGTATTCGGCACCGGCGGCAACTCGAAGCGCTCAACCTCGGCCTGCCAGACGGTATCGCTGGCATCCAGGCGGTACAGGACATTGTCCTCTCGGTCCGATACCGCCCAGAGCGCATCACCGCACCAGGCCACCCCGGACAAATTACCCGCGGCGACCCCTTCGACGGGATGCTCGCTGAGCATGGTCAGTTCGGGCGCAGCCGCTGCCGACGAGAAAGGCACAACCAGCACGGCCAGCAGCGCCACCCAACGAAGGTTCAAAGTAGCACCTCCGCGAGGTTGCCCTTGGACTCCAGCCAGCTCTTGCGATCGCCGGCGCGCTTCTTGGCCAACAGCATGTCCATGATTTCCCGCGTGCCGTCGAAGTCATCCAGGGTCAACTGCACGAGCCGGCGTGTGTTCGGGTCCATGGTGGTTTCGCGCAGCTGAGGCGGATTCATCTCACCCAACCCCTTGAAGCGCGTGACCTGCGGCTTGCCACGGCGCTTCTCCGCCAGCAGGCGATCGAGAATACCGTCACGCTCGGCTTCGTCGAGCGCATAAAAGATGTCCTTGCCCAAGTCGATGCGGTACAGCGGCGGCATGGCCACATACACATGACCGGCATCCACCAGCGGCCGGAAATGACGAACGAACAATGCGCAGAGCAGAGTTGCGATGTGCAGACCATCCGAGTCAGCGTCAGCGAGGATGCAAATCTTGCCGTAGCGCAGCTGGGAAATGTCCGCTGCGCCGGGGTCTACGCCGATGGCCACAGCGATATCGTGCACCTCCTGACTGGCCAGCACCTCGCCGCCGTCGACTTCCCAGGTATTCAGGATCTTACCGCGCAACGGCATGATTGCCTGAAACTCCTTGTCGCGGGCCTGCTTGGCGGAACCGCCGGCGGAATCACCCTCGACCAGAAAAAGCTCGGAGCGCGCCGGATCCTGCCCAGCGCAGTCGGCCAGCTTGCCGGGCAGCGCCGGGCCCTGGGTGACACGCTTGCGCTCGACCTTCTTGCTTGCCTTGAGCCGTCGTCCGGCGTTGCTGATGGCCAGTTCGGCCAGTTGCAAGCCCAATTCCGGATGGGCGTTGAGCCAGAGGCTGAAGGCATCCTTGACCACGCCGGAGACAAACGCGGCGGCTTCCCGCGAAGACAGACGTTCCTTGGTTTGACCGGAGAACTGTGGTTCCTGCATCTTTGTCGAGAGGACAAAGGCGATCCGCTCCCAGACGTCCTCAGGCGCCAGCTTGACGCCGCGCGGCAACAGGCTGCGGAACTCGCAAAACTCGCGCATGGCATCCAGCAGCCCCTGGCGCAGGCCGTTGACGTGGGTGCCGCCTTGCGCAGTGGGGATCAGGTTGACGTAGCTTTCCTGAACACTGTCACCGCCTTCCGGTAGCCACAGCAGGGCCCAGTCAACCGCCTCCTTGCTGCCGGCCAAGCTGCCGCAGAAGGGCTCGTCCGGTAACCGCGCGAACTCGCTGACGGCGTCGACCAGATACGAGCGCAGGCCGTCTTCATAGTGCCATTCGGTTTTTTCCCCGGTGTTCTTGTCCTCGAAACTGACATTCAACCCCGGACAAAGCACGGCTTTCGCCTTGAGCACATGCTTGAGTCGACTGATCGAGAATTTCGGGCTATCGAAGTACTTCGGATCGGCCCAAAAGTGCACGCTGGTCCCGGTATTGCGCTTGCCGACCGTGCCAATGATGTCCAGCTCGCTGGCCTTGTAGCCGTCGGTAAAGGCCATGCGGTATTCGTTTGCGTCCCGCTTGACCGTCACCTCGACCCGCGTCGACAGTGCGTTGACCACCGAAATACCTACGCCATGGAGGCCGCCGGAGAACTGGTAGTTCTTGTTGGAGAATTTGCCACCGGCGTGCAGCTTGGTGAGGATCAGCTCGACGCCTGAAACCCCCTCCTCCGGATGGATGTCCACCGGCATGCCGCGACCATCGTCGATCACCTGAAGGGAATTATCCTGATGCAGGATGACCTGGACCGAGCTGGCATGACCCGCCAGAGCCTCATCGACGCTGTTGTCGATGACTTCCTGGGCCAGGTGATTGGGCCGCGAGGTATCGGTGTACATCCCCGGACGCTTGCGCACCGGATCAAGGCCGGAGAGGACTTCAATGGCTTCTGCGGTGTACGACATGAGCGGCTCGTGATGTCCTTATATATCGGTGAAGTCGAGTTCGACGAAGCGCGCCGGATCAAAACCGGCGAACGCCAGCAGCGCGGGAAGGCGCTCGGCAAAGCCCTGAAAGCCATGATCACCGCCGGCCTGGATGCGCAGCGCACAACCCTGATAGAAATCCGCTGCCTGGCGGTAGTCCAGTGTCTCGTCCGCAGTCTGCAGCCAGACCTGATAGCGCTCGGCATCCTCGGGTGCGGGCGTCTCCAGCTCGGCCAGCGCGGTCACGTGGTCTTCAGTGAGCTGCCACACTTCGCCCGTGTAGAGGTTGGTCTGCGGCCCCAGATAACCGTCGAAACGGCGGTGTGGTGCGACGGCCGGATTTATAAGCAGGGCCTTGAGACCATGGCGCTCGGCAAGGTGCGTCGCATAGTAGCCGCCAAGGGAGCTGCCGACCAGCAGCGGGCGGCCCAGCTCCGCAATCGCCGTCTCGAGCTGCGCAATAGCCTGACGCGGATGATGATGCAGCGCCGGGACCTGCAGCGAGGCCGTCAGATTCAGGCGACTCAGCGCCGCCGTCAGCTGGCTGGCTTTCCGCGACAACGGTGAACTGTTGAGGCCATGCATATAAAGAATGGTGGGCTGTTCGCGGGTCATGCTGATTCGCTGGACTGACAAAGGATGGGAAGGCTACTAGGCAGCCGCGGCCTCCGGCAAGCACGCTCTCCGCTGAACTGACTGCAGGAACTGATCGTAGGAGCTGGCCATGCCTGCGAATCAGGACCATATCCAGAAGCAGAAAGCCTTCGCGGGCATGGCCCGCTCTTACGGCTACCGCAGCGCTCAATACCCTTTGACGCTGTAGTCGATCTCGAAATCGACGCCTACTACCCGCGAGACGCCGGTTTCCAGTACGCCATCAGCGTAAAGCCGCAACCAGCGATAGCCTGGAGCCCGCTTGTCCACGTCGAACGCCTCGCTGCCGGGCGTGAACTGCACACCGGTAGAAGGTGTTGCCAGCAACCGCACGCCATCTCGCGACTCATCGAACTCCTGATGAATATGCCCCCAAAGCAGGGCTTTCACGCCCGGATGACGATTGATGACGCTGAACAGCTCATCGCGATTATGCAGTCCGATGCCATCCATCCAGCGACTACCGATGGTTACCGGGTGATGATGCAAACAAACCAGATAATGCCGCTCCGGCGCTTCACTCAAAGCCTCGTCCAACAGTTCGAGCTGCTCCTGCCGAAGCAGGCCGAATACCGATCCCGGAACCAGGGTGTCAAGCATCACGACACGCCAATTACCGATATCCAGCACAGGGTTCATCATGTCGCTGCCACGGGTCGCCTCTTGCATCGGGGCCAACTCGTCATGGTTGCCTGGACACCAGCGCACCGGGGCGTCGATACGCTCGGACAACTGACGAAATCGCTTATAGGAAGCAAGGGAGCCGTCTTGGGATAGATCGCCTGTCGCCAGCATCAGGTCGATACGCGGCTGCTCGTCGAGAACCAGATCGACCACACGCTGCAGACTCTCGGCCGTATCCATGCCCAACAGCTTGCCGCCTGGTTCGGCGAACAGGTGGCTGTCGGTCAGTTGCACCAGCAAGACCGAGTCTTTTTCATCAGTGAAGGGCGCAGCAGCCAAGACCCGTCTCCTTTGGCGAAATCGCAGAAGAATTATGGTCGTTGGGCGTTGCAGGGGTAAACCGCGCGATGCGGGCATCCATCACAGAACCGCTTGGGAGCACTTCAATGCATAGCACAACGCCAGCACCGCCTCAGGCGTGCGTTGCTCTACTTAAAGCACAAACTCAAGCTCATGGCCGCACGCCAGGCAGTGACCGAGCCATTCCCCGAGGAACAGGTTGAGCTGATTCTTCTCGTCAGGCTGATGCATTTGCGCGTTGGGATAGCTGTAAATTCCGCGGAAACGCCGGGCATTCTCCGCCCCGATCACTTCAGCCATACGCGCATCATGATAGACCCGTACGTCCATTTGCGGCGCCGGCAACCAAGGCAGACAGTCCTGCTGACTGATCTGGACGGTGGTGGTGTAGGGGCAGCTCTCGGTCACCGTCAGCGCCAGCACGCCGAGCAGCCGGTCGCCCTGGCTCATGGCGATGCGACGCGTATCCGGATGATTGCGCATTCCGGGCAGCAAGCGCATCAGACGCAGGTAGTTCGCCTCGCATGCTGCCTGCAACTCCAGCAGGTCGACGCGGTATCGTTCGCGGGTTCGCCTCATATCCATGCCTCCCTGATCTCGCTGCGGTTCAAGGCCAGCCACTGCAGGGCGATGATCGTAGCCGCATTATCGATCCGGCCGTCACGCAGCGCCTCCAATGCATCTTCAAAAGACCACACAGATGCACGGATATCCTCACCCTCCTCTTCCAGCCCGAACACGCCGCCAGCGCCGACACTGCTGCAGCGCCCTACGTAGAGATGGATGCGCTCGGTGCTGCCGCCCGGGGATGGATAGTAAACAGACACCGGCCAGAGTTCGCCGAGCTCAAGGCCTGCTTCTTCGATCGACTCCCGGCGCGCCACCTCTTCAGGCTGCTCGTCCTTATCGATCAGACCGGCCACCGTTTCCACCAGCCATGGGTTATCGCCATGCGCCATGGCACCAACACGAAACTGCTCGATCAACACGACCTCGTCGCGCTGGGGATCATACGGAAGCACGCAGACGGCATCGTGACGAACAAACAATTCGCGCTCGATCTCGGCACCCATGCCGCCTCGGAACAGGCGGTGGCGAAGGCGGAAGCGGTCAAGATTGTAGAACCCGCTGAAGCAGCGCTCGCGGCTGATGATCTCGACATCGTCGGCGCCGGCTTGGAAAATATCGTTCATGAACTACTCACATAATCGGTTTGTTCCAGCACCTGCCGGCGCTGAAAAAGGCTGCAACCGTCACGGCGTGAGCGGTCTCTCTGCTGCCATCCTAGCGCGCCGTTTGCTCAGGCGCAGCCCTTTGCAGACCACTCGCATGATGAAATTTATCGAGGCGGGCAGCCTCGAACTTCGCGCCTGCAATAGACTCGAATCCGCACCGAAACGTCCATAGGGGAGTTCCATCCGTTGATGCCTGTCCGCAAAACCATCGCCCTCTCGGCACTGGCACTTCTTATGGCCGGCTGCGCCCATCTCGGCGGCGATCGGCCCATAGAGCCTCGTCAGATCGTCAGCGAGCAGCGCGCCGCCAATTGCCCCGAGACGGACGACAGCTGCCCATTGGTAAACGTCGATACCCAGATGTTTGCGGGCGAGGCGGGGCTAAACGCACTGATCGACCGGCGCCTGCGGCAGATGACCATCAACACGCCGGACGCCGGCCTGCCAACCTCGCTCGAAGCCTATCAGCAGAGCTTCCTACACGATGCGAGACCCGGCTGGAGCAGCTATCTGCAGGCCAAACTGATCGATCAACATGATTCGCTGCTGGTGGTGGAGCTTTCCAGCTATCTCTATACCGGCGGCGCCCATGGCATGCCCGGCCGCGGATTCATTAACTACGACCGCGAGCAAGACCTGGAGTTGAAGCTCGCCGATGTGCTGCTGCCTGGCAAGGAAGGCGCCTTCTGGCGTGCCGCGGCAAAGGCGCACCAGCGCTGGCTGGTCGCGAACGGGCACGATGCCGAATTCATACGGCACTGGCCCTTCCAGCAGACCGCCAACGTGGCGCTGCTACGCGACAAGGTGCTCCTCAAATACGACGCTTATAGCATCGCGCCCTACTCTAGCGGGCATCCGACTCTGGAAATGCCCTACGAGGAACTCGAGGGCATACTTCAGCCGGCGTATCTGTAGCCAGTGGTCAACCTGGCCTGAAGCTGCCGGCTGAATACCTGCCCGCTTGGCAAAGCCGGGCGGTCAACGTCGCGCACCCTCCCACTCAAGACCATGATCGCATCGCCTACGCACCAGTGGGCAATGGCAAAGACCCCTACTCGGCAGGCCCAGCCCTCCGCTGCTGATAAATTAAATCAACAATCTCGCCCTCAGGCACATACCCGCTCACCACCTCGCGCAGCAGCACCCGAACCTGCGGATAATTATCCTGCTCAACAGCCTTGAGCAGGTTCGCCAGCACACCCCGCAGCACATCCCAAGTGAAATACTCCTCATCAGCCCGCATGATCATCGGGTGCTCGGTCGGGCTCACGTTGTCGCCAATCAGCAACTCTTCATACAGCTTCTCGCCCGGACGCAAGCCGGTGAATTCGATGGCGATGTCCCCGTGCGGGCACATCTCCGAACGCACGCTCAAGCCAGACAGGTGGATCAGCTTCTCTGCCAGCTCAGCGATCTTTACCGGCTTGCCCATATCCAATACGAAGACATCACCCCCCTGCCCCATCGAGCCCGCCTGGATCACCAGCTGTGCCGCTTCGGGAATGGTCATGAAATAACGAGTGATCTTTGGGTGAGTCACCGTCACCGGGCCACCGCTACGAATCTGCTGATAAAAGCGGGGAATGACCGACCCGGACGAACCCAACACATTGCCGAAACGGACCATGGTGAACCGAGTCTTGTTAACGTGGTGCACCGCCCCGTCCGCATTGAACAGCACGGGCGCCGTCTCGCGGCTCAGCGCCTGCAAGATCATCTCGGCCACCCGCTTGGTACTGCCCATTACGTTGGTAGGCCGCACTGCCTTGTCGGTGGAGATCAGTACGAAGTTGGCCACACCAGCCTGCACGGCGGCCTGGGCCGTGTTCATGGTGCCCAACACATTATTCAGCACACCTTCAGCAACGTTGTGCTCCACCATGGGCACATGCTTGTAAGCGGCCGCGTGATAGATCGTCTCGACCTGCCAGGTGCGCATTACATCCAACAGACGGTCAGGATTGCGGATGGAACCCAGAATCGGCACCAATTTGATCGGCAAGGAAGCTCGCTCAATCGTCCGCTCCAGTTCGATGTGAATGCTGTAGAGATTGAACTCGCTATGCTCGAACAACAGCAACGCCTTGGGCTTGTTCGAGAGAATCTGCCGGCACAGCTCCGAGCCAATCGAGCCGCCTGCGCCAGTCACCATCACCACCTTGCCGAGAATACATTTCTCGAACAGCGCCTGCTGCGGCGGTACGGCATCGCGTCCAAGCAGGTCCGCGATATCCACTTCCTGAATGTCCTCAACTTTCACTCGCCCGCTGGCCAGATCCATAAAGCCCGGCACGCTGCGCACATGCAACGGATAGGGCTCCAGCGTCTCCAGCACCTCACGCCGGCGCGCACGAGAGGCCGAAGGGATCGCCAAAAGAATCTCGTTGCAGCCCGTCTCATCGATCATCTGCTGGATATGCTTGGGCGAATACACCCGCAGCCCGGCGATGCTCCGGTTGAATAGGTTGGAATCATCATCAATGAATGCGACCGGGCGCATCCCCCGGCCCAGGCGCAATGCCGCTATCAGCTGATTGCCGGCAGCACCCGCTCCGTAGACTGCGACCTTTGGCAACCCCGCGTCGCCGCCCTTGAACCTGGTGGGTGAATCCGCAGAAAACCAATCACCCATAAAGTACTGGCGCATTACCAAGCGCAAACCGCCGATCAAAAACAGGCTCAGCCACCAATAATTGAATACCATTGAACGTGGAATCAGCTTGGGCGCATCGGTGCGCCAGTAGACCGCCAACGAAAGAAGCAGCGCCGAGAGCGTCACGGCCTTTGCGATCGCAATCAGCGCATCATTGCCAAAGTATCGCATTACCGCACGGTACATGCCGAAGCGGATGAAGAAGGGGATCGAAACCAGCGGTGCTATGCCGAACAGCCAGGCATGTCCCCCAAGCGGCTCAACAAAATCGGATTCCCCTAGACGAACGAAAAAAGCCAGCCAGAGTGCAACCCAGACTAGCAGCACATCCGTGGCCACCTGTACGACACGCTTCTGTCGGCGAGGCAGCCTTACCAGGCAGGAACGCAGTTTTTCAGCCAGTCTCAACACAGGAAAACCTCAATTCAATCAACCTTACCGCGCGTTCGTATGAAAACACAGGCCTATTCGCGACCACAGCCTGCCTATAGAAAGTCTATATAATCCTTTGTAAGAGCTGGGTTGCTGGCAAAAGCTGAATCCTACACGGCAACCGAAGCGACTTCCGCCAGATAACAATAAGCTCAACAGAAGCACAGCGACGTCAGCGAACCCTGTCACCTGTTCCTCTACCACCCACCGTCATAAAGATGTATTTGAAATAATCCGCTACTGTAAGGCTCTGGATCATCTTCTGGTCCGTTTCCGCTAATAAGGCTGGTGTGGACATATCGATCTCGTTCACCTGCGCCAACCCAGTAACTCCAGGTCGAACATCGAATACGCCGCGCTTGGCGCGCTCAGCCGTTAACTCTTCTTGATTGAACAAGCCCGGACGCGGCCCAACCAAGCTCATTTCGCCCTTAAGCACATTCCACAGCTGCGGTAGCTCATCCAGCTTGGTCTTGCGCAGGAAGTGACCAAAACGGGTAATGGATGCACTGCTGGCCAGATGAGTGGCAACCGATACGGTATCCAGCTTCATCGTACGGAACTTGACCAAGGTAAAAGGCTTTTGATCACGGCCAACCCGCACCTGCCGGAAAATCGGCGAGCCCGTATCGAACAATCCAATAAGCGTCAGCGCCGCCAGTACGGGGAAGCCGAAAAGCAAGCCTAGAAGCGCGAATACAAAATCGAAAACACGAATCACACCGTCACCTACAAACAGTCAATTGGAGGGCTCAAAGCAACGCCGCAGACCCTCTTCCACCGTATAGGGCGGCTCCCAGTCCAATAACCCGCACGTCTTGCTGATATCTACTTGCAGCGAGCCCAGCAATCGCTGGGCCATAGCCTTTTTACCCAACAGAGTAGCGCCGAGCTGGAGCATCCCGGCAGGAACAGGAATCAGCCTGGCAGGCTTACCAATTGCCCTGCCTACCCCACGCAACAGCTCTGTTGTCGACAAATCCGCACCATCTCCTGCGAGGAACACCTGATTGGCAGCAGCGGGATGATCAATGCAGCGGATAATCAGGTCGACCAAATTGCCGATCCCTACTAGGGAACGCTTGTTATGGATGGCCCCAAGGGGAAGCGGGACACCTTTATCGATCAGCTTGATCATGCTGGCAAAATTGCCCTTTACGCCGGGACCGTACACCAATGGCGGCCGAATAATGACCATCTCCATGCCAGTTTCAGCGGCCAACAGTATTAATCCCTGCTCAGCCTCCAACTTCGAAACACCATAGGCATCCTCTGGCGACAGCACGTCATCGGCGTGAAATGAATTTCCCGGGGCGGTCGCCTCACCGTTGACTTTAATCGAACTCAGAAATACAAAACGCCGAACTCCGGCGGCAACTGACTGGCGTGCCAAGTTCAACGTGCCCTCAACATTAACCTTACGGTATTCGGCAAGGGGATCATTCACCTCATCACGCATGATATGGGCACGGGCAGCTGCATGAATGACGACTTCGACGCCTGCTAGAGCTTCAGAAAAGTCCGTGCTCCCATCAATATTGCCTACAGAAACGCAGTCAGGACGTGTCCTCTCCCTGCGTACCGCAGTTACTAGATGAATACCAGAGTCAGATGCCAGTTCAGCTCTCAAGGCAGAGCCAACGAATCCGTTAGCTCCAGTTAGCACTATTTTTGTCATCCTCAAATACTCCGCTCACTTATCACCAGTTGGCTCAAGCGCTCAACAAAAACATCAAACCCCAGATGTTCTTTGAGCTTTTCACGGTCAGTATCGAAAGACTCAGGAGACAAGTCTCCACTTTCAACAGCAAGGAAAAACTGGCAGAGTCTGTCAGCCGTGGGATCGAGGACTACCCCCAACTTGTTTTCCAAAACCCACTTGGCAACACTGGTTCCCGTTCCACAGATAGCTGCAACCAAAGCTCCTGAGAAAACGTAGGAAGATGACTTACTAGGGAAGGCAAAGCGAGTCACCTCATCTTCAATTGGTAGGAGAGCCCATTGATAGTCAGCATTCAACTGAGCTGCTTCGAGTGCCGAAATGAACCCGAAGTAGGTGACGTTGCCATGCTTGGCTGCAAGCTCCTTTAAATTCTCAGAGAACACGCCAGCACCAGCAAAAACAAAGGGTAATTTCCCCCCACCCGCACAATACTGCTCAATAGCCTGAATCAATAAAGGTATCCGCTGCAAACGCCCAGCATTCCCACAGAAGGCGAATCCGAGTCGTTTTTTTTCAGGCAGCACTACCTCGTCGAAGGATACGGAAGGGTTCGACAAAATTTGAACAGGAGACAGCGTGCCGGATCGCTCCTTAATTTCCGTGGCCATTTCCTCAGTAATTGTGATCAGAAGATTGGCGTTTCGCATCGTAATTGTATCGAGCCAGCGCAAAAAACGATAAATTGCTGGCCGTACAGGAAAAACAACATTAGCCGCTTCGGGGTGAATGTCCTGCAGGTGATACACATACCGCGCCCGAAAAACCCTGCTGTACACCATCACGATGAAGGGCACCAGAACCGGCGGGTCAGTAGACACATACACTTTCTTGGGGCGCTTTATCAGCAGAACTGCGAACACCCACAACATAAAAAACACCGCGTCGGCGGCACGTCGCACAATACTACTGCCAGAGACAGAAAAAGCACGGCAGGGATAAAAGCCAACCTTGTCCCCGCGTTGCTCACACGCAAGGTGTTTCTTAATATCGGCGTGGTCCTGAAGAATTACGCCAACAGACTGCATCTGGGCGTGCTGCTCGGCGAAACGCATCAGGGCCTCACCAATCACGGGATAAATCGGCCAGAAGCTTCGATTGATAATAACCAGGTCCAGTCTTCTAGACATCAATACCGCTTCCAAACCGTGCGCATCACATAATCCCGATAGCTGTGGATAATACGCACTACCTTGTCCGATACATTCGGCATGCTGTAATCCGCCACCAAGCGCAAGCTACGCTCTGCATTACGTCCTTGGCTTTCGAGAACCTGGAGCCCTTGCAACACACGTTCCCTCTCAAGACCGACCATCATCGCCGCGGCCTCCTCCATGCCTTCCGGGCGTTCATGCGCTTCGCGGATATTCAACGCAGGGAAGTTTAGGATTGAAGACTCTTCGTTGATCGTGCCGCTATCAGACAACACTGCCTTAGCAGTGAGTTGCAGCTTGTTGTAGTCCTTGAAGCCCAGCGGCTTGAGCAGGCGAACATTGGCGTGGAACTGCGCGCCCATTGCATCCACGCGCTTCTGGGTGCGCGGATGAGTAGAGACGATTACCGGGAAGCCATAGTGCGCAGCGACGGTATTCAGCACCTCAACCAGCTTGAGGAAGTTTTTGTCGGAGTCGACATTCTCTTCACGGTGTGCACTGACCACGAAAAACTTGCCGGCCTCAAGGCCGAGCCGTTCCAGCACATCGGAAGCCTCGATACCCTCGCGGTAATAATTGAGCACCTCGAACATCGGGCTGCCGGTCTTGATCACCATGTCCGGGGACAACCCTTCGCGTAGCAGATAATCGCGGGCAATGGTGCTGTAGGTCAGGTTGATATCGGCCGTGTGATCAACGATGCGGCGATTGATCTCTTCCGGCACGCGCATGTCGAAGCAACGGTTCCCCGCTTCCATATGGAAGGTGGGAATCTTGCGGCGCTTGGCCGGGATCACAGCCATACAACTGTTCGTATCACCCAGTACCAGAAGCGCTTCGGGCTGTACTTCAGCAAGCACGCGGTCCACAGCGATGATCACATTACCGATGGTTTCCGCACCGCTGGCACCGGCAGCATTGAGGAAATGATCCGGCTTGCGAATGCCCAGATCCTGGAAAAAGATTTCGTTCAGTTCGTAATCGTAGTTCTGGCCGGTATGCACCAGCACATGCTCACAGTATTCATCCAGCTTGGCCATCACCCTCGACAGGCGAATGATTTCGGGGCGAGTACCTACTACGGTTACGACTCTCAGCTTCTTCATTGCGGTTTCCTGTTCGTACTCAGGCTTCGGTGCCGACTGGCCGAGCATAGGTATCGGGGTGTTCACGATCGAAGATTTCGTTAGCCCACAGCATCACGATCATCTCGTCCTCGCCTACGTTGGTGATGTCATGCGTCCAACCCGGGACAGTTTCGACGATTTCCGACCGCTCTCCGGTGGTGAACAGTTCGTAGAACTGACCAGTCAGGATATGCCGAAAACGGAAACAGGCCTTGCCCTTGATGACCAGGAATTTTTCCGTCTTGGAATGATGGTAATGCCCACCACGAGTAATACCGGGATGAGCCGTAAAAAAGGAGAACTGCCCCGAATCTCTGGTTTTGAGCATTTCCACGAAGACGCCGCGTGGATCACCATACCTGGGCACCTTGTAGGTGAAGCGCTCGGGTGGCAGGTAGCTCAGATAAGTGGAATACAACGCTCTGATCAAACCGCCACCTACAGGCTCGGTGAGCATGGACTTGCGGCTATCACGGAAGGCATACAACTGCTCGGCCAGCTCGCCAACCGAAATGCTGTATTGCGGTTCAACACCGACGAAAGGCTTCCCGGCCAACTTGCCATCCATGATCGCAACGAACTGACTGATCACATCATCGATGTAGACGAGATTGATACGCGCGGCGGAATCATTGATCTGGATTGGCATATCACGCGCGATGTTATGACAGAAGGTCGCCACTGCCGAGTTGTAATTTGGTCGTGCCCATTTTCCGAAGACATTAGGCAGGCGAAACAGATGAACCGGAGAGCCCTGGGTGGACTGCAGCTCCAGTAACGCCTGCTCAGCGCCCCGCTTGCTGCTGCCATAGAGGTTATCCAGCTCCGCCTGGCTGGAAGAGGTGTAAATCACCGGGATCTGCCGGCCAGAGGATTTGATGGCTTCGCACAGCGTACGGGTCAAATCGGTATTGCCGGTATGAAATTCCTGCGGGTCTTGTGGGCGATTGACGCCGGCGAGATGAAAGATGCATTCCACCTGAGCAACCAGGCAAGGCAGGTTTTCCAGCGAATCCTCACGGGTAAAACGTAGCACCTCAATGTCGACGCGCTCGGCCAAGTGTGCGATGAGATTCTGGCCGACAAAGCCATTAGCCCCAGTAATCAGAACCTTCATTCTTCACTCCTCGGGCGTTGCGTGCTCACCGCGCTGGATAGCGCGCATGAAATCAAGCTTCAGCAGCAGCTGCTGCATTCCCACTACATCCAATCGCTCGGTATTGTGCGAATTGTAGTCTTCGGTGCGGGAAATTTTCGTTTCGCCCTGCTCCACGAACTTCGCGTAATTGAGGTCGCGCAGATCCGGCGGTACGCGGAAGTACTTTCCCATATCCTCAGCGCAAGCCATTTCCTCGCGACTGAGCAACGCTTCATACAGCTTTTCACCATGGCGGGTACCAATCACCTGGATTGGATGGTCGGGCTTTCCAACCAGATCGGTCAGCGCCAGCGCCAAGGTTTCTACGGTTGCAGCCGGCGCTTTCTGTACGAACAGGTCGCCGCTATTACCGTGCTCGAAGGCATAGAGCACCAGATCGACCGCATCGGCCAAGGTCATCATGAAACGGGTCATATTCGGGTCGGTGATCGACAGCGGCTTGCCAGCACGAATCTGCTCGATAAACAAAGGGATTACCGAACCACGCGAAGCCATCACGTTCCCGTATCGCGTGCCGCAAATTACCGTTTTGCTCTCATCAACATTTCGCGACTTGGCGACCATGACCTTTTCCATCATTGCCTTGGAAATACCCATGGCATTGATCGGGTAAACGGCCTTATCCGTACTAAGACAAACCACCCGGTTCACTTCATTCTGGATTGCAGCCTCCAAAACGTTCTCGGTGCCAAGCACATTGGTTTTAACCGCCTCCATAGGATGGAACTCGCAGGACGGGACCTGCTTCAACGCCGCAGCATGGAAGATGTAGTCCACCCCTCGCGTGGCGTTCAACACGCTCTGGTAATCGCGCACATCACCAATATAAAACTTTAGCTTGGAGTTGGCGTAGCGTTTACGCATGTCATCCTGCTTTTTCTCGTCACGGCTGAAAATGCGGATTTCGGTAATATCGGTATCAAGAAAGCGCTTGAGCACGGCGTTGCCGAAGGAGCCGGTTCCACCGCTAATGAGAAGAATTTTGTTCTTAAACATCAAGCAAGCCCTATAAATAACAGAAAAACAGCCAACACATTAATTAACGATCACCCGCCTTAAAGATAGGTCTTACCTTATCAATCCATCGAAAGTAAACTCGCCGCTCAATCTTTTTAAAAGCAGTCGAAAAGCCATGATCTTTATTTTCCCCAAACCAATCCAAATCCTGAGATCTAAACTTATCAATAACTAAATTCTCATCACCCAACTCTTCCGCATACTCCGGATCATCTGCGGTAAAAAAATTATCCCTAACAGCATTCAAAATACTGGAGACATCGGCGTCCAAATTATATTCATTTTCATACGTATTTAGAGGCCTAATAAAATTAACGTATTGCGCACACCGCTTATGAAAGCAATAAATAAACCTTAACGACCTTCGGATGACATCATCAGCATCATGTGTCTCAAGAAAGGATAAAGCGCCAAAATCATGAGGACTATGAACTTGCGATGAAAACCCAGAAGTACTATACCAAGACGGAGAAAGGCCTATAACTTTTTTTCCCAGCAGGCCCGCCTCAATTCCGGCCGTTCCATATTGAACGATAACAATGTCCGCCTGCCGTATTAAATCAATAGTATTTATCTTACTAGAACTAGGTATAATAACAGCCCCATTACGGGTCGCCCAATCCACATAGACGCGCTCTGACTTAGAGCCATCCAAACTAACTCCAATATTTTCACTCCAGTTTGGATGGCTTCTTATTACACAATTAGAAAAATCAATATTTAGCTTAGATAAAACCGCCTCCACTCCTTCCAGTGGATGCTTCCAAGCTGGTGTCCATGCATCAGCACCTTTAAGCTCATGATTGCTGCTAGGCACTATTAAGATTTTTTGACGCCCATTAGAAGGCCAACTAGCAGGCAACGGATCTGTATTATAGAGCCTCCAGACCAAATTACTTTTACTGAGCATTTGGTTAGCTATCTCCGCAGAAAAAACAGCTTGAGATAACTTTAATGGTTTCCCAATAAATTCGCCTATGATTTTATGCAGCGACTTCAAAGACCTACAGTCATCATTTACCTCTAAAGCAACCCCCGGATACGCCGCCTCAAAGGTGATAAAAGGTATGCCCTTAGATTCGCAGGCCTTTAAAACAGCTCGCGGCATATCTAAGCGGCCATTAAAAATAAAAACAAGCTTTAATTCATTATCCTCAATCCACTTCAAAGCATTTGCATATACAATTTCAGCCAAGGGCTTAAGCTTATCTTGCGTATCCAACACTGCTTTTGAACTACAATCTTCATCGGTTTCTATTCTATGCAGGCTATAAGAAGAAGAAGAGACTATGTCGAACTTAAGCTCCTCACTTAGCTTTAATCGCAACCTATTATCAATACTTGTCACATTCTCAACATTAAAAGTATCAACCCCCCCAGCAAAACACTTGGTACATTCTACAAGCTTACTAGTCCCTTTAATCATCCTATTATAACAATAAGGAACAGAAGCATTGCACTTCAGGAAGAAATTTTGATGCCCTTGCCTCTTAAACAATTCAGATAAAAAAATCATATTTTGTATGCTGCCGCGATATGGGTACAGCATTGCGTATCCGATTTTCATATACCCTCCTTTAAAGATATATTTTTCGCCTAAAAAAAGCCATATTAGTTATAAAGAAAACAAAAAACGCGAACAAAATGAAAGAATAATAACTAAACCCGTATGCTGGTACAATTGGCGAAAGAATTAATATTGGCATCGTAAAGAAAACCAAACCTGCACCAACGAGACCCAACCTCCTATATGTATTTACATAAAACAACACCACTCCAAATAACCATCCGAAGAAAGTGGAGTATACAACGAGCCCCAACCAACCAAAATCATAATAAACAGAAGCAGGCAAAGAAACAAATGCTCCTGTATCTGAAAACGCACGCTCATATAAACCTAAATCTATAACTCCTAAGTCATCCAAAATAACGGTAAAGGCAGAAACAATCGAATGGTAACCGGCACGCTCATCTAAGCTATAAACGATCTGTGACGTCCACTGCCCATGGAAGAGATACAAAAAAGAATATAATAAAAAACAGAGCAAGTCAGAATGATCCTCTTTAAAAAAATCAAGATCAGGCACTCCATACATCTCTATCAAACCAAAATATAGTAACTCTTGTATAGAAGCCCCACCAATAGAAGCAGATGACTTGACCACCGCCAATATATAGAAAAAAACAGCCAATAAAAACAAAACCGCCAAAAATGAGAACTTATTAAGGATCAATGCGATGTTTATCTTGTAGCGCCCAATACAATATAAAACAACCAAAAAAACCAACAGCAAAAACACATTGCTTCTGCCACCATTGAGATAGGCATGAAAGAAAATAGAAAACACCGAAGTACACAACAGCAAATATCTTATTTTTATGTATTTAAAGTATCTCAAAGCAAAAAAAACACCTACGTAAGAAAACGGAATAAATAAATTCCCTGCGATTCCAAAAAAAGACCCTCCCTCGGAAGATAGCCATTCATACCTCGCAGCCCTTAATTCCTGATCTAGATAGTTTATATTCCTAATAACAACCCTATCGTAGAAAAGAAAAAAAACCCCTAGCAAAGGTAAAAAAAACAAAAACCAAGAATTAATCCCAACCCACTTAGCATCAACAATACAATCACATGAAATAGATTGTCCTTTCTTATATTGCAACAAGCAACCATAAGTTACCAAGCCAAGCAAAAGAACAATCACAACAAAGATCCAACTTGAGAAAAATAAAAAATAATAATTCTCAACCATTGACCTCCCCGGAAAGAAGCAAACAAATATAATAGCCAGGACATATGGAAACAGGAATGAAAATATCAGTCTTTTAGTCATACCATCAAACCTTTCCACTGGATCCAGCAACAGCAAATAAGCATTCTTCGCCAAACCAAAATAGTTGCAATTCAATTTGACTCAAGAATATCCGTCCTGCACAACAAGCTTCATTACAATGTAAAGCCATCGTCGACAACTATATTCTGCCCCACGACATATCGCGACTGATCGGATAATAAAAAAAGCACAGAACCAACGATACTATCTACATCCAACATACCTGTACCAAGAGTTTTTTCTTTATACGCCTTTAAGAATACCTCCGGTTGATGGTCGAAAATGCCGCCGGGACTAACACAATTAACACGAAACCTACTATCATCAATATAAGAAGCCACATACTTATTAAGATGCAACAGTGCAGATTTTATTGCCGCGTACTCAACCGCCATGGTCATTGTTGTATCTTTATATATGGAAAAGTCTGGCGGAACAACACCATAAATTGATGATATATTTACCAACGAGAACGGCTTTCTATTTCTTACAAAATAAGCCGCACATTGTTGAGAAAACAAAAAAGAACTACCCAAATGCAGAGAAACATTTTCATTAAAACTATCTAAAGTCACATCGAAGAAGTGAGCACCATAGGCTTTATTTCGGGGATAAGTACTGTTAACTGCACCATCTATATTGTCAGAGGTAGAAAACAGCTTTTTAACTGCATCTGCGTTTGTAATATCAAGAGATAGCATCTGCAGAGCAGGCGAGTTAACATCAACGCCCAGCTCAATAAATAAATCCTTCGCCCTGTCAATATTTATATCTGCCGCTATGACATTAGCGCCTTGTGCAAGCAACCCACATACTAGCCGGCTTCCAAGTAGCCCACCTGCACCGGCAACTAGTATCGATTTGTGCTTGAGTAAATTTCTCATCCTTTTTCCCCTATAGAGCTTAGAGTAATAGCTTCCGCTAGTTTAAAATCATAAATGTCATCAATATCTACCGCTCTAGATTTCGGCACCTCAATAGCCGTCACCTTCCCAGAGAATAGACCGCAGCTGTTAAGAATGAAATCAGGCTTAGAAACATATACGACCGTTGTAACATCAAAAACCAAAGGTGCATCCTGCCGGCGTTTTATCTCATCGTCCGACTTATTTAATAGCTCAACATAGCCTTCTTGATTGTATTGAACCATGTTGAAGTAAGGGCTTCTATTCGCAGGCGTTACTGCAATACACACGTCTGCTGCATCTTTACGCAGCTTTTGAATAGCAGTTTCCACATCACCAACACTGCGCAAGGGGCTAGTCGCAGGTAAGCTGACGAAGGTATCAAACCTACCATAGTTTTTTCCAACCCATTCTATAGCATGTTGCCAAGCCAACCATTCCGGCGCGTGATCATCAGCTAATTTTATTGGCCGTTTGATGACAACTGCACCCGCATTCTTCGCTATCTCCGCAATTTCAAGGTCATCGGTAGACACAAAAACCTTATCAATCGAGGGTGCAACCAATGCGATATCTATCGAATGACATAAAAGTGGTTTACCTGCTAGTTCTTTTATATTTTTCTTCGGCAGGCCTTTTGAGCCACCTCTAGCAAAAATGAATGCATAAGTTTTCATTGCAACCCTTTCGTAGTAAGCGCCGATGATTTTATTTTAGTTATTAAAGAAACGGTTCTTTGTGCTTCATCCAAAGTAACACAACTATTGGGCTTGCCATTTATTAGCCCTTCAAAATCTTGGAGCATATCCAAGTACATTTGATTTTTATCCCATTCAGGCTGACTGAATACTTGTCTTTCAGAGCCTTTCGTAGAAAATGTTATCTCATTTCGCAGCAAATCCCATTCAAGACTGCCCTCGCTACCTATGAAGCGACACTTTCGATGTACCTTCCGTTGTAAGAAATCAAGATGTACCGACACTACTGTTCCCCGGACATTCAGAGCCAAAATATCTGCGGAGTCTTCAACGGGTAGTTGTAGATCTTTTGATGAACGTAAAATGGCGTGCTGATATTGAAGTGGGCCCAAGAGCCACTGTATATAGTCAAGTTCGTGGCTCAGCTCAAGTAGTACGCCTCCACCTAGCTGAGCGCTGGCAGAAACACTTTCTCGGTAGTTTTGGCTCGGTCGCCAATCGGGCAGATATTGGCCCACCTCCACAAATGCATTATAAATCTCACCAATCAAGTTATCTTCAAGCAGCAACTTAATATATTGGCTGCTGGGTAGATATCGGAGGCAATACCCTACTGTGGCGGGAGTTTTATATTGTTTTTCAGCCGCTAAGATAGACGCAGCTTCCCATTCACACCCTGAAAGCGGCTTTTCAATTAATACAGGAATCTCGTTTTTTAATAACGGAATTGCATGCTGAGCATGAAAGGTCGCCGGCGAAGCTACAATAGCCATATCCGGTTTATATTGTAGAAGCTCATCAATGCTCGATAAAAATTCATCTGCATTTTCGATTGGCTCACAAGGTTGTCTTCCACTAGCTGAAACAGCAAAAACTATTGCTTCAGGATAAAGTCTTTTTATATTAGCTCTATGTCGCTTAGAAATATTACCCAGCCCAATTACTGCAACTTTATTCATCATAATTTCCATTGGGTGGCTTGAAATAGGTTTCAATATCCCGCTGTGCCTTTTGGTAGTCTTTCATTTGACCGATATCAAGCCAATAATCGTAACTGGTATAGGTACCTATACGCTTTTTATTAACTCTGTGCTTCTCCAACAACGTGGGCATATCAATGCGTTGGCTCGCCTGCACACTGGTAACGATATCGGGATTAAGAATATAAATGCCTGTGTTGATCTTGTATCGGAAGGTAGGTTTTTCTATCATACTAGTGACAAGCTGCTCTTCAGTTTCTATTACGCCAAAGGGTACTCTATGCTCATCTTCACGCACGCAGATGGTAGCGTCAAACTTGTACCTTTCGTGGTGACGCAACAAACGTGTATAGTCTATCTTAGTCAGCACATCACCGTTCATCATAATAAGCGGAAGGTTAGGAAGACCTATAGGTAGCAAACCTAGGGCCCCTCCCGTCCCAAGCGGACTCTCTTCATGCACATATTGGATACTGACGTTCCATCGGCTACCATCACCGAAGTGGCGACGAATTATTTCGGGAAGATAGTGCGTAGAAATATAGAAATTATAAAAACCATGGCTAATAAATTGGCTGAGAAGAAGTTCTAGCATAGGCTTGTCACCAACCCGCAGCATGGGTTTCGGGCAGTGATCGGTAAGCGGTTGCAGACGCGTACCAAATCCCCCAGCCATAATAAATACTGGATTATCGCGCTGTTCTGGCTGCATAGCTTGATGTAAGGTTTCGAGGCTGATAACAGAATTCCTGCTGTCCAGAATCGGGATAGCTGTAAGATCATGCTGTTTCATCAACCGAAGACGCTGCTCGCGACTAGTGTTACTGGTTACACTTATAGGATTGGTATTCATTATCTGACTGACAGCGTCCTGCATATTAGCATCGGCTAATAGTGCACGGCGGGTATCACCGTCAGTAACTGTTCCCAACAGCTTTTGCTCAGCATCACAAATAAGCACAATACGCAGCGAGCCTTTATCCAGTGTTCGCATAGCATCGCGGATGGAGTCGTTAGGGGATAAGACTATGCATTCCCAGCTCTTCATTACGCGTCACCCCCAAAGCGGCTTTTTTAGAACCCATACATTATTTTTATTTTTATTGAAGATCCCTTTATTATAATGGCTATCAATTACCTTCCAAAAATCCCGTTCGCTATAACCAGTAAAGTGACAGAATTCTTCAACGCATCTCGGGTCTAATGCATGATCATGCTCACGTACAAGCTTAATCGCCTGCTCTCGGCTTATCATACCGTAGCGAATC
The DNA here is from genome assembly GCF_000235745.1 of Stutzerimonas stutzeri SDM-LAC. Lineage (GTDB taxonomy): Bacteria > Pseudomonadota > Gammaproteobacteria > Pseudomonadales > Pseudomonadaceae > Stutzerimonas > Stutzerimonas stutzeri_H. The sequence continues at coordinate 9,287 of NZ_AGSX01000046.1, read as the reverse complement.
ATTCTTGCTGCATAATCAGTCGCCGAGGCGTGTCCGAACTTTGGATACTTCATCCACGAATGGACAAGGTAAGCCGGGGTATCTACTTGATCAAACTGCTCAATGTGATGCGTTCTATTCCACTCATGAGTCAAGTCGTGAAAACCGTTCTTTTTTGCGAACTCATAGTTCCGAAAACTACTCCACTCTAGAAAATAACTTAAATATATAGGATCTAGCTTATCAATTTCCTTTTGCGTTGGCGGGTCAAAAAAGCTCAAACTCCTTGAATCTATACCTAAATTCACGATTTCTTCTATAGCTATCCCACTCCCAACACCATTATTTACTTGATCTTTCGCTGAATATGTTTCAACAGCATGGGCGCCGCCATACTCATAAGCAACATTTTCACCATAAACAAGAAGTGGAGTATTAAATTTAACCGCCATATGCAATGGATAAGTATAAATATATCTATCAACTAGATAGGTTGGCCTCCCATACCTCTCAAAAGTATATTTTGTTATTATTTTTTGGGATTGCACGTTAGGCTTCATCGAAATTATATCGCAGCCAAAAGCCTCAGATATATTTTTAATGTTATGAATACCAGCCTTGGTCATCGGGAAGTTATCCTCCACGGAAACCAAAAGCGGATTCATCCCCATTTTTTCTTTCATTATATGAACTTGGAAGTGGCTATCCTTACCACCCGATACCGCTATCATGCAGTCATAGCCATTGGCCCCATTCATACCACGATATTTATCGCAAATATTTTCTAGTTCATGCCAGCGCTCATGATAATTTACTTTTTCTCTTTTTTCATAACTCTGACAGGCAGCACAAACGCCTCTCTCATCGAAAGTTATCCCAGGTCTCGTGCTTGGCATAACACATCTAATGCAATATTTCATGTTTTCACCTATATCAATCAAAATCGAAAAATACTTTCTTCACAGCGATATTTAACTTTATCTTCTTTATTAGATCTATAATTTTATGGCTTGGGCAGCCATCACCATATGGATTTACCGTTTCAGGCAAAAGCGCTTGGAACTCTACTGAATAGAGTTTAATCAAAGCCTGACTTATAGACTTTTTTTGAGGATCACAATCAATTACGCTAACTGCTTTTATTCTACCCTTCTGTCTATCACCGATATTTATAGTGCCGATTCGAAAGCTGGGCGCTTCAGCTAACCCGCTGGAGCTATTGCCTACAACGGCGTCCACATACTGCAGGGCGCTGAGATAACGTAACTGACCAAGGGAAGTAAAAGCGACTGCTTTATATGAGTTAACGCTGACGTAATCATCAATCATTTGATTGATAACACGCCCTGCGGTATCGCTGTTGGCTTTGGTGAAAATAAGGTGGGTGTCTTTCAGCTCATCTAAAGCGGCTAGCAGTTCAGAAAACTGAGCTTCAGCGGTAGCTTCTTCCAGTGTTACGGGGTGAAAAGTAACAAGGAGATTTCTTGCAGCCAGGTTAAAACTAATAGATTCTTCAAATTCATTTTTATCAAGCAAAGGCATGCGTCGAATATTTTCCACGCCCATACCGCCAACAGCAAATACACGATCAGGCTGCTCGCCCAACTGAATTACTCGCCTTCTATATTCTTCGGTGCCTGTAAAGTGTAGATGACTCATCTTCGTGATGCTATGACGCATAGCCTCATCAAAGGCGCCTTCGGTGGTCTCCCCACCATGTAAGTGGGCGATGGGTATGCAAGAAATCATTGCCGCACTTGCGGCAGCAAAGATCTCGTAGCGATCACCCAGCACTATGAGCAAATCTGGCTTAAGCTCTTCATAGGCTTCGGCAAAGCTGATTTGCGCCAAGCCCATCGATTTTGATATACCTACGGGGGTATCAGATGAAAGCAACATTTCTATCTTTTTATCGATAGTAAATTCTTTTTCTATTTCTTTATAGGTCAACCCGAACTCAGGGCTTAGATGCATTCCAGTAACTATCAGCTGCAGCTGCAACTCACAGTCGCTTTCGATGCCTTTCATAAGCCAATAAAGCAAACCATACTCCGCACGCGTACCGGTGACTACGCAGAGTTTCATATCAACTCATCCTCTTCGTAATCTCTTTGCGCTCTAATACCGATAAACTCATCCCAACGCATAGGGCTGATGCCAGTACCTGGGCGCTTCACGGTCAAGTTAGTTTCGGTGAAGGTTTCACCTTGCTTGATGGCGACTTTAGCAACTAGAGATTTGCGCGCTATAGCTTTATTCTTTGCTTCGCTGGGGCTGGCCTGCTTGATCGGACTGCCCAGCGCGAGCTCAATGTTGCGGATAGCATTAACCATAGCGAATAGCTCTTCCGGCTCTAGGCTGGCTTTATGATCCGGACCAGGCAGCGCCTTATCCAAAGTGAAATGTTTTTCAATTACGCTTGCGCCTAAGGCGACGGCAGCGATAGGCACTTCTATGCCATTGGTGTGGTCACTATACCCGTAGGCCAAGTCGAACGATTGTCCCAGAGTTTGCATAGCCTTCAGGTTTACATCCTGCATAGGTGTAGGGTATTCGGTATTGGCGTGCAGAACGGTGATATTTGTCCGCTGCGTTCCGGCTTGTATAAGCGTTTGAATCGCCGATTCGATTTCTCCGAGATTAGCCATACCAGTGGATAGGATAACTTGTTTTTTCAGGCTGCCAATATGACGCAAATATGGCAGATTTGTTATCTCACCGCTGGGTACTTTGAAGGTTGCCAAGCCTAGTTCATGAAGCATCTCAATACTATCGTGGTCAAACGGTGTTGAAAGAAACTCAATGCCCTTGGTTTTACAGTAAGAAATAAGCTCTAGATGTGCTGATCGATCGAGCTCAAGTTTTTTTACCATCTCTAACTGTGATTCAACTTCCCCGGTGGCTTTTTTTTGATAATCTGCCTTAGGCGCAAATTTAGAAATTGCAAGCTCAGCCTTAAAAGTTTGAAATTTCACAGCATCTGCTTTCGCTGCTACTGCCGCATCCACTAATTGCTTCGCCGTTTCTACAGAACCATTATGGTTAACACCGATTTCCGCAATAATAAAAACACCCATCTCACACCTTCAAAATTTCAGAAGCTAAGGAATAAAAATCTCTGCCTCACCATCGGTAACAATCTTACCGCCAACCTTACATATCGTTTTAAAAAAAACTTTTTTCGCATCGACTTTAACATCTATAACTTCGATTATTGCGGTAACTGTATCATCTATATAAACAGGTCGTTTGAAATTTAGGCTCTGCGACACATATACACAACCTTCCCCCGGTATTTTTGTGCCGAAAAGAGAAGAAAAAAAAGAAGCAGTAAGCAAACCATGAGCTATTCTCTTTTTATATCTTGAGCTAGAAGCATAAACACCGTCTACATGTACAGGATTTTTATCCCCAGAAATAGCTGCAAAGGCTTTTATGTCCGCATCTGTTATAGTTTGTGAAAACGAAGCCGACATCCCTATTTCTATGCTCTCTATTGGAATGCTATTTAGGAATTTACTCATTATGACCTCCTTTTTATATTTTCTTTAGTAAATTCTATAGCGGGACTACCAAAAAATATTTTTCCTGCAGGAACACTTTTAGTAACCACTGAACCTGCAGCTATTACTGAACCCGCCCCGATAATTAGAGGCTTACCTGGCTTGCCTTGAAATATGACTGCACCAGTACCAACATAGACATCATCTTCAATTATCACATTGCCGTTACACTTCACACCAGGCGCAAATGTGACATTATTTCCGAGAACGCAATCATGTGCCACATAGCTATATATGTTCGCATGGAAATTTCTACCTATAATAGCGTTTGAAGTGATCGTGACGAACGGACACAGTATTGCTCCCTCAGCTATATCTGCAATAGAAGAAACATAACAACTGTGATGTATGATATTAGGAAACTTCAGCCCTCTTTTCTTTAGCTTAAGATAAACCCCACCTCTAACCTTGCAATCAGCTATAGAAATAACTATATTATCACCGGAATTAAATTCAAACTCTTCCTCCGAGCCCAAAAAAGGTGAAAAGTAATCACTCCCAACATATTCTTTATCGAAATAACCAGCTATCTTATATTTGCCATTATCCTTAATATATCCAGAGACCTCTAAAGCAAATCCACTTGCTCCAACCACATAAACATTTGAAATTATCTCTACACCACCAAACTTCTCTCGCCTTTCCATACTATCCCTCTAAATACCAGCTTCGGCGCCCTGCACCTTATAGACCTTATTTTTAAAATTTGCCGTGCTAAATAGTGAATCATTGACTCAGTTTTTACGTCGTTGCCGCAAAATCTTTCACAACCCAAATTCAATAAAAAATTAAATTTTCAAGGCTGAGCTAGGCAAGTTAACCAGATGGGCTTCGGCTTGCTCTGCGTAGGTTAACTCACCTTTTAGGCACTGTTGGTACATGGGCAATCGGTGCATGAGTTGCCAAACGGGGCGTGTCATGACACCTTGAGCATTGGTTTTTTCTAACAGCTCGTTGCGTGCCTGAACGCTTGGGCAATAGATCGCATTGAGCCAGTAGTTGGAACGCCCATAGCTCGGCTCTGCGACAAAGCGATAGTCGCTGCCGGAAAAGAATTCTTGGTATAGGCGGGCAATACGGCGCTTGCTGACTAGACGAGCTTCCAGCTGCTCAATTTGCGCACAACCCAAGGCGGCATTCAGATTAGGCAAGCGGTAATTGAAGCCGGGCTGATCGTGATAGAACTCATAGGGGTGCGGCTGTTTGGCGGTGGTGGTCAGATGTTTGGCAGCTCCACCATCCTCGGAGTGGCGGCAGAGCAGCATGCCGCCGCCTCCGGTGGTAATAATTTTATTCCCGTTGAAGCTCAATACTCCAAAGCGCCCCATAGTGCCCGTATGCAGCCCCTGATAGTAGGAGCCAAGGCTTTCTGCTGCATCTTCGATCAGACATAGATTCCATCTTTCGCTCAGGGCTAGAAGCTCAGCCAGCCGCACGGGATGACCGAAGGTATGCATCGGTACCAGCGCTTGAATACGCGCACCACTTTGCTTGTGTCGACATTGACCGTCGCTGTCCAGTTGAGCGTTATTCTCCAGCCAGTTCTGGGTTGCATTAGGGCAAAGGCCGAAGACTTGGGGTTCGATGTCGATAAACACCGGTTGTGCGCCTAGTTGATGGATGGCATTGCAGGTAGCGACAAATGTAAGCGCCTGGGTGAGTACCAAATCCCCCCCCCTGACGTTTGCCATATAAAGAGCGGTGTGCAGCGCAGCGGTGCCATTTACCGTAGCGATCGCGCGCTGGCTGTGGGTGAATGTCTGGATGTGCGTTTCGAACTGATCGACAAACTCGCCCACACTAGATACAAAAGTGCTATCAATGGTTTGGTTCAGGTACGCTTTTTCGTTACCAGTGAAACTGGGCACATGCAAGGGAATGAAGTCTTGCGTTTGATAAATTTCGCGTACAAATTGGACGAGTTGGGTATGCATTGTCGGACTCACATTTTACTATCAAGGTATTTACCGGTTTCCTTGTGCCCAAAATTAGGCAGCATTTGGAAAAAGAGATCTACCAATTCTTGTTTACTCCAACCTACATTGTTTTTCATCGTCTCGATACTCGCACTGAAGTGTTGGAGAAGTTTCTCATCATATTTCGGCTGATTTTTGATCACACCCAAATTGATGAAGCATTGCATATCGAGAGTTTCTTTGTCGGTGAAAAACTCTTCAAAATCTTTCTCGCCAGTAGTGTCGCTGGCAGTGAACAGACAAGGCCACTGCTTGGCTTGCTCAGGATTTGCTGATTCCGAGAAGAAAGCACGAGCTTCCTCTTCGGTTTGACAGATGTAGGGCTCATATCCCTTGGCCTTAAGATATTTAACTGCTATATCAGCAAAGGTGATTAGATGAAGATCTTCGCTCAGTTTTGGGAAGAAAATGTCGCGATTTTCGCCAAATATACAGCTCATTAGACAAAGTTCTCCGGACTCTTGTGGAGTTACGAAGTAACGCTTGATGTCGTTCGGAGCAACGATGGGCTGTCGCTTTTCCAATCGCTGGTTAAATCCGTGTAATAGCGAGCCATCTGAAAAGGCCACATTAGCAAACCGAGCGGTTGAAATTTCGATTTCAACGCTGCGACGCATAAGGAACATTTCCATAATACGCTTGGACGCACCCATCATGTTCACGGGATTGGCCGCTTTGTCGGTGGAAACGCAAAAATACTTTCTCACTCCGGCATCGATACACTGTTTCAGTGTTTTGTCCGTATTGAAAACGTTGACGTCAATCATACGCATCAAGGTATAAGGGTCTTTCTCGCTGCGCACATGTTTCAACGCCGAGAGATTCAGTACGTAGTCGTACTGACCATCCGCTTGGAAAAAAGCATCATATTCGATAGAGCCAATATCCAGGGCGAAAGTTTGAAAATCACCATCTATATAACCGTATGAGCTACGAATATCTCGCACCAGCTCAACCATGTTGTTTTCGCTGATATCTACAACATGCAACTTCTGTGGGTTTCGTTTGAAAATTTCTTTAACTACTGCCTGACCGATACTACCCGCTCCGCCGAGCACTAAAAAGCGAGAGCCACTAACGACATTTACCAATTTCTCTTTATTTTTTTCAATATCCCTATCAAACAGTCCTTTCTCACGCCCTATCATGCTCAAAGTATTCATAACACCACCCTTTTCGAAACTAAGTAATAAGCATACAACTTATATATCAACACAAATGCATAAACAAAACACAGCGCAACCGGTATTGCATACCTGACATTATACTGCGATAGAATAAGGACGCTTACGATAAAAAGCGGAACACTTACTATGCTAGACACGACTATCTGCTTGTCACAGCTTTGGGCGTATAATCCATAATGCGGGATATAGCCAAAAGCCTGAATTATTACCATAAAAACCAGCACATAAAAAACACCAATGTTTTCGCTATAAACAGCCTCCCCGAGGAGAGTAAAAAACCAATCAGCAAAAAAAACAATGAACAAGACAAAGAAAGCTGACACCAAGGACACCTGAATAAACATGCCTTTAATTAGTTTAGAAAAACCTTCTCTATCATCTTCAGCAGAGCAAACCAAAAGCCGTGGATATATGAATGAAAAAATCCCGGCATCCATAAAAGTAATCATTGCAGTTACCAGAGCCATATAAAAAACGTATGCGCCCAAGATCGTATCGCCTTGCAATATTGCGAGCCAATAACGATCGGCTGTCGTAATGAAATTTACGCTCAGCGAGGCAGCAAATAATGGCAATGCTATCTTGATACCTCTCAGCACCCAGTGCCATTCCGTTTTCTTTATTGCATTATTCTTTATCGCCGACATCTTCACTAAGACATAGACCGACAAGCACAATGCAAAAAAACTACCAACTGCCCACGCGGTCAATAAATATTCAAGCTTTCGAAGACTAGGATAAAAATACATCAGCAGCACTAACACTAAAGCCCAAAGGCCTTGACGCAAAAATAAAGCCACACTGGAAACCAATTGATACTGTAACGCGGTTAACAACCGCATAGCTTCCTGATTTAAATGCTCCAGCACAACTAGAATAAGAAATAACGGGGCCAATCTCCAAGGAATAAATTCAAAGTAAAAAACCAACAAAAGCAATGGCATAACAAAGAAATATAGCACTGCATGCATCGACACTTGATTTTTTAACTTCTGCGCTCGGTCTTTGATGTCAGCACGAACAAGTTCACGGGAGCTAAACGTATAAAACTCGAACCCTAGGGGGTACATAGAGTAAGCAATGGAAACCACAAGCAGTCCATACATGCCGAGAGAACTTGGCTGCAAGTATTTTGCGAGCATGATAATTAGTAAGAATTTACTTACCAGAGTGCTCCCTCTGAGGCCTACATTGAGCAATCTAGATATAAATTCCGCATTACCCATTTACCATCCCACCGCTATTCAATTTTCTTAATGTTAATTAATTGTTGCATGCCAGCACGACAAATGGTAGCCGTATTCTTTTTTACAGCTTCGAATAGTAACTAGGCTCCGCTTGACGAGAGCATTTTCGGAAGATCGGAGAGCACCTTGCTGTTCGCATGCCCTACCCCAAACGTGCGATTTTAACAAGCGGCCTATCTTGCTGTTCATATTCCGTGTAGAGCCGAGCGGTAAGGGCTTGTTTGGCTTGTTGCTCGCCATGCACCACCCGAATCTCACTCGGCCACCCCTGCATCCCGGTCACAAACTCCACCAACCCTTTCTGATCCGCATGAGCAGAGTAGCCGCCGATACTGGTGATGCCACCCCGGATATCGATGCGTTCGCCGTCGAGGACTACGTAGCCGCCTTTCGGGCCGTAGGTTTGGATGTCATGCCCAGGCGTGCCTTTGGCCTGGTGGCCGACAAACAAAACGTTGTGCCTTTTATCGCCCAGCATGGCTTTGAGGTAATTGACGATGCGACCGCCGCTGCACATGCCGCCGCCGGCAATGACGATGGCTGGGCGTGCAGTCTGGGCCAGATGCTTGACAATGCGCTGGTGGTCGTTGTGGCTGTCTACGGTAATGAGCTGTTCGAAGGCCAATGGGCGGCGCCCAGATTGGACGCGATCGCCGGCCTCCTGGTTCCAGAAGGGCTTCAATGCGCGATAGGCATCGGTGAAGCGGCTTGCGAGGGGGGAGTCGAGGATGATCGGCAGCTCGGGCCAGTTGGTTTCGCTAGGCGTTGACATTGCGGCGGGGTTCGCGAGCGAGCTCCCTCCTACAGGGGCGGGCTTGGCGCTTTGCTTGCTCTGAATGATGTCTTCGAGTTCGTAGAGCAGTTCTTGAGTTCGGCCGATGCTGAAAGCAGGGATCAGGACGGTGCCTTGATCTTCCAGCGCTTTCTCGATGACGGCTTCGAGCCGATGGCGGCGGTTGCTGCGGTCTTCGTGGAGGCGGTCGCCGTAGGTGCTTTCTAACACCAGGATGTCGGCGCGTTCGGGTGATTCGGGGGGCATCAGAAATGGTGCGTGCGGCGCGCCGAGATCGCCAGAAAAAACGACTCGCTTGCTCTCCCCTGTTTGCGGGTAGGCCAGATCGATCTCCACGTAGGCAGACCCGAGAATATGCCCGGCACGCTGCAGCCGTATGCGTGCCAGCAGCTCGTCGGTATCCGTCAGGGTGAACCACTGTTTATACGGCAGCGCGATGATCCGCTGCTCTACGAGCTGGATGTATTTCTCGATCTTTGCCCGATCACGGCTGAAGCCAAGTTTGAAGGCATCTTCCAGTACTATCGGCAGGGGCTTCGCGG